>NZ_JAAORN010000002.1:305628-611256 GCF_017695975.1 Prochlorococcus marinus CUG1417 | reverse complement strand
TATCAATTTTACAACCTAGATTACTTTGATTAAGAAGATTTAAACAAGTGGAAAAGATTTTTTATTTGTTGAACAATTTGTTATTAATTCGGAAAATAAAAATTTATTCAACAATTAAATTAAATTTATACCTTTTTTTCAACAAATATTGTTTGTTTTTAATTGATTTCCACAGACACTAATTTTTTTGGACTTTAATATCCTAAGATTTTGGTTATATTTTTTAACGAAGGATCAATATTTTTTCTAAAAATAGCATCATTATTTTTAATGGCGCAATCAGGGTCTTTTAATCCATTTCCGGTAAGAACACAAACAATAGTCGATTCTTTTTGTATTCTATTTTTATTTTTAATAAGTCCTGCAACTGATGCTGCACTAGCAGGCTCACAAAAAACTCCTTCTTTGGCAAGAATTTTGTAAGCATTGATTATTTCTTCATCTGTAACTGACTGAAAGTCTCCTTTACTTTCTTTTTTAACTTTTTTTGCTTTTTCTCTATTAACAGGATTTCCAATTCTTATTGCTGTAGCAATTGTTTCAGGGTCTTTAACTATTATATTTTTCACTAACGGAGCAGAGCCTTCGGATTGAAAACCCATCATTATTGGTAATTTTAAATTTCTTTTAATTTTTGAATATTCATTAAAACCCATCCAATAAGCAGTTATGTTTCCTGCATTACCCATTGGAATACAAAGCCAATCAGGTGCAATACCTAAGTCATCAATAATCTCAAAAGCTGCCGTTTTTTGGCCTTCTATGCGATATGGATTAACAGAATTAACAAGTTCTATTGGATATTTAGAAGATAGATCTCGTACAATTTCAAGAGCTTTATCAAAGTTTCCATCAATAGAGATTATCTCAGCTCCATACATTAAAGCTTGTGCAAGTTTTCCTTGCGCAACAAATCCTTCTGGGATTAAAACATAAGGTTTCAATCCTCCTCTAGAAGCATATGCAGCAGCAGCAGCAGAAGTATTTCCGGTGCTGGCACAAATTACAGCTTCACAGCCTTCTTCTTTTGCTTTGCTAATTGCCATAGTCATTCCACGATCTTTAAAAGAGCCTGTGGGATTAAGACCGTCGTATTTTAGAAAAATCTTTGTTCCATTTCCAACTAATTTACTTATTGAGTCACTAAAAATTAATGGAGTATTCCCTTCGTTAAGGGAAATAATAGGAGTATCCTTTGTAACTGGAAGATATTGTTTGTAAGCATCAATTAATCCTGGCCATCTTTTTTTTCTATAATTAATGTGTAGTTTGTTTTTGATTTTATTCAATAACATCATAATTTTTAATTTGTTTTAATTTTTTCTAGGGGGGAATTTGTAAAAAAGTCTAATAGCTCTGAGATTGATTCTACTTTATTCATAACTTTGCTTAAAGCACTTACGTCTAAAATAACAGTTTTGGTTGGATATCCTTTAAAAAACTTTATTAGATCTATTTTCCCATTTCCTATATAAATACCTTGGATTATACTAGCCCTAAGTGCCAACAAACCTGTTCTTTCATCATCTGCTCTGGGGGGATGAATAATAGATGAAAGTCTTGTTAAAAAAACATTGCCTATTTGTGAATATACTAATTTGCTTGCAACGGTAATAGGTATTTCAAAATCTTTGTTTAATACTGATCTAATTTCTTTATCGGAAGATCCAGTTGCATTTAAAATTCTTTTTAGTTTTTTAGTTGAATCTCCTTTTTCAGCGAACTTTTTTAATGAATTTACTTCAATTGTTCTAGAAAATATGCCATAAACGATTTTAATTTTTTCAGCAGAGTTAGCTTTTGAAACATTAAAAAGTAATTGAGAACTTATTAAAATAAAAAGTGTTTTTATAATTAAAAATTTACCAAATTTCATTTTAGATATTTGAACCAGCTGCAATTTTTACAAGTCTAACTACACCTTTTTCAGTAACTTTTTTTGCAATTTTTATACCCATTTCTTTTGTATATGGCTCATTTATAAGTCGAGGTATTCTTTTAAGAAAAATATCAATTGAATAGCCAGGAACTTTTTGTAGAATTTCTGAAAAGTTTCTTAATGGTTTTATATAAGTTAGAAGATCATTTAAATTGTTGGTTTCATTAGTGGTATTTAATTTGATAGAACTAGGAAGGTAGTTATTTAAATTTTTTATTAATTTTAGATTAAATAAATCTATTTGATTAGTTAATCCTTCAATTATTTCATCTCTAAGAAATCCGCCTTTTGGAGAAAAGAGAAGATTTATGACTTCGTCTAAAAGTTTTTCCAAATCGAGATTCGTTTGTTTTGCAGCATTAGAAAGTAGATCTTCTAAGCGGTCCCATTTAAATTTTTTGTTATCAAAAAGCATTTCTTTCAGGCTTTCTCTTAATTGTGGATCAGGATCTTCCATCAACCTTCTAGCAAAATATGGATAAGCTGCACCTAATATTTTAAAGTTTGGGTCTACGCTTAAAGCAATTCCTTCTAATGTAAGTAGAGACCTAATTATAAGAGCGTAATACGGAGGTAATCTGAAAGGGAATTTATACATCACACCTGACATGTCGTCTGTAACGCTTTTAAAATCCATTTTTGAAACACCTTGTTCAACCGCGTCAATAAAAACATCTTGAAATGCTGGAACTATGGGTTCTAGGTTAACTTCTTCTGATAAAAACCCTAATTTTACGAAATCTTGAGAAAGTTTATCGAAGTTTTTATTTACCAAATGTACAACTGCTTGTATTAGGCCAGACCTTGAATCCCTAGAAACCTCACTCATCATTCCAAAATCTAGATAACATAGTCTTCCATCTTTAAGAGCTAATAAATTTCCTGGATGAGGGTCGGCATGAAAAAAACCATGTTCTAAAAGTTGTTCTAAACTGCACTGCACTCCTATATCAATCATTTTGTCAGGATCAATCCCTAATTTCTTTACATCTTCTAGATTGGTTAATTTTGTACCATCAATCCATTCCATAGTTAAAACTCTTCTTGAAGTTATTTCTTTATAAATTTTTGGTACGGCAATCATTTGGTTATGTTTGTGCATATTTCTGAATTTTTCTGCATTATCAGCTTCATTTAAATAATCCATCTCTTCAAAAACTCTTTTACCTAATTCATCAATTAATGCCACGAGATCGCTCCTTATTAGTCCAATATTGTTTTTTAGCCAATAAGCAATATTTCTTACAATATAAAGATCTAAAGTTATTTGTTCTCTTAAACCTGGACGTTGGACTTTAACTGCCACAACTTCCTCATTCTTGAGTTTAGCTTTGTGCACTTGTCCTAAAGAAGCTGCAGAAATTGGCTCTTTATCAATTTCTAAAAAAATTTCATCTACCTTGGATCCTAAGTCTTCTTCTATTAATTCCATAGCTTTATCTCCGTTAAACCCTGGAAGTTGATCTTGTAATTCAGATAATTCTTCAAGAAGAATCCCTGGAATGATATCTGGTCTTGTTGATAAAGCTTGACCTGCTTTAACAAATGCTGGTCCAAGTTCTACTAGTAAATTTGTTAATTCTTTTGCTCTAAATCTTGCGTTTTCTTTATTTTTTAATCTACCAGTTAGTTTATCCCACCCAACAGATAATAAATAAGTAAAAATAGGTATGAGCGTTTGCCAAAGTCTTTTTAAAAGTCTTTTTGGGTTCTTTTTATAAATTTTTGATATTCTTTCTGGATCATAATCCAACAGTCCAGATACTTCAATAAAGTCAGTAAAGTCTTCTTTCATAACTTTATATATTTAAAACCTTTATTTTTTTAGAAAAGAAGTTAATTTTTTTATATGGAAGATTTATCATGCTAATACAATTAAAGATAGAAAACATAGCCTTAATAGAGATTATAGAAATTAATTTCGAAAAAGGTTTGAATATCATTACTGGAGATTCTGGTTCAGGAAAATCACTAATCTTAGATTCCTTAAATGTATTATTTGGTGGAACTAATATACCTTTAAAACACTTAATACGTCCAGGAAAAGATCATTGTGTTATTGAGGCAAGATTCTCTTCCTCTTGTCAAATCAATAACTGGCTTATTAGTAATGGTTTAAAAACTAGCTCTTCAATCTTAAATATCAAAAGAATATCCTATAGAAAAAACAATAAAGTTTTATCTAAATATAGCCTTAATAATTTATTAATTAATAAAAAATTATTAGAAGAACTTGGACAATTACTAATAGATTTCGCAGGTCAATCAGATACTTCTATATTTGATTCTCAAGAAAAGAGAAGATTAATTATTGATGATTTATGTTCGCAAGAATTAAGGGATATAAGTGCAAAGATTAAAAATATATGGGAGGAAAGTCAGGTTTTAAAAGGATTAATGAATGAAAAAATAGAATCCTCTAAGAAGCAAGAAGAAAATAACTTAATAACTAAACAAATATTGCAAACTTTAGAGGAAGCTAATTTAGAATCAAGTAAGGAAATTTTAGAATTAGAGTTATTAGAAAATAAACTTATAAATAATCTTGAAATAAATAATTCAATTCAATCATCTTTATATAACTTAAATAATTGCAGCCATGATGAACCATCAGTAGCCTCTTTGATAAATCAATCAATAAAAAATTTTAATAAAACAGCAGACTTTGATTTAAAAATTCAAAAGTTTAGAGAAAATTTATTAGATATCCAAACTTATGTAGAAGAGTTAATTTTCGCATTAAACTCATATATTCAAGACATAGATAAAGATGACTCTAACCTTTCAGAAATACAAAAAAGATTATTTTTTTTAAAAAATTTGGAAAGAACTTTTTCACTTGACTTAACTCAATTAATTAAAAAGCGAAATCAATTAAGGACATATTTTCTAAAAAACGATAAAGATAATGAAATTTGTAATATAGAAAATCAAATTAAAAACTTACAAAGTAATTTAAATTCTTTATTTATCACTCAATCTACTGAAAGAAAAAAAATTGCTAAACAATTACAAGATTCAGTTATCTCTATTTTACGGGATTTAGGATTAGAAAATGCAAATTTTTCAATTCAATTTTCAGAATGTAAGCCTTCTGGCGATGGAATTGACAATATAAATTTTTTGTTTTCTGCTAATCCTGATCAGAAGCTTGCTCCATTGTCAAATGTTATTTCAGGTGGAGAAATGTCAAGATTCTTATTAGCTATTAAATCAAGTATTTCTAAAAAACCAAATACTTTCTTTTTAGATGAAATTGATAACGGTTTAAGTGGTAAATCTTTACTTTCTTTGGTTGAGCTAATAAAAGAAATTTCTAGAGATCAACAGGTTTTATGTATTACACATCAGCCTTTTTTAGCTGCTAGAGGATTAGCTCATTTTAAAGTTAATAAAAACGTTATCGATGGAATAACATATACTTCAATTTTAAAACTAACTACAAAAAAACAAAGAAAAAATGAATTAATAGAACTTATTGGTGGAGGATCTTCTGAAGTAAATGAATATGCCTCTAGACTTCTTGATCAAGCTGCTGCATAAAATAGAAAAAATCTACTATAATAATATTTTTTAAATCATAAATAGATTTAAACATGGTTTTAAAAACTAATAGTAATTTTGAGGAAGATAATTCAATTATTATTAGAGGAGCTCGTCAGCATAATTTAAAAAATATTAACCTTTCTCTACCTAGGAATAAATTTATCGTATTTACAGGAGTCAGTGGAAGCGGTAAAAGTTCTTTAGCCTTTGATACAATTTTTGCTGAAGGACAAAGAAGATATGTTGAAAGTCTTTCAGCATACGCAAGGCAATTTTTAGGTCAAGTAGATAAACCTGATGTAGACAATATTGAGGGCTTATCACCCGCTATTTCAATTGATCAAAAATCAACAAGTCATAATCCTCGATCAACAGTTGGAACAGTAACAGAGATACAAGATTACTTAAGATTGTTATTTGGTCGTGCTGGCGAACCGCATTGTCATCATTGTGGGATTCCAATTGCGCCACAAACAATTGATGAAATGGTTGATCAAATTATTTTATTACCAGAAGGAACAAGATACCAATTGTTGGCTCCTGTAGTAAGAGGGAAAAAAGGAACTCATACAAAATTAATTAGTGGACTTGCTGCTGAGGGCTTCGCTAGGGTAAGAATCAACGGTGAGGTAAGAGAACTTGCTGATAGTATTGAACTAGATAAAAATCAAATTCATAATATTGAGGTAGTAGTTGATAGACTAATTGCAAGAGAAGGAATACAAGAAAGATTAAATGATTCTCTACAAACTTGCCTAAAAAGAGGCGATGGGTTAGCAATAGTCGAAGTTGTTCCAAAAAAAGGAGAAAATCTTCCTTCTAACTTAGAGAGAGAAAAACTTTACTCAGAAAATTATGCATGTCCTATACATGGTTCTATTGTTGAGGAACTTTCTCCTAGACTTTTTTCTTTTAACAGCCCTTATGGAGCATGTCCAGACTGTCATGGTATTGGCTATTTAAAAAAATTTACTGCTGAAAGAGTTATACCAGATCAAACATTACCTGTTTATGCTGCCATAGCCCCTTGGAGTGAAAAAGATAATACTTATTACTTCTCATTACTATATTCTGTAGGACAAGCTTATGGTTTTGAATTAAAAACTCCTTGGAAAGATTTGAGTGATTTGCAAAAAAAAGTTCTTCTTTTGGGATCAGATAAACCAATATTAATCCAAGCTGATAGTCGTTTTAAAACTTCTAGTGGTTTTGAAAGACCTTTTGAAGGGATTTTACCAATATTAGAAAGGCAATTGAATGAAGCCAATGGAGAATCAGTAAAACAAAAATTAGAAAAGTACTTAGAATTAGTTCCCTGCAAGACGTGTTCTGGCAAAAGATTAAGACCTGAGGCTTTGGCAGTTAAACTTGGCCCATATAATATTACTGACTTAACTTCTATAAGCGTTTCTGAAACTTTAACTCACATAGAGCGCATCATGGGATTAGGTAAGACTAAGAAGGAAAACATATCTTTATCAGAAAAACAAAAGCAGATAGGTGAATTGGTTTTAAAAGAGATTCGTTTACGTTTAAAGTTTTTAATTAATGTTGGTTTAGATTATTTAACTCTAGATAGACCAGCCATGACTTTGTCCGGGGGAGAGGCTCAGCGTATTAGATTAGCTACACAAATAGGTGCTGGCCTTACTGGTGTTTTATATGTGTTAGATGAACCAAGTATTGGTTTACACCAGAGAGACAATGACAGATTATTAGAAACATTAAAAAGCTTAAGAGACCTTGGCAATACTTTAGTTGTTGTTGAACATGACGAAGATACTATGAAATCTGCTGATTATTTAGTAGATATTGGTCCAGGTGCAGGTATTTATGGTGGGGAAATTATTGCTAAGGGATCATATGAAGATGTTTTGAAATCAGAAAGATCATTAACTGGGGCTTATCTTAGTGGTAAGAAGTCTATTCCTACTCCAAAAGAACGTAGATCCTCTGTTAAAAAAAGTTTAATTTTAAATGGTTGCTCAAAAAATAATTTAAAAAATATATCTGTAGAATTTCCATTAGGAAGACTGGTTTCTGTAACTGGTGTTAGTGGTAGTGGAAAAAGTACCTTAATAAATGAGTTACTTCATCCTGCCTTGTGTCATTCTCTGGGATTAAAAGTTCCTTTTCCCCATGGCGTACAAGAGTTAAAGGGTATAAAGGCAATTGATAAAGTTATCGTTATTGATCAATCTCCAATAGGGAGAACACCAAGATCAAACCCTGCTACTTATACAGGTGCCTTTGATCCTATAAGGCAGATATTTACCGCCACAGTTGAAGCTAAAGCAAGGGGTTATCAGGCAGGTCAGTTTAGTTTTAATGTGAAAGGAGGAAGATGCGAAGCGTGTAAAGGCCAGGGAGTTAATGTTATCGAAATGAATTTTTTGCCTGATGTGTATGTTCAATGTGAAGTATGTAAAGGAGCTCGCTTTAACCGGGAAACTCTTCAAGTTAAATATAAAGGTTTTAATATATCAGATGTTTTAGAAATGACTGTTGAACAAGCTGCACAAACTTTTTCTGCAATACCTCAAGCTTCTGACAGGTTATCTACATTAGTAGATGTCGGATTAGGATATGTCAAATTAGGCCAACCAGCCCCTACATTATCTGGGGGAGAGGCTCAAAGAGTTAAGTTGGCTACAGAATTATCTAAAAGGGCAACTGGAAAAACTCTGTATTTGATTGATGAACCAACTACAGGGTTGAGTTTTTATGATGTTCATAAATTAATGGATGTAATACAACGTTTGGTAGATAAAGGGAATTCTGTAATTGTTATTGAACACAACTTAGATGTAATTAGATGTTCTGACTGGATTATTGATTTAGGACCTGATGGAGGAGATAAAGGTGGAGAAATTATTGCAGAAGGTATTCCTGAGGAAGTTGCTAAACATCCCACAAGCCATACAGCTAAGTATCTTAAAAAGGTTCTTAAATAAAAAACTTGTTGTATTTCTTTTTATTATTAATTATCTAAGTAAAAAGAAAGCTCTCTTATAAGGGGTATTACTTGAGTCTATAGCTGCTTTTTCAAAAAATTTTGTATTAAAAAGATTTAAAATCATAATGCTTTCTTAATATTTCCTTTTGAAATTCAGCTTATTTGTATTAAAGGGCTGTTGATCGGAGGATTTCTTAATGAGGTTTAAATTTTTACATTTACATTTACATGGTCTTATACGCTCTAAAAATCTTGAATTAGGCAGGGATGCAGATACAGGAGGACAAACACAATATGTTTTAGAGCTAGTTAAAAGTTTGGCTAATACTTCAGAAGTTGATCAAGTAGATTTAGTTACTCGTTTAATTAACGACCCTAAAGTAGATTATGAATATTCTCAAGAAGAAGAATTTGTAGAACCCGGAGTTAGAATTTTAAGATTTAAATTTGGACCTAATAAATATTTAAGAAAGGAATTGCTTTGGCCTTATTTGGATCATTTAACTGAAAGACTTATCTCTTATTATCAAAAAAATAAAAAGCCTAATTTTATTCATGCACATTATGCAGATGCTGGATATGTAGGGGTTAAACTTAGTCAGTCCTTAAATGTTCCACTTATTTTTACTGGCCATTCTTTAGGACGAGAGAAAAAAAGAAAATTGCTTGATACTGGGTTAAAAACTAATCAAATAGAAAAGCTTTATGCAATAAGTAAGAGAATTGAAGCAGAAGAAAAAGCGTTAAAGTCGGCAGATATTGTTGTTACAAGTACTAAACAAGAATCAGTTTATCAATATTCCCAATATTCTTCTTTTTCACCTCACAAAGCAAGAGTAATTCCTCCTGGTGTTGATCATAATAAGTTTCACCATATTCACTCGACAACGGAGACAGCTGAAATTGATAATATGATGCAACCTTTTTTAAAGGATTCTAGTAAACCCCCATTATTAAATATTTCTAGAGCCGTTCGAAGAAAAAATATTCCTTCTTTGATTGAGGCATATGGAAGATCTGAAAAATTAAAAAGTAAAACAAATTTAATTTTGATTTTGGGTTGTCGAGATAGTACTTCAAAACTTGACCCTCAACAAAGAGATGTTTTCAATAATATTTTTGAAAAGATCGATAAATATAATTTGTATGGAAAAGTAGCTTATCCAAAAAAACATCTTCCAAGTCAGATACCTGCTTTATATAGGTGGGCTGCTAGCAGAGGGGGTGTATTTGTAAATCCAGCTTTAACAGAGCCCTTTGGTTTGACCCTTCTTGAAGCTTCTTCATGTGGGTTGCCAATAATATCAACAAATGATGGAGGACCAAAAGAAATCCGCTCAAAATGTGAAAATGGACTTTTAGTAGATGTTACCGATATTAATGAGTTGAAAGTTATTCTTGAAAAAGGAATTTCTAATAGTAATCAGTGGAAATTATGGAGCAGAAATGGAATTGAGGGTGTCAATAGGCACTTTAGTTGGAATACTCATGTACGCAATTATTTATCAATACTTACAGAAAAGTTTTCAAGGTCAAATTCTTATTCTTCATCTGATATTAAACAAAGTTGTTTAAAAGGAAGTTCTTCACTAATAAAACCCCACTGATCAAATACTTTAGGATCAGGGTGAAGAATTAGTTGATTATTATGAGTTTTTTTTAGTTTGAAACCTTTCTTAGATAGTTTTTTCATTAAGTTAGCAGTTTCTTCAAATCTTGATGCCATTGCATCAAGACTAGAGCAATCGCTTGTTAATCCATTATCTTTCCATGTAAAAAAACTCATAACAAATTTTTAGAGATTAATTTTTAAAACTATACCTAAAATTACGAGTAAAATGTTGATTTTCCAGAAATTTTCCACTATTTTTTGTTCCTTAACTCCTTTAAGTTCAAAATGGTGGTGTAGTGGAGCCATTAAAAATATTCGTTTACCTCTGTTAAATAATTTTTTCGTTATTTTAAAAAATCCTACTTGTATTATTACTGATAAAGATTCAATAATGAATATTCCTGAGAAAATAGATAAAGTAAAAATGCTATTAGTTAATAATGCTATAGAACCTAGAATTGCTCCAATACTTAAAGATCCTGTATCACCCATAAATATTTTTGCAGGATAACTATTGTATTTGAGAAATCCTAAACAAATTCCCGACATTGAATAACATAAGAGACTAAAAACAATAAGTTCCTGCTGTTCTTTTATTAATATTTCTGTCCCTAATCCATAAAAGACAATTGCACTACATCCAGTTGCAAGTCCATCTAGTCCATCAGATAAATTTACCGAATTACTTAATCCTACTAAGACTAAAAAAGAGATGGGAAATATAAATATGCTAGTGTTTATTCCCCAAGAGTTTGATACTGCAATAAATGGATTTATTAAATCTTTTTGATAAGCTAAAAATATAAAAATTATTGAAATGATACTTTGTAAAATAAATTTCTCTTTTGACTTTAATCCTGTATTTTCATTGTTTTTAATACTTAAATAATCATCTAAAAATCCTATAATAAAAAAAGAAAAAATAGTAAGTAATAAAATTAATAATTTTATGGAGCCTAAATTTATAGTTATTATCAAAAGAAGAATTAAAAAAGGGATTATCATAAAAATCCCGCCCATTGTTGGGGTATCACTTTTTTTAAAGTGATTAGTTGGACCTTCAGTTCTAATTTTTTGAAGTAAATTAAATTTTTTGATTATCTTTAGACCATTATTTATGGCGAATAAAGAAATAAAAAAAAATAATGAATAAAATCCTATAAAAATAAAATTATTAAAAAAATAAGATGTAACTATTAAAGCAAAAGTAATTAATATTAATAAAGATTTAAAATTAAACTTTTTAATCTTCCCAATCATCTTCTGAAGGGTCTTCTTCAGTTTTATAATCTTCTTTTTCTCCCATTAGGGCTGATAGTTCTTCTTCTTCTATCGTACTAATCTCTTGTGAATCTCCTTCTTTTTCTGCAATAAGTCTTCCTGTATTTTCAAGCCAAGATAATAGATCAGGTTCATCTCTTAATGGCAAAACAGGAGCCGCATCATCTCTGTGATAGCAAGTTAAAGCAGGGTTGACTTCAGAAATATCGTCCAATCTAAGTTTTAATTTATTTGAATCCATTAAAATTATGTTCTTTATATATAAGATAATACATAATGGTGCACACGAAAAACTTTGTTATATAAAGGAAATTTAAAATACTTTTCTATCTGGCTAATTTCTTTGTTCTTGTCTGGATTATTTAAACTTATTGGATACTTAAATCCTAATGTTTTAATAATTAATAACTTTCTTCCATTATTACTAGTTTTTGGTCCAGCTCTTTTAGTTACAATAATATTAGCTTTTAAAAAGTTTTCAAATTCTTAATTACGTCAAAATTTAAATCTATGGAGCAAATTTAGATGCAGCAGGTAAAAAAAGTTGTATTAGCTTATTCTGGCGGCGTAGATACGAGCGTTTGTATTCCATATTTAAAAAATGAATATGGAATTTCAGAAGTGGTTACTTTTGTGGCAGATCTTGGACAAGGGGAGGATTTAGAACTTATTAGGCAAAAAGCTTTAAATTCTGGTGCATCTAAATCAATAGTTGGTAATTTAGTTAATAGTTTTGTTGAGAAATATGCTTTCCCAGCCATAAGGGCAAACGCATTATATTTAGATAAATATCCTTTATCTACTGCCCTTGCGAGACCTTTAATTGCTGAAAATCTCGTTGATATTGCTCGAGAGATAAATGCCGATGCAGTTGCTCATGGATGCACAGGTAAAGGGAATGATCAAGTGCGGTTTGATTTGGCAATAAATGCTTTAGGCCCTGATTTAAAAATAATTACTCCTGCAAGAGAGTGGAATATGAGTAGAGAAGAGGCAATAGAGTATGGAGAAAAATTTGGCATTCCTGCACCGGTATCAAAAAAATCACCATATTCGATAGACGTTAACTTACTTGGCAGGAGTATTGAAGCAGGCATATTAGAAGACCCAATGCAAGAAGCACCTGAAGATATATTTTCGATGACATCATCAATTGATAATTCACCTGATTCTTATCAAGATATAGAAATTGTTTTTAAAAATGGGTTTCCAGTTGGAATTAATGATGAATTTTTAACTCCATTAGAGATTATTCAAAAAACTAATCATCTTGCTGGTAAGCACGGTTTTGGAAGAATTGATATGATTGAAGATCGAGTAGTAGGAATTAAAAGTAGAGAGATTTACGAAACACCTGGCCTCTTACTTTTAATCAAAGCTCATAAAGAATTAGAGAGTATAACATTAAGCCCAAATGTTGTCGATTTTAAAGGAATAGTGGAAAAAAAATGGGGTCAACTAGTTTATCAAGGTTTTTGGTTTGGACCTCTTAAAGAAAGTTTAGATGCATTTATATCATCGACTCAAACTTCAGTTAATGGAAGAGTAAAGATTAGACTTCATAAGGGGAACGCAATAGTAATTGGGAGAATGTCGGAAAATAATTCACTTTACAGGGAAGATTTGGCAACTTACAGTAAAGATGATGTCTTTAATCATTCTCTAGCAGAGGGTTTTATTTATATGTGGGGTATGTCTAATAAAATTTGGGCTGAGTTAAATTCAAAAACGAAAGATTAATATTTAAGATTCTGTATTTTCTTTAGTTTTAGTATCATCTTTTTCCGAAGTTGAACTATCTGCACTTGCTACTGGTTGTTTTTCTTTAGATTCATCTTTGTCATTTGGATTATCTTTATTCTCTGATTGAGATGTACTCTTATTCGAAGGTCTTGGGGTCGGTAAAGGACCTTCTTGTTTAACGGTCATGTATCTAATAACATCTTCACTTAGTCTCATTGCCTTTTCAATTTTGAAAATATGTTGCCCATCACCTTGATGACTTAATTGCACGTAAATTCCTTCTCTATGTTTTGCTATTTGATAGGCTAATCTTCTCTTGCCTCTCATTTGGCTATCAAGAATGGTACCGCCAAATTCTTCTAAGAGCTTATTATATTTATCAATGTGATTAGTTACTTCATCTTCCGCAATGTCTGGGCGGAGGATATACATGGTTTCGTAATAAGATTGTTGATCGATCATGGTTTCAGACGAGGTCTTTGGCTCATAAATTGATGTATGAGCGTCTGTTCATTATTTACCATACATTATTAGAGGCAATTTCTTAACAAAAAGGATCATTTTTTAAAGATATTTTTTTAGTGCGTCATTCATTACATGAAAAGGTACTTCTAAACCATCTGTCCAAAATGTTATTGATTTCATTCCTTGAGCAACAAGCATTTCCAAACCATTTATAGTCATGCATCCTTTTTTGGCGCTAAATTTTAATAAAGGAGTTAGGGCAGGATTGTAGATTAAATCATAGACAATTGTTTTTGAGTTAAGAGATCTCCAAAAAGCTTCGCCATATGGCAATTCATTATTTTCAGATCTAGTTGTTTTCATCCCTACAGGTGTTGTATTTACAATCAAATCTGCTTCCCGAATTAAAATTTGGGCTTGATCATCAGTATTTAATAAACCCTGCAGTTGATTTTGATTATCAAAGTTTTTTATTAATTCATTTAGTGATGATCTATTACGCGATATTACTGAAATTGTTGAAAGATTTAAATCTATTAAACCTTGAATAACGGATCTTGCTGCACCCCCTGAGCCAATAATTATTGATTTTTTCTTAGCTAAGTTTAAATTTTTTAATGGATAAATAAATCCCTCTACATCAGTATTAGTTGCGCTCCATTCTTTTTCAGAATTTAATTTCAGGGTATTTATTGCTTTAAGTTTGTTAGCAATAGGTGAGATTTCACTACAAAGGTTAAATACTTTTTCTTTGTGTGGAATTGTAATGTTTAAACCTTTGCAATTAATCTTTTTAAAAGTATTTAGAACTAATTCTAAATCTTCATTTTTACAGGGTATGGCAATATAGATTAAATCTAAGCCTAAATATTGAAAGGCAGCATTTTGCATAATTGGCGATAAAGAATGGCTGATTGGATTACCAATTAATGCTATGAAAGATGTCTTACTTGAAATCATGTTTAGAATTTTTTTCTTAAAAATACTGTTCTGTTCGGGAACCACACCCCGTCTTTGAGTAACAATAATGACGACGATGACCGATCATGGAGAATAACAAATATTGAGAATTTACCCATGGGTAAGGTTGTAGGAATTGATTTAGGAACAACTAATAGTTGTGTCGCTGTAATGGAAGGTGGTAAACCTACTGTAATAGCAAATGCCGAGGGTTTCAGAACCACTCCATCAGTTGTTGCATATACTAAAAATCAAGATCAACTTGTTGGACAAATAGCAAAAAGACAAGCTGTAATGAATCCTGAAAATACTTTTTATTCTGCAAAACGCTTTGTTGGGAGAAGGGTTGATGAAGTTAATGAAGAATCTAAAGAAGTTAGTTATTCTGTTGAAAAATCTGGTTCTAGTGTTAAATTGAAATGCCCTATTTTGGATAAACAGTTTTCTCCAGAAGAGGTCAGTTCTCAAGTTTTAAGAAAGTTAGCAGATGATGCGGGTAAATATCTTGGTGACAAAGTTACACAAGCTGTAATTACAGTTCCAGCTTATTTTAACGATTCCCAAAGACAGGCTACGAAAGATGCTGGAAAGATTGCAGGTTTAGAAGTCCTCCGAATTGTTAATGAACCAACTGCTGCGGCTTTAGCATATGGTTTGGATAAAGAAAATGAAAAAATTCTTGTTTTTGATTTAGGAGGAGGTACATTTGATGTCTCAGTTATTGAAGCTGGTGATGGAGTTACCGAGGTTTTGTCCACGTCTGGAGATACACATTTAGGTGGTGATGACTTTGATCGATGCATCGTAGATCACTTAGCTAATACTTTTAAATCAAATGAGGGAATTGATCTTAGACAAGATAAGCAAGCTTTGCAAAGATTGACTGAAGCTGCTGAAAAAGCGAAAATAGAACTCTCAAATGCTACACAAAGTGAAATAAATTTACCTTTTATTACGGCGACTCCCGAGGGACCAAAACATTTGGATCTGAACCTTACTAGAGCAAAGTTTGAGGAATTAGCAGCTTCTTTAATTGATAGGTGTAAGACCCCAGTTGAGAGAGCTATAAGTGACGCAAAAATTTCTACTAGTGAAATTGATGAAGTTGTTATGGTTGGAGGATCATCTAGAATTCCTGCTGTTTTAGATCTAGTTAAAAAAATAATTGGTAAAGAACCAAATCAAACTGTAAATCCTGATGAGGTAGTAGCTGTAGGAGCTGCAATTCAGGGAGGAGTTTTAGCAGGGGAGGTTAAAGATATATTGTTGCTCGACGTTACTCCACTTTCTTTAGGTGTAGAAACTTTAGGTGGAGTAATGACAAAAATGATAAATCGAAATACTACAGTACCTACAAAAAAATCTGAAACATATTCAACTGCTGTAGATGGTCAAACAAATGTTGAAATACACGTTTTACAGGGTGAGAGAGAAATGGCTTCTGATAACAAAAGCTTAGGAACCTTTAGATTGGATGGAATACCTTCAGCACCAAGGGGGGTACCGCAAATTGAAGTTACATTTGATATCGATGCAAATGGTATTCTTAGTGTTACCGCTAAAGATAAAGGAAGTGGCAAAGAGCAAAGTATTTCTATTACTGGTGCTTCAACTCTGTCTGATAATGAAGTAGAAAAAATGGTAAAGGATGCTGAATCAAATGCATCTGCAGATAAAGAAAAGAGAGAAAAAATCGATTTAAAAAATCAAGCTGAAACACTTGTGTATCAGACAGAAAAGCAACTTGGTGAGTTAGGTGACAAAATTGATGCTGCAGCAAAGTCTAAAGTTGAAGAAAAAAGTAATGCTTTAAAAGAAGCAATATCAAAAGAAGATTATGAATCAATGAAAAAACTTCTTGAAGAACTTCAGCAAGAGCTTTATGCAGTTGGTTCATCTGTTTATCAGCAACCAGGCAATCAGCCACCGTCACCTGGCGCAGCAGGCGGTCCTGATCAGAGTGATTCAAATGAAAAAGGCGGAGATGATGTAATTGATGCAGACTTTACTGAAACAAAAGATTAGTAAAGGTAATTTTTAATTTCATTAGCAACCCATTTAGAACAAACCGGAGCTAGTAAAATCCCATTTTTGTAAAAACCTGTACATACAATTAGTCCATCTTCAAGATTTTTCATTATTGGAGAAGGTTCACCATCTGGCTTTGACCTTATTCCGTACCATTTTTTTGAAATTTTTCCTTTAACCAGCCAATTTGGTTTTTCATCGAGAAAATTTGTGAGTTTTTCGAATGTATTTTTTCCTGGATTAGTACTATATTCGTCAGTTGATCCAATAATTAGCTTATTTTTTGATTTTGGAATTATATTTTTTCCATTTATATTGAATTGTTTTGGCAGCGATAATAAATCAACTTCTGCATCATTTATCTCAATTTCCATAGCTTGACCTAAAACAGGTTTTAATTTGATGTTGTGAGAGAGGTTATCTATTAAATCAATCGCTTTTAGTGAATTACACAAAATAACGATGTCAGATTTGATGTTTTCATTATTACTTGTTGTAGAAATCCATTGATTGTTTGATTTTCTTATTTTTATTATTTCTCCTTGTAAATAATTTACTTTTTTATGTTTTAGATATTTATCTAATGTTTGAAGTAATAATAAAGCATTTATTCTTCCATCTTTGAAGGAAATAATTCCTTTTATATTTTTTGTTTGGAAGGCTTTATTTATATTATTAATAAATATTGAGTCTCTTTCTAAAATTCGTAAGTCTTGATCATTAGTGTCATAAATAAATTTTTCAAATTTTTTGTACTTTTCTTCATTAGTAGTTAGTTGTATCAATGGTTTTTCAATATTTAATTCATAATTATATTTTTGCAAGAATGTAATCCATTGTGGCCATAATTCAATGCTTTGCTTCCTGAGATCCCAACTTCTACCCCTTCTTTTTTGATACATATTCCCCATTAGCAAGCCTAAAGCTGCATTGCTGCTATTTTGTAGTTGACTAGGATCTATTATTGTTATCTGGAATCCTAATTCTGATAATTCTAAGGCGTTAAATTTTCCAATAATTCCTGATCCAATAATAACTATATGTGCGTCTTGAAAATTTTCTTTTAAGCTTTTCATTGATATATTAGATATACTTTATTATTTGACTTAGTAGTTAAAGATTTTTGGAACATCCTTCAATTATATTCAAAATTGTTTGTCCCGATCGTCCTGGTCTTGTGAGTTTACTCACAAGTTGGATTTCAAATTACGGTGGCAACATAAAACATTCTGATCATCATACTGATCAAGATGCGGGTTTGTTTCTTAGTCGAATTGAATGGAATAGTAAAAATGCAATTTTTAACAGAGATGAAATTTATAAAGAATTTCAGAAAATTGCAAATCAAGTAAATGGAAAATTTAACGTAAATTATTCTGATGAAATTCCAAATGTTGCTATTTTCGTGAGTAAACAAAATCATTGTTTGATTGATTTGCTTTGGCGAGTAAGAAATGGTGAACTCAACATGAAAGTCCCGTTAATAATTTCTAATCATTCTGATCTTAAAAATATTGCAAATGACTTTAATGCAAAATTTGTCTATATTGATACCTTTAATACTGATAAATCTATTGTTGAAGATCAATTTTTAAATTTATTAAAACTATATGAAATTGATCTTGTTGTATTGGCTAAATATATGCAAATTTTGAGTGAGTCTTTTTTAAAAAAGTTTTCTTCAATAATAAATATTCATCATTCTTTCTTGCCTGCTTTTAAAGGTGGGCAACCATATCATCGAGCATGGAAGAGAGGTGTGAAATTAATCGGTGCTACTGCTCACTATGTTACTGAAGATCTAGATGAAGGTCCGATCATAGAGCAATGCACAGTTAATGTAAGTCATAGGGATGAAGTTGATGATTTGATCAGAAAAGGAAGAGATATTGAAAGAATAGCTTTAGCAAGAGCAGTTAGATTACATCTAAATCATCAAGTATTTGTTTATAACAGCAAAACTGCAGTTTTTGATTGAAGATAGTTTCTTAGTCTTCTAATTCTATTTGTATTTGTCTTTCATAAATTGATTCTTCATTAAAAGCTCTTGCTATCAAGAAACTGGCAATGCAGCTGATTAAGACAGGTTTCATTATTAATAAATTTTTTGTTAAAGCAAAAGCCAAAAACATTGCTGTTATTGGTGTTCGTGAACATCCTGCTACGAAAGCTCCCATTCCCGCAAAAATGTATGTACTTGGAGCGTGCCCTGTTGCAATTTCTACCCAGCTTCCCATTATTAGTCCGATTGACCCTCCTAAAGTAAGCATTGGATAGAATAATCCTCCAGGAGCTCCAGAAGCTGCAGCTAAACCTGTCGTGATAAATAGCACTAAAACTGCTAATAAAGCAATTCCAATACTTGTATTTTGTTCGGCTATTATTTTCTGCAATTCATCTAAATTATGAAATGTACTGGGTAAGCAAGAGTAGATACTTCCTAAAATAAGTCCACAGATACTCATTTTTAAAACAAATTTATTTTTATACCACTTTTTCCCAAGATTTTGCATTAATAAAACATATCTGCTGTACAATTCTGCAAATATCCCAATAATTATTCCTAGTAAAACTAAGTAAATAAAATCTACAGGTAAGAAAAAAACTGATGGGTCATATTCTTTTTGAATCAAAAATCCGAGGTTAAAATCAAAGCCTCCTGCTTTAGGATCTAAGCCCAATGCTTGAATAATATCAGCAGACGAATCTGCAATAAAAGTTGTAATTATTACTAATAGCAAAATTACTGGTTTAGCAGAGTTTAATAACTCTTCTATTGCATAGACAAACCCTCCTAATGGAGCGCTAAATACTGCGGCTATTCCAGCACCTCCACCTGCTGCTACTATTACTCTTCTGAAAGCTGCAGGAGCTTTGAGCCACTTGGCCATTTGCCAAGCCACTGATCCTCCCATTTGAACTGATGGACCTTCTGGACCCAAAGGGAATCCACTACCAATAGCAATAATTCCTGATATTAGCTTTACTAATCCTACTTTTAAGTTCATTGGAACTTTTTTATGTCTTAAGAAACCCATGATTTGACTAACACCCGAACCTTTTGCAGCAGGTGCTATATTTTTGATCAAATATCCTGCAATAGCTCCGCCTAGAGCTCCAAAAATAGGTAAGACCGCAATAGATGGGAATTGGTTTAATAATGCCAATCTCCAATTATTAATAAAATAGATTCCAGTTTTAAAAGATATGCTTGTAATTGAGGCCCCTAAACCTGTTAATAAGAGCGAAAATGCAACGACTAGAGATCTTTGCTTTAATAATTTTTTGATGCTACGAGAAGAATTATTACTTGTTTTTTGAATATTATCTTTTATAAAGTTTGGCATAGTCCATGATTACCTTGTCAAGCTGAAATCGTGAATTTCATCAAATTGAAGATAGCGATAAAGTTCATCTGAATATGGATTAATTTTATTTTTAGTAATATCCTGATATTCTTCAACTTCAGGTATTTTGCCAAGCAGTGCGCAAACTGCTGCTAATTCAGCGCTTCCTAAAAAGACTTGTGCATTCTTGCCAAGTCTATTGTCAAAATTTCTTGTACTTGTAGAAAAAACTACGGAACCTTCATCTACTCTGGCTTGATTTCCCATGCATAAAGAACATCCTGGTAACTCTAACCTTGCGCCACAATCTTCGAATATTTTATAATAGCCTTCAGCTTTTAGAGTTTCTTCATCCATTTTTGTTGGTGGACAAATCCATAATTTAGATTTTAAATTTTGAACACCTTCAAGAACTTTCGCAGCTGCCCTGTAATGACCAATATTTGTCATGCAAGAACCTATAAAAACCTCGTCAATATTTGTATTTGCAACATCAGTAATTTCTTTTACATTATCTGGATCGTTAGGGCAAGCAACTATCGGTTGTGTTACTTTTGCTAAATCAATTTCAATGATTTCTTCATACTGAGCGTTTAAATCTGGTTGAATTAATGATGGTTTTTTTAACCAATTTTTCATATCATTGATTCTTCTTGAAATCGATTTTGAATCTTCATAATTGCCCTCGATCATTTTTTCTAGCAGGCAAATATTGCTTCTTAAATACTCTTGAACTGTTTCTTGGGATAAAAGTATGGTGCTACCAGCGCATGAGCGTTCTGCAGTAGCATCAGTCAGTTCAAAAGCTTGTTCAAGTTTTAAGTTTGGTAAACCCTCAATTTCCATGATTTTACCGTTAAATATATTTTTCTTATTTTCTTTCTCAACAGTTAAGAGTCCTTTTTTAATTGCGAATAGAGGGATTGCATTTACTAAATCTCTCAGAGTAATTCCTGGTAATAATTCTCCATTAAATTTAACCAGTACAGATTCAGGCATATTTAATGGCATTGATCCTATCGCAGCGGCAAAGGCAACAATGCCCGAGCCTCCAGGAAATGAAATGCCAAGAGGAAATCTTGTATGACTATCTCCACCTGTACCAACAGTATCGGGGAGAAGCATTCTGTTAAGCCAACTATGAATTATGCCGTCTCCAGGCTTAAGAGCTACTCCTCCTCTTTGAGATATAAAGTCTGGTAATTCTTTATGGGTAACTAAATCTACTGGTTTAGGATATGCAGCTGTATGACAAAAACTTTGCATCACTAAATCTGCAGTAAACCCTAAACAAGCTAGTTCTTTTAGTTCATCTCTAGTCATTGGCCCAGTAGTGTCTTGACTGCCAACTGTGGTCATAATTGGCTCACAGGTCGTTCCTGGCCTAACTCCATCTAAACCGCATGCTTTGCCTACTATTTTTTGAGCTTGAGTAAAGCCGGCAGTTGTTTCAGTTGGATTTTGTGGTCTGGTAAATATTTCACTTGGTTGATAATTTAATTTGTTTCTAATTTTGTCCGTAAGAGATCGTCCAATCATAAGATTAATTCTTCCGCCAGCTTGAATTTCATCAGTAAGAGTTGATGGATACAAGTCGAATTTGCTTATTAATTCTTCAGCATTTGAATCTTTTTCAATTTTTTTAATAATGCCTTTATAAGGATATATTTTAATAATATCTCCTGTTTTCATATGAGATACGTCAGCTTCTATTGGAAAAGCTCCTGAATCTTGTGCAGTATTAAAGAAAATTGGGGCTATTTTGCTTCCAATTATTATTCCACCTGTTTTTTTGTTTGGAACAAAAGCGATATCTTCTCCTATATGCCAAATGAGTGAATTAATAGCAGATTTTCTTGAACTCCCTGTTCCAACAACATCTCCAACATAAGCTATCGGTAAATTTTGTTTTTTTAAATTATCAAGAATCTTTAGTCCATCAGGTTTTTTAAATTCCAACATTGCTAATGCATGCATCGGAATATCTGGGCGTGATGTTGCATGTACAGCCGGAGATAAGTCGTCTGTGTTTGTCTCACCGTCAACTTTAAATACTAAACAAGTAATCTCTTGCTCTAGAACTTTTTTATTTTTGAACCATTCTGCATTTGCCCAACTATTTATAACCTCTTTTGCATATATATTATTTTGGGATAATTCATAAATTTCGTTAGCTGAGTCGTAAACAAGAATAATATTTTTTAAAACGTCTGCTGCTTTTTTAGCAAGTAAACTATTTTCTCCTTTAAGTATTTCAACTAAAGAACTTACATTGTATCCGCCTATCATTGTTCCAAGTATTTCAATTGCTTTTTCGGGATTTATTGTTTTGCAATATTTTTCGGAATTAACAACAGCCGTAAGCCAGCTTGCTTTTACATAAGCAGCCTCATCAACTCCTGGTGGTACTCTATTTATTAATAAATCAAGTAAATAAGATGAATCGTAAGTACTATCTTGTTCTAATAATTGTGTAATGCAATTTGTTTGTTCAGCATTTAAAGGTAAAGGAGGTATACCTTTGGTAGCTCTTTCAGCTACGTGAACTGAATAATCTTTTAGCAATGTTTCCAAATTCTTCATTAGTAAGGTTTAATGCCTAATCTATTGTTATTTTTAATATTGAAAAGGAGAGTATTCATAAATGCTTTTTTAAATATTCAAACTTCTTAATTAATCAATGACGACTTCATCAAATAATTCTGCTTTAGAAAAGACATCAGATTTACATGTTGTTGAGACACGTCCATTAATACCTCCAAGTAGATTACATAATGATATACCTTTAGATCACGCCTCTGCTAGTACAGTATCTAAAACAAGAAGATCGATACAAAATATTTTGCATAATAATAATCAGAAGCTTTTAGTCATTGTTGGTCCATGTTCAATTCACGATTTAGAGGCGGCAAAAGAATATTCAAAATATATTCAAAACTTTCGAGAAATTTATAAAGATAAATTAGAAATAATCATGAGAGTATATTTTGAGAAACCAAGAACAACTATTGGTTGGAAGGGATTGATAAATGATCCTCATCTAGATAATTCTTATGATATTAATACAGGTTTAAGAAGGGCAAGAAGTTTGCTTTCATATTTAGCAATTCGTGGAATTCCTTCTGCTACAGAATTACTCGATCCAATTGTTCCTCAATATATTGCCGATTTAATAAGCTGGACAGCCATAGGCGCGCGGACCACTGAAAGTCAGACTCATCGAGAAATGGCATCAGGATTATCAATGCCTATAGGTTTTAAAAATGGTACTGATGGTTCTTTTACTACTGCAATAAATGCAATGCAATCAGCTTCAAAATCTCATCATTTTTTAGGTGTAAATCAAAATGGAATGGCATCTATTATAAATACAACAGGTAATCCAGATGGACATATAGTTTTAAGAGGCGGTTCAAAAGGCCCAAATTTTGAAAGTCAACATGTTAACAGAATTTCTTCTGAATTGAAGCAATCTAATCTTCCAAATAAAGTGATGATTGATTGTAGTCATGGTAATTCCAATAAAGATTATCGTAAACAGTCGGAAGTTCTAAAAAATATAGCTTCTCAACTTAGAAATGGTGAAAAAAATATTTTAGGAGTTATGCTTGAAAGTCATTTGAAGGAAGGAAATCAAAAACTTTTAAAAAAAGAGGATCTCCAGTTTGGCAGAAGCATTACAGATGCATGCATAGATATTGAAACAACAAAAGAATTACTCGCTATTTTATACAATTCACTTAGCTAGTTATAAAAAAATTAAAAAATAATGCTGAAGAAATTGGAACAACGAAATTATCTATCCCTAAAATACTAAATTGTTCGAGCAAAGTCGCAAAAAAAGCTATTGTAAAATAATTTAAATTTAAACTATTATATTGGGTGTATCCTATTGAGCAAACTACTATCAAACTTGTTAAAAACATTGTGATAGTGCCATATAAAGATTTTTTTTGTTTAAAAAGAACCCAACTCTTGGAGTTAAAGCTTTTTCCTATCAATCCAGCCAATCCATCACCAAAAGTCATTATGAAAAATCCAGTAATTAATGCATATGGATTTTTGTCCCAGAAAAGATAAATCAAAATAAATAAACTTAGACAATAAAATAATGTTCCATAACTCTTTCTCTCAACATCCTCAATTGTTGGAAATAATTTATAGTTGTAATTGATGAAAACCATTAATGAAACAATTCCTGTAAAAACCAGAGCAGAGTTTTGATTAATTTTTAAAAGTTGAGCAATTGGTATTAAAGGTCCTATTCCAATATGTATTATTTTTCTGACGATTTCTCTGCTATTTGCATTATATTTTTTAAAAACTATTGATATTAGAAAAATTGAAAATAAATATAATAAAATTACAGTAAATTTTATCAATTTGGTTAAGCTGCTTTTTGATGAGTTGTCATTACTCTAAGTTTTAATATTGCTTTAGCTTCTAGTTGCCTTACTCTTTCTCGTGAAACATTAATTTGTCTTCCTATTTCTGCGAGTGTTAATGGTTCTTCACCATCTAGACCAAATCTGAGTTTCATTATTTTTTGTTCTCTTTCATTTAATTGAGAAAGCCAAGTTCCTAAATGCTCTTTTTGAATAGTTCTATCCATACCTTCCATAGGCTCTTCACAGTTTGGATCAGGTATGAGTTCTCCAAGAGTACTTCTATCTTCTTCGCCTCTTGCGTGAGCATCTAGGGAGGCGCAAGGAGCACTTTGCGAAATTAAATCTTCTAAATCCTTTTGATCTATGCCCATTTCAGTTGCCATTTCCAATCTAGTAGGTTGTCTGCCAAATTTATGTGATAATTCTCTCGAGACTCTTCTCATTTTGGATAGTTTTTCACTTATGTGAATAGGCAAACGGATTGTTCTTGCACTGTTATCAATAGCTCTTGTCATTCCTTGCCTAATCCACCAGTAGGCATAAGTTGAGAATTTATATCCCATAGCAGGATCAAATTTATCTACAGCTCTTTCAAGGCCAATAGCACCTTCTTGGACAAGATCTAATAATTCAAGCCCTTGGTTTTGGTATTTTTTTGCAACAGAGACAACAAGCCTAAGATTAGCTGCCATCATTCTATCTCTGGCTCTTTTACCAATTTTAATTTGATAAAGATTTCGTTGCGTTCTTTCAGTTTCAGGAATTTGCAGCAACTTTTTCATGTTCTGAACATGATGAGCTAACTCAATTTCCTCTGCTGGAGTCAAAAGAGGTACTCTGCCAATGCTACTTAAGTAATAGCCAATAGAATCCGAAGCGAGTCTGCCAGATTTTTTTTGGCTTTGTTTTGCCGTAAGACTGGATTTCGATTTGCGAGACTTGCCCGCAGTGTTTGGTAATCTTGGCTCATCAAAATTATTATCTGATGAGCTTTTCGCAGATTCCAGAGGGATCCCCATCACCCTGGCCTCCTAAATAATGGATTTTTTAAAAAGCTAGCACTGAAATTGAAATAAAAACTACTTTTACGTTGAAATTTTAAAGACAAAAAATTTTTTTTTAAAGCTTATTTCTTGAAATCCATTGATATGAGCTGATTTTATAAAAAATAAAAAAAATTTAAAATATTAAGTATTTTTTTAAATGTTGTAAAAATCAATATTAATTTTATTTTTCTATGAGGTCAATTTGCGAACGATTGTCTGATGAATCTAATTCATATTTCGAATAAGAACCATCTTCTTTCATTATCCAAGAAAAGTAATCATCTTTAATGTAAGTTTGCAAAAGCGAGTATATTTTAGATTTCAATTCATAATCCTCTATCGGAGTAACAGCTTCTATTCTTCTATCAAGATTTCTTCTCATCCAATCTGCACTCCCAATAAAAACCTCATTATCACCTTTATTACAAAACCAAAAAATTCTTGAGTGTTCAAGAAAATGGCCAATAATGCTTATAACTTGAATATTTTCACTTAAATTTTTTCTTTGGGGATATAAGCAACAAATACCTCTTATGATAAGACTAATTTTTACTCCTGATTTTGAAGCTAAATAAAGAAGTTTAATTATTTCTGGATCTACTAAAGAATTCATTTTTGCAATTATTTCGGCTTTTTTGCCTTCCTCTGCATTTGTAATTTCTCTTTTTATTAGAAATATAAATTTCTCTCTCATCGATGAGGGAGAAACTAATAACTTTTGATAACTTTTTTGTTTAGAAAAACCTGATAAATAGTTAAATAACTCAAGTAAATCTGATGCAATATCAGGATCCGTTGAAAGCAATCCTAAATCTGTATAAAACTTTGAAGTATTAGAGTTATAATTCCCAGTTCCAATATGGAAATAATTCCTTAATCTTCCTTTTTCTTTCCTTACTATCAAAGCTATTTTTGTATGTGTTTTAAATCCTATGATTCCATATACAACATGAATTCCTGCTTGTTCAAGTTGTTTTGCCCATTGAATATTATTGTCTTCATCAAATCTTGCTTTTAGTTCAACAAGAGTCATGACTTCTTTCCCATTCTCTGCAGCTCTCATTAAAGCTGCAATGATAGGGGAATCATTGGAAACTCGATATAAAGTAATTTTTATAGCCATTACAAGTGGATCATCAGCTGCTTTGTTTATAAATTCTTCAACTGAAGTTCTAAATAAGTCGTATGGATGATGAAGCAGAATATTTTTTTTTCTAAGGATGTTAAAAATAGAATTGAGGTTTTTGTTTGAAGGTAAATCTAAATTTTTTAATTTGGGGTGAGTTTTCCCAATTAGTAGATTTTCTTTTAGATCATTTCTATTAATTTTTGTAAGCTGATTTAAATCGTCAAGGCCTAAAAAACTTTTGGAAAAGTAAATATACTCTTTTTGTATTGATATACTTTCAATGAGTAATTTCAGAATATTTTCTGGCATATCCGATTCAACTTCTAATCTAACTACGTCTCCACCTAATCTTCTCTTTTGCAAACTTTGTTCAACTGCCAAAAGAAGATCATCAGCTTCAAGTTCTTTTAATTCTAAATCCGCATCCCTTGTCACTCTAAAAAAAGAGTAATTTATACATTCCATTCCGTTAAATAAATTATTTATATTATTTCCAATTAAATCTTCAACGCTTATGAAAAAATATGTACTTTCATCATCACATTGAATAATTTCATTGGGAATTTGTATAAATCTATTTATATTTTTTGTTGGTATTTTTACTCTGACAAATTGATTTTTAGAATTTTCCCCATCTCTTATTAGAGCTGCCAAATTTAGACTCAAATTACTTATAAAGGGAAATGGATGTGCCGGATCAACAACTAAAGGAGTTAATAAAGGGAAAATAGAGGTAGTAAAGAAGTTATCACACCAATTTCTTTGATTTTCACTTAGGTCCTTATATTTTTTTAAAATTACACCTTTTTCTTGTAATTCATTATTTAATTCATTATTTACATAGTTTTCTTGAAGACTAGTTAATTTTTTTACTTCTTTGTTGATTTTTGTTAATTGCTCTTTAGGGGTTAATCCATCAATACTTTTTTTAGTAATTCCTGCTTCAACTTGAGCCTTTAAGGAAGCTACCCTTACCATAAAAAATTCATCTAGATTATTACTAAAAATTGAACAAAATTTTACTTTATCTAGGATTTTGTACTCCTTTTCCATACCAGTTAGGAGCACTCTTTTATTGAATTCAATCCAACTTAATTCTCTATTAATAAAAACATCAGCCTGGCTTTTCATTAAGATACTTTTGAATTTTGATTGCTAAAAGAATTATTATTTTTACCCTCTGCAATAAGGTATATCATGAAAAGTAAGATAACGGAACCAGCTATAAAAGGTGATCTAGGCCCAAAACTATCATAAACCCTTCCGGCCATTGCAATTCCTAAAACCCCTCCAAGACTCTGCAGGCCCTGAAGGTTACTTAGAATTGAGCCTTGTTTATCAACGTCTAATTTCTTTGATATTAGTGCTCTTAACGTGGGCGTAATTAATCCTGCCCCAATGGCTAAAAATGAAACAGCTGAATAAATATTAATTGTCGCATTTTCTTTTGGAGCAGTTATTAAAAGAGCACACGCTACAAGAATAAAGCCTGATCCGATAAGTGTTAATCGCATTTCGCCAAATTGCTTTACCAGAGGGCCAATTAACCCACCCTGAACGATAATCGCAATGATTCCTACGACAACAAGAGTTCCGCTTGATGCTTTCGTCGTCCAGTTTAAAGATTCTTGGAGGAAAAATATAAGGATGTTAGTCAATCCAGTAAAAGCAATAAAGTAAATGAAAAAAGCTAATGATAATTTTTTAATTTTTTCTTCTTTGAAAACTGTAAATAAAGATTTTAACGGGTTTTTTAAAACAGTTTTTGATTTATTTTTTTTACTATTAGGCTTGGTTTCTGGTAAGAAAAAAAATACAAGGATAAAATTTATTATTGGAATGATTGAAGCTATCAAAACTGGAATAATAAAATTATTATTTGTATTTCTTGCAAAAATTACAACAAAAATATTACCTAAGAAAAAACTTAAACCAAAAGCTACACCAATAAGACCAAATGTTTTTGCTCTTTTTTCAGGGCTTGAAATATCCGCAAGAATTGTTGTAGCAGTAGCTGCAGTCCCCCCACTTAAACCGTCAATAAGTCGCGCTAAAAATAATAAAAATAACGGGATAGTGGCTATTGAATTTGACCAATTAAAAAGAACTGTAAAAGATAATATTGATATTCCTATTACTGAACCAGTAATACAAAAAAGAGTGACAGGTCTTCTTCCATATCTATCACTCATAAGTCCTATAAAAGGAGAAGCTGTAAACTGAGCTAATTGGTAAGTGCATGATAATAAACCATATGTACTTGCTTTAGAGTCAAAAAGTAAAACAAAAGAGGGTAATATGGGTAAAAGTATACTTTCACTTAAACGATCATTTAGAAGAGTGATAAATGCACTGAGGAGAGT
This sequence comes from Prochlorococcus marinus CUG1417, assembly GCF_017695975.1. Taxonomy (NCBI): domain Bacteria; kingdom Bacillati; phylum Cyanobacteriota; class Cyanophyceae; order Synechococcales; family Prochlorococcaceae; genus Prochlorococcus; species Prochlorococcus marinus. The sequence continues at coordinate 582,453 of NZ_JAAORN010000002.1, read as the reverse complement.
AAATTTTTTATTTGGTTTTAATAAACTTTCTTTCACAATATTTACCTTCATTGCGATTAACTTTTACTACCATACTTGTTAATGGAGATTATTGTGCCCGGAATTGTTTATTTAGTTGGAGCAGGTCCTGGTGATCCTGAGCTTTTGACTCTTAAAGCTTTACGCCTAATAAAAAATTGTGATGCATTAGTCCATGATGCTTTAATCCCGGATGAAATAACAAAACAGGCAGGAAAAAATACAGAAATTTTCCATGTAGGCAAAAGAGCTGGGAAGTGTTCTGTACCTCAGGCTGAAACTAATGATCTTATTTTGAAATTAGCAAAAGAAGGCAAAAATGTTGTAAGGCTAAAAGGGGGAGATCCATTCGTTTTTTCTAGAGGTGGTGAAGAGGTATCGATTTTAGAAAAAAATGGAATTCCAGTTGAAATCGTTCCTGGTATTACCTCTGGAATAGCTGCTCCTACATATTTTGGTATTCCACTAACTCATAGAGATGCTGCGAGTTCCGTAACTTTTGTCACTGGACATGAGCGTGTAGATAAGGAAAAAAAGACAGTGAATTGGAGAGATTTAGCTAAATCATCAGATAGCTTAGTAATTTTTATGGGTATAAAAAATATTGAATTTATTGTGGAAGAATTAATTCTAGGTGGTTTAGATAAGAGTACTAAATGCGCTGTTATTCAAGAAGCTACTTTAAAAAATCAAAAATGTTTGATAGAGAAATTAGATAATCTTCCAGATAAAATCAAAGATAAAGAATTTTTAGCTCCATCAATTATCATTATTGGAAAAATTGTTGAATTTAAGGTTAATAACAATATAACTAAAGTATCTGATGTTTATTTACCAGATATTAATAAAGTTCAACTATATAATAAATCCCAAAAGTAAATTGGATCGAATTTAGGTTTAAGGTTTAAATCATTAACTTGATTAATTTGTCTGCAAGATAAGCTATTAATTGCAATGATTATGTCATCATTTTTAAATTCTGGAGTAATTAATTCTTCTTTTACAATTTTCAATTTCAAAGCTTCAGAAACCATAATCCCCTCTAAACAGCCGCTCTCTTTTCTAGGAGTTATCCATTGATTATTTCTTTTAATTAGAAGATTAAATGTACTTCCACAACAAAGTTCACCTGACGTATTTAAAAGGATAGAATCATCAAATGATTTTTCATTAGCTTCTGTCAAAACTTGTATTGCCTGATTATATGAAAATGTTTTGCATTTACTTATAAGACTGAATTCATTTATTTTTTCCGTTTGACTAATGCAAACGCTTATTGGGTTAAAATTTGGTTTGATTCTATAGAACTCAAGCCATAAATTATCTAAATCTTTTGTCTCTGAAGTGCTATCAATTTTTAGTGTTCGACCTTCATTAGTTCCTCGACTATAGTTTATTCTTACTGAAGCAAATTGATCATTTTTAAGAGATAACTTTTTAATTCCATCATCAATAAGTTGTCTCAATGTTAATTTATTTATTTTGAGATTAATATTTAAAATCTTGCTACTTTTTTCTAATCTTTTCAGATGTTCATCAATAAGAATAGGTTTGTTTTCTTTTATCAAAATGGTTTCAAATATACCATCAGCAAATTTTAATCCTCTATTATTAGCAGCAATAAATATTCTATCAATATCCAACCATTGATCCTTGTGCCAGCCTAATGTTTTAATCATTTTAGTGAATCAATTAATGGTAAAAGTTTCCACTTCAGTTCATCAGTTTCCTCTTCAGGGTTTGAATCAATAACTATTCCGCAACCAGCATATATATTGATTTTTTTATCTTTAATTAAAAATGATCTTATTAGTATATTGCTGTCAAACTCTCCATTCCAATCAAGCTTTAAAAATGACCCACAGTATGGTCCGCGTTCACATTCTTCTAATTCAAAAAGTCTCTGGCATGATCTTAATTTAGGTGCTCCCGTTATAGAGCCCCCAGGCCAACAAGCTTTTAGTAAATCAATCCAGTTCTTGTCTTTTTTTAATTTGCCCCTTATTACTGAAGTTAGATGATGAACTTTTAAGAAACTTTCAAGTTTTAATATTTCCGGCACAATAATACTGCCTGTTTCGCAAACTTTACTTAAATCATTTCTTATAAGGTCGACAATCATAATGTTTTCGGCTCTATCTTTTTCGTTTGTTATTAAATCGATAGCATTAAGTGCGTCTTGATTTAAATCTTTATCTCTGGATCTAGTTCCTTTGATAGGTCTTGATTCTACAAAATTCTTATTATCTATTTTTATAAATCTTTCTGGTGATGTAGATAATACAGCCTCTTTATAATTATCATTATTTATTATTATTCCTCCGAAGGGAGCTCTTAATTTTCTTCTTATTTTCAAATAAATATCTAGAGGATTATAGTTTTTGGAAGACTTAATTTCGCATTTAGTTGTTAGGTTTGCTTGAAATATATCCCCTAGGGAAATTAATTTTTTCAATTTTAAAATATTTTTCTGAAATTTTTCAGCCATTTCGTCCAAATTTATTTTTGAAAAATCAAAATTCAAATTTGTTTTAATAATATTTTCTTCTTCAATATTTTTTATATTATTGATTATGTTTTTATAATTTATCAGTTCAGATAAGTTTGTGCCTTCGATAATTATTTCTTTTTTTATTAGATTACATTTGATGATTGGATCATATGATCCAATCCATAAAGTTGCCATATTAGATTTTCTCCATGGGTTTTTTGGTTCTATGTAAACTCCAGCTTCATAACTTAACCAACCGATCCAAAATCCTTTTTCAATATTTTTTAAATTATTAAATGGATTATTAGTTTTGTCTAAGTTATTGATATCTCTTGATTGAATTATTTTTTTAGGTTTAATTCCTATTATTGACCATTCCCCATTTTCTTTTCCATCACTGTCTAGCCAAGCTAATCCTTTATCTCCAAATTTTTTTGTTAGATGATGCGTAATCAATGCTGGATCTATCCATTTTTCTAAAATTAATTTTTCTATTTTCATTTTTTATTATTGTTATTAAGCCATTTTTCATAAGCGGCATTTCTAATTCTGCAGCTATCACACTCACCGCATGGTTTTGAATTACCCGAATAACAACTCCATGTTTTATCTAAAGGGACATGATTAGCAAAAGCTAATTTAATAATTTCCTCTTTATTTAAATCTAATAGTGGTGTCCAAAGTTTTATTGGATTATTTTCTCTTCCTCTTTTATTGGCTAAATCTGCTAATTCTTGAAATTTTTTAATGTAGTCAGGTCTGCAATCTGGATAACCAGAATAATCTAGTGCATTAACTCCTAATCCTATAAAATCAGCATCTATTGCTTCGGCATAACTTAGTGCAACGGAAATAAATATAGTATTTCTCCCAGGAACATAGGTATTAGGAATTTTATTAGTTTGTACTCCTTCCTTCGGAATATTTTTTTGAGTATCAGTTAATGAAGAGCCTCCCCATAAAGATAAGTCAAGCTTAATGATTTTAAATTCTTCGATATTAAAGTGTTTTGCAATTATTGATGCAGAATTTAATTCTTTTTTATGACGTTGACCGTAGTCAAATGAAAGGCCAAAAATTTTAGCTTCGGTTTTTTTTGCGATACCAGTAACTGTAGAAGAATCTATACCTCCAGATAATAAAACTACTATCGATTTATTTTTAAGATTCATATGATTTCAATTAATTTTTAAGTATTTGTGAGTTTGAAGGCTCAAGTTCCAATCTGGATTTTTTTTTACAAAATCAATAGCAAGAGAAAACCCATTCGCATTGTTCCATGCTGGCTGTAAATAAAAAATTTTATCTTCTTTTTTTAAGCCATCTTCGCTATTAGAGAGTTGATATTGTTTTAAAGTTTCTTTTTTTATTTGAATAGCAAATTCAATATCTTCTAATTCATTTATGATTATTTTGATTTCATTACATTTTTTTAAAAAATAATTTTTTGGAGGTGAGTGTCTTTTAGGAGATAAAGTAATCCAGTCATAGCTTCCTGATATCGAATTAACTCCACTTGTCTCAATATGAATCTTCATTGGCTTTTGTTCTTCTCCCATCGTCATTTTTTTTATGGCTTTGCAAAAATTATCCAAGTTATGTTGTAAAGGTTCTCCACCGGTAATAACGCAAAAAGATGCTCCTTTTTCTCTGGCAATTTTTATGTCATCTATTATTTTTTCAATTGATATAGAAGGGTGTTTTTTCTCGTCCCATGAATTCTTGGTATCGCACCAGGAACATCCAACTTTACATCCTGCTAATCTTACAAAAAAAGCACTTTTTCCAGCGTGATAACCTTCACCTTGTAATGAATGAAATTGTTCGACTAGGGGTAAAAAATTTGTCATTTTCATTCAAAAAAATAAAGAATATTAATTTGATTGAGTTAATTTATCTTGAGAGGCTTGTATTAAACCTTTAAATAAAGGATGTGGTTTACCAGGTCGTGATAAAAACTCAGGATGATATTGACATGCTAAGAAGTATGGATGATTTTCTAACTCAATTAATTCAACCAATCTGCCATCTGGTGATGTACCACTAATTTTGTATCCAGAATCTAAAAAACTTTGTTTGTAGTAATTATTAAATTCGTATCTATGTCGATGTCTCTCATAAATAACATCTTCATTATATAAGTTTTTTCCAGTTGTATTTTTTGTCAATCTACATGGATAAACTCCAAGTCTCATTGTCCCACCTAAATCAACTACATCTTCCTGTTCTGGTAATAAATGTATAACTGGATTTGGAGTGTTTGGGTCTAGTTCTGAGCTAGATGCATCTGGAAGATTAGCTAGATTCCTTGCCCATTCTATGACTGCACATTGCATACCAAGGCACAAACCTAAAAAGGGAATTTTATTTTCTCTTGCAAATTTTATAGCCGAAATTTTTCCATTGACTCCTCTATTTCCAAATCCCCCAGGTACCACAATTGCATCAACTTCATTTAAGTAAGTTTCTGCTGAATTTTTTTCTATCATTTCAGCACTTACCCAATGTAAATCTAATAAAGCCTTTTGTTCAATGCATGCATGTCTTAAAGCTTCAACAACGGATAAATATGCATCTCCAAGTTCAATATATTTACCTACTAAAGCAACTTTGATTGGAGCTCCAGGATTTCTTAGGTTGTGAATAAGTTGCTCCCAATTTTTCAAATCACATTTTTTATTTTCAAGGTCTAAATACTTCAGGGTTTCTTTGCATAAACCTTCTTTTTTTAAAGAAAGAGGCACAGAATAAATACTGTCTGCGTCTAAAGCTTCAATTACAGAGTCGATACTGACACCGCAAAAACCACTAAGCTTCTTTTTAAGAGCTTCATTGATAGCTTTATCACTTCGGCATACAAGTAAATCTGGCTGAATTCCAATTGACCTTAATTCTTTCACTGAATGTTGTGTTGGTTTAGTTTTTATTTCGCCAGAGGTTTTGATGTAAGGAAGTAATGTTACGTGTATGTATGCAACATCGTTCCTATTGACATCATTTTTAAATTCTCTTATTGCCTCTAAAAAAGGTAGAGATTCAATATCACCAACTGTTCCACCAATTTCAGTAATTATAATATCTGCATTACTATTGGCGGCTACTCTATGAATTCTTTCTCGTATTTCTCCCGTTATGTGAGGTATTACTTGCACAGTTCCACCGTTATAACTGCCTCTTCTTTCTTTATTGATAACTGCTTGATAGATAGATCCCGTAGTCACACTATTTAACCTAGTCATTGCAGTATCAGTAAATCTTTCATAGTGACCTAAATCTAGATCGGTTTCAGCCCCATCTTCGGTTACAAATACTTCTCCATGCTGGAAAGGGCTCATTGTTCCTGGATCAACATTTAGATATGGATCTAGTTTTAATATTGAAACACTATATCCTCTAGATTTTAATAATCTTCCTAAGCTTGCAGCTACAATTCCTTTACCAATGCTAGAAACTACTCCTCCAGTGACAAATACAAATTTTGACATTAAATATTTTTAATTAAGCACAGCCTCCTTATATTTTATTTAAACAAAAAATTTTTAGAACATCCATATATATTCTTATTCATCAATTGTTATTTCAATATCTAATTCTTTTAATTGTGATTCAGAGACATTTGAAGGTGCATTTGTGAGAAGACATTTTGCTTGTTGATTTTTTGGAAAAGCAATGGTTTCTCTGATTGAATCTGCACCAATGATCAGCATGGTAATACGATCCAATCCAAACGCTATTCCACCATGAGGAGGAGCACCCATTTCTAAAGCTTCTATTAAAAATCCAAATTTTTCATCAATCTCTTTGTCAGTGAGTCCAACCGTTTTCAGAACCTCTCTTTGTAAGTTTGCTTCATGAATACGTAAAGAGCCACCTCCTAACTCCAAGCCATTGAGAACTAAGTCATAAGCATTTGCGGTAGAGTTCTCAATTTCTTTTTTCAAGTTTTCAGAATCTTTGGATTTTATATTTTTTGGAGAACAAAAAGGATGATGTAAAGCTTCATATCTATTTTCATCTTCATTTCTCTCAAACATCGGGAAGTCAGTTACCCATAAGAAATTCCATTTACTTTTATCAATAAGATGTAAGTCTTTTGCGATATATTGTCTAACCCTATCTAATGACTGATTGACAATTTGTTTATCTCCAGCTCCTAAGAGGATTAAGTCTCCATCTTTTGCTTCTGTGATTTTTAAAATATCAGCTATATGCTCTTCACTTAAATTATTTTTAATTGCCCCAATAGTCTCAAGCTCATCTCCTTTGACCCTTATAAAGGCCAAACCACCAGCTCCTGCATCTTGAGCTACTTGGAAGATGTCACCTCCTGGTTTAATTCTTACGTTGCTAATACTTGAATTGCCTCCTTTGACTGTTATGGATTTTATATAACCTCCAGACTTAATTGCCTTGGTGAAAATATTAAATCCAATATCACCTAATACTCTTCCTAAATCTTTTAATAACATTTGATATCTAGTATCTGGTCTATCAGTGCCGTAATTATCCATTGCTGCCTGCCATGACATTCTTGGAAAAGCATTATTTAAATTAATATTTAAAACTTCTTTCCATATTTTTTTTATGAGACTTTCATTAAAAGAAATTATTTCTTCTTCACTAATAAAGCTCATCTCAATATCTAATTGAGTAAACTCTGGCTGTCTATCTGCCCTTAAGTCTTCATCACGGAAACATTTTGCGATTTGATAATACTTATCTAAGCCCCCAACCATTAAAAGTTGTTTAAATAGTTGTGGAGATTGAGGTAAAGCAAAAAATTCTCCATTTGAAAGACGTGCAGGAACAAGAAAATCGCGAGCGCCTTCAGGAGTTGACTTTGTAAGTAATGGGGTCTCTACTTCTGTAAATCCAAAATTATCAAGATATTCTCTAGCAACTTTAATAATCTTATGTCTTGTTTTTAAATTTTCTAGTAATTTTCCCCTTCTTAAATCAAGGTATCTATATTTTAATCTGAGTTCCTCTTTTGTATTTTCATAATCATGTATAGACACGGGAAAAGGTAAGTTGTTTTTAATTTGGTTGAGAACTTGCAAATCTTTAACCTTAAGCTCCAACTCTCCAGTACTTAAATTTGTATTTATGGAATCTTTGGGCCTTTCATTAATAATTCCGCTAACCATTATTACTGTTTCATTTCTTAGAGTTTCTGCTTGTTTAAATAGATCTGCACCATCATCAGGGTTAATTGTTATTTGTAGGAATCCACTATGGTCTCTTAAATCAATAAAAATTACACCACCATGATCTCTTCTTCTATCTACCCATCCGCACAAATTAACTAATTTACCAATATCTGTATTATTGAGTTCTTTGCAAATTTTGTTTCTCATCTAAGTATGATTTATTTATCAATAACTTATAATAATTCTTTAAGGGTAAATTTAGTTAATAATTTTTTTTATAAAACGCTCTCTTTGTTATTACCCCTTTGAATTTTTTGCCTCTTATTAATATTTGAACTTCATTACTTATTAAGGCATGTGAAGTATTGATGTATGCAAAAGCTATAGCTTGTTGTTTAGTTGGAGACCAACTCCCGCTTGTGATAGTCCCAATATTTTCTTCACCTTTAAAAACTGCGCAACCTTTTCTTCCTATCGCTTTACCTTCTATAGAGAGACCAACTAACTTTTTTTGAATACCTAATCTTGACTGCTCTTCAAGAAATTTTCTTCCAAAGAATTCGTGATTATTTTCTAGATGTACTAGCCAGCCTAAACCTGCTTCATATGGAGAAGTTTTTTCATTTATGTCTTGACCATAAAGATGCATGCCTGCTTCAAGTCTAAGCGTATCTCTAGCTCCTAAACCACAAGGGGCAACATTTTTGGAAATTGAGAAATCCCATAAATTAATTGCAGCTTTTTTAGATAAAAGTATTTCTAGACCATTTTCCCCCGTATAACCTGTCTTTGAAAAGAAAATTTTTTCTTTTGGCGAAATATGTTCAAAAATTTTATATTCGCATCCAAAGTTAGGGATATGTGAGATCGAAGATTCAATCCATTCTTCAAATAAATCGAATGAGTTTTTTCCCTGTAGTGCTAAAAGTACTTTGTCTTTTTTAAAGTTTGTTATCGAAATTTCATACATATTTAAATTATTTTTTATCCACTGAAAATCTACTTCATATCTACTTGCATTAACTATTAATAATAATTCTGATATGTCATTTTCTTGTATACCAAGGTCATAAATTATTAAGTCATCTATTATTCCGCCTTTATCATTGAGCATTACTGTATAAAGTCCCTGACCTTCAGAAAAGGAGTATAAATTAGTAGGAAAAAGTTTTTGAATATAATCCTTTGGATTGATTCCCTTTATAGAAATAACACCCATGTGAGAAATATCAAATAATCCTGCTGAAGATCTAACTGATTCATGCTCTTTAATTAATCCTGAAAATGATATGGGCATTTCCCAACCTACAAAATCCACTAATTTTGCATTGGATTCAACATATTTTGAATAAAGAGGACTTTTTAGCAAATCCATGAGATATTTAGTTTTTATTGAGTATTTTTACACTGTAGTTTAGAAATTTTTTATTGCATATTTTTTAATGACAAAATTAAGCTTCTAAGTACTTTGGCTGCAACTATGCTGCTCACTCCGCTTTTATCAATTTCTGGAGATAATTCCACAATATCTGAAGCCACAATTCTAAGGTCTTTTAAAGTGTTCAGTATTTCTTCAAAATCATTCCAAAAAAATCCTCCCGGTTCTGGAGTGCCCGTCCCTGCTAATAAACTGGGATCAAACCAATCTAAATCTATTGTTAAATAGATTGGAGACTTAGCGTATGGCAGAAGAGCTTCTTTTAACTCATGTGCATTTCCGCCTGGATAAAAGTTTACTAATTGGTTGTTGTTATGCATAATTTCAAATTCTTCTTTAGTCCCACTTCTAATTCCTACTTGCAAAACTTTTTTTTCAGGTAGCACTTCTAAGCATCTTTTCATGGTACAAGCATGACTATGTTCATTCCCTATATATGATTCTCTTAAATCTGCATGAGCATCAAGTTGAACCAATATCAAATCTGGATATTTTTTTACTAATGCTTCAATAGCACCTCTTGTAATAGAGTGCTCGCCTCCAAGCATAATAGGAATAAGGCGTTTACTAATTAAATAATTTGTTGCTGATTTAACCGATTCAATAACGGACTTTGAGTCATTTTTATCAATTAGTATTGATCCAAAATCAACATACATAATATCCTCTAAGTCCTTTTTTATTTTTGGACAATATGTTTCTAAACAAGAACTGACTTGTCTTATTGCTTCTGGACCAAATCTTGCTCCTGGTTTAAACGAACATGTCCCGTCATAATTAACTCCAAATATACCAATTGAGCAATTCTCAGGACTTCTTTTTGCTCCCATATAAATTGCATTTTCATTATCAAATAAATTTTTTGTCATCTTATGAATCTAGTTCTTTTACAATTTTATTTGGCATCATTTTGAATGCTGCATTTTGAAAATTTAAATTCCAAATTTCACATCCTTTTTCTATTTTTAGGATTTCATCATAGTTTTGCTTTGATAAATTTAGATTTTTTGAAGAAGCAAATGTCCAACTCCATATCCCGCTTGGATATATAGGCACGAAGGAATACATTGTTTCAGAAACTTTAAATATATTTTTTATTGTTTTCAGAATATTTATGTGAATGTTTTGGAAGGATTCAGGAGATTCGCTTTGGGTTGCTAATATCCCACTTGGTGAAAGTATTCTTTTACATTCTTTATAAAAAGAATCTGAAAATAATAAATTTGAAAATTCTGAGGGATCTGAACAATCTATAAATATAACATCGTAAACATTATCTCTTGTTTTTTTTACCCATTTAACGCCATCATCAACATGAATTTCTAACCTTTTGTCATTCCATGCTTCGCCTCCAATTTCTTTTAGAAATTTTTTAGATATTTTGATTACCTCCTCATCAATTTCTACTAGATCAATTTTTGATATTTGAGAATATTTAACGCATTCTCTTACAGTACCACCGTCACCACCGCCAATAATTAGTACATTAGATTTCTCGTCAATGCTACTTAATGCAGGATGCACAAGACACTCATGATAATATTTCTCGTCTTTTAATGATGTCATCCAGCAGCCATCCAACATTAAAGCTTTACCATAATATTCATTTTCGATAACAATAATTTCTTGATATTTTGAGGTTTTTTTAATTAGGATTTTCCCATTTAGGCCGAATCTTGAGCCTTTATGATATTCATCTATCCATGTTGTAATATTTGTCATTTGCTTTTTGGAATTTTTCCCGCCAGTTTTTGTTTGGCTATTTGCCAAAGCCGTTGAAAGTCTTTAGGAGTTTGTTTTTTAATATTATCTCCTGCATGCTCTTCGACGATTGAAAATCTGTCTAAAAATTTTATATTAGTTTTTTGAAGAGCTGATTCAGGATTAATCTTTAAAAAGTTTGAGAGATTAAGAAGGGTAAAGTAAATATCCCCAAATTCATTTTTTATCTCTGAATCATTTTTACTATTAATTGCTTCCTTTAATTCATTAATCTCTTCTTCTAACTTTTTAAAAATCTCATCAGTACTTTCCCATTTGAAACCATATTCTTTAACAATATTTGTGATTTTATCTGTTCCAACAGTTGGCGGTAAATTTTTAATTTTCAAATTTAAATTTCTACTAATTGAAGATTTCATATGAGTTGCTTCTTTTTCTAAATTTTTTATATTTACCCAAATCTGTTGTGATTTTTTTAATGATACTTTTTCTTTTTTGTTAAAAATATATGGATGTCTATTAATAATTTTCTTGTTTAGATTTTTTATAACATCATTTAGTGTAAATTCTTTTTCTTCGTAACCGATTTCAGCATGAAGCATTATTTGTAGTAAAAGATCTCCTAACTCCTCACATATGTTATCTGCATTTTTTTCATATATCGCATCTATAAATTCATTACTTTCTTCATACAAAAATGGGATCAATGATACATGAGATTGTATTTTTTGCCATGGGCAGCCCCAAGTTTTATCTTTTAATGCTTTGATATTAGATATTAAGATTTTAAAACTATTTATAGTTTCTAAATCAGAATTGTTTTCCAACTTATATCTATTGTTTGAGGACATAGGGTATATCTTATTAATTAAATTTTGCCTCAATCATGAAATATTTAAATACTTAGTATAAATTTTTCAACTTCATCTATTAGAATGATCTATTATAAGGGCGATTAGCTCAGCGGTAGAGCGCCTGCCTTACAAGCAGGATGTCCCTGGTTCGAACCCTGGATCGCCCATTTATTATTTTTCTAATGACTGAGATCGTCAATCTTTCAATCAGTCAAAGTGCTGCTTCAGAACTATCTAGGCAAGCTTCTTTTGGAGGTTCTCCAGGAGAAATGTCGATTGATTTGGTAGAGGATAAAAATTGTTCCGAAGGATGGATGCATATTAAATTAAGGCCAGGTACATGTAATGGATCCCCTATTTCAAGAACTGAAGGAGTAACTTTGTACGCGGATGTAAAAAAGTTTAATTTACTGAAAGATTTAAAATTAGATTATTACGGTGATTTGAGCGGTGGTGGATTTCTTATTTCAACCCCAAAAAATGCAAAACGTTGTTCATGTGGTTCTGGTTTCAAACTTTTGTAGAATGAATGTGTCTTTTTTTGCAAACTAATATTATTTTCAATAATTAGCTGCTCTCAAGATAAAATAAACAAAAAGTTTATTGAAATAAAATTTGAACATGACAGAGATGAATGATCAATTATCTTTAGAGAATTATTCACCTTTTGAAGTAGAGAAAAAGTGGCAAGAAAAATGGGAAAGACTAAAGGCGTTTAGTCCTAACCCTGAGGATGATGGGGAGCCTTTTTGTGTTGTTATTCCACCACCAAATGTAACTGGATCTTTGCATATGGGGCATGCATTTAATACGGCTTTAATAGATGTTGTAGTACGTTTTCAAAGACTTTTAGGTAAGAATGTTTTGTGTTTACCGGGAACTGATCATGCTTCAATAGCTGTTCAAACTATTCTCGAAAAACAATTAAAAAGTGAAGGCAAAACAAGTGAGGATATTGGAAGAGATGAATTTCTTAAAAGAGCATGGAAGTGGAAAGAACAAAGTGGTGGAAGAATAGTTTCTCAATTAAAAAGGATAGGATATTCAGTTGACTGGACTAGAGAAAGATTTACTCTTGATCAAAAATTAAATGAAGCAGTTATTGAGGCTTTTAATATTCTTTATAAAAAGAATTTAATTTATAGAGGCGAATATTTGGTTAATTGGTGCCCTGAATCTCAATCTGCAGTAAGTGATCTTGAAGTTGAAATGCAAGAAGTAAATGGTCATTTATGGCATTTTAAATACCCTTTAATTTCTGAAAGTGGTAAACAGTTAGATAAGTACTTAGAAGTTGCAACAACAAGACCAGAAACTCTTTTGGGTGATACTGCTGTGGCAGTTAATCCTGATGATGATAGATATAAAGAATTTATTGGCGTTAAAGTAAAAGTTCCTTTCGTTGATAGAGAAATACCTGTTATTGCTGATTCACATGTTGATAAAGATTTTGGTACTGGTTGTGTGAAGGTTACTCCAGCCCATGATCCAAATGATTTTGCAATAGGAAAAAGGCATAATTTAAAACAGATTAATGTAATGAACAAAGATGGAACTTTAAATATTAATGCCGGTATTTTTCAAAATTTAGATAGATATGAGGCTAGAAAGAAAATTATCAAAGAATTGGATAACTTAGGCCTTTTGACAAAGATAGAGGATTATAAACATACTGTTCCTTTTTCTGATAGAGGTAAGGTTCCAATTGAACCTTTATTGTCAACACAATGGTTTTTGAAAATGGATGATATATCACAAGGATGTCTTAATGAACTTGATTCTAAAAACCCATCGTTTATTCCTCCACGCTGGGAGAAAGTTTATAAGGATTGGTTAGAGAATATTAATGATTGGTGTATCAGTAGGCAATTGTGGTGGGGGCACCAAATACCAGCCTGGTATGTTTTAGATGAATCTCAAGACTCAATAGAACAAAATACTCCATATATCGTTGCAAGAAATGAAGAAGATGCCTTAATCGAAGCTAATAAAAAATTTGGATTAAATATTAAATTGGTTCGTGATAAAGATGTTTTGGATACATGGTTTTCAAGTGGTTTATGGCCTTTCTCAACCCTTGGTTGGCCAAATATAAATGATCAGGATTTTAAAAAATGGTATCCAAATAGTGTTCTTGTTACTGGTTTCGATATTATTTTCTTCTGGGTGGCAAGAATGACTATGATGGGAAATACTTTTACAAATAATATTCCTTTTAAGGATGTTTATATTCATGGTCTAGTTCGAGATGAAAACAATAAAAAAATGAGTAAAAGTTCAGGTAATGGTATTGATCCAATACTATTAATTGATAAATATGGTTCAGATGCTCTACGATTTGCTTTAATTCGAGAAGTTGCAGGCGCTGGACAAGATATCCGACTTGATTTTGATAGGAAAAAAGATACGTCTTCAACTGTTGAAGCTTCAAGAAATTTTGCGAATAAATTATGGAATGCAACTAAATTTGTGTTAATTAATAAAACTTCTAATAATAATTATTCGCTTAATGAGAGTGATGAAACTTTTTTAGAGTTATGTGATAAGTGGATTTTATCGAAATTGAATCAGGTAAATATAAAAGTCGCTGCTTTGTTGAAAGAATATAAATTGGGAGAATCTGCGAAACTTCTATATGAATTTACGTGGAATGATTTTTGTGACTGGTATGTAGAATTTGCTAAACAAAGGTTTAACAATAAAGAGACTAAAAATAGACAAATATCTGAAAAAGTTTTAATAAAAGTGCTCAATGATATTTTGGTAATGATTCATCCTTTTATGCCGCACATTACTGAGGAACTTTGGCATGTGCTGCAACTAAAACCAGATAATGCATTATTATCTCTTCAAAAATGGCCAATTCACGAAAATAAATTTGTTGATAATAAGCTTGATAATTCCTTTCAGCAACTCTTTGAAATTATTAGGCTGATTAGAAATTTGAGAGCTGAATTAGGTCTTAAGCCATCAGAAAAAGGTCCTGTATATTTAATTTCAGACAATGATGAATTGATTGATTTTTTAAAAATTTTAGTTGATGATATTCGAACCTTAACTAAATCCTCTGAAGTATTTATTTTTAAAAATAATGCTGTTGATAAAAAAGATTTTGCTAAATCTTTTTCCGGGATAATTAGTGATTTAGAGGTTTACTTGCCTTTTCAGGATTTTGTGAATATAGATGCATTAAAGGAAAGGTTAACTAAGGATTTAAAAAAGGTAACTATTGAATTAGAAAATTTAAACAAGAGATTATCTAATAAAAATTTCGTTGATAAGGCTCCAAAAGATATTGTTGAAGAATGCAGATTTAAATTAGATGAGGGTTCGGTACAAAAGGAAAGAATCACTAAAAAACTTGAACTTTTGAATTGAGAATGAATATATTTCTTGAAAATATTTATAATTTGTCTTTTTTTTTTAATACTGGTTTTGGGATTTTTTCGTTTGTTTGTATTTATATTTTAATTGTTTTATTAATACTTCCAGCTTCTTGGTTATCTTTATTATCAGGTTTTTTATATGGCTCATATTTAGGATCAATTATCGTTTTTATTTCCGCTTCCATAGGCGCATCAGTTGCTTTTTTTGTATCAAAAAGTTTTTTTGCAAAAAAGCTAAAAAATCTTTTTAGCCGTTATCCAAAATTAGGTGTTATGGAAAAAGTATTAGAAAAAGGCGGACTTAAATTAATTTTTTTAGCGAGATTATCGCCGATATTTCCCTTCAGTATTCTAAATTATTTTTATGGTTTGAATAATGTTAAATTTAGAGATTTCGCTCTTGGTCTTATTGGAATAATACCTGGAACTTTTCTTTATTGCTCAATAGGTAGTTTGGCAAAAAGCATTCAGGAGTTAAAAAATGTGCAATCACCTAATAATTTATATATTACTACCATTGGAATTATTTCAACTTTTTTAGTTGTATATTTCTCAGCTAAATACTCCAGAGAATATTTTGAAAAATCTTAAGAATTTACTCTTTAATATTCCAATCTCTAATTGATGCAATTAAGATAAACCAGAAAAGCCTTAATTTACCTAGTAAAGTTTTGTTGGCTTCTAATTCGATATATTTTGCCTGTCCACAAGGTGTTTTTATGAAGTTGAAAACTGTTTTCTTTGTCATAAGTCTCTCAAAAAGTCCTGATAATTATTCTTACATTTTATAGCCAAGTTTTTTAATTTTTTTGTTTAAAAACCAAATTATTCTTTGATTACTTTGTTGAATATTATTTTTTAAAATTTAAACTTTTTCTCCATCTTTAAATCCTCTAAAGCATTTAAATCTAGGAAACCTAAGACTAAAAGCCACGGCATCTTTTGACTTGGTTTTTGCATCAGCTCTGATTTCTACAAGTTGACCAACGAGATGATTACGTTTTGACCAATATTCTTCACGTTGGATATCACTAAATCCGCTTCCGCAACTAAGACTGTATTCATACCCATCATCTTTTCCTTCTACCAGGATCGCTCCTAGTCTCCCTTTGTTGCGACCTGTACCTTCCTCAACCGATACAACTTTTAAAGTGACTTCAATGAAAGGTTTCGCTTTTAACCAACTGTGTGTTCTTTTACATTCATACATAGCATCAGGATCTTTAATCATTACTCCTTCATAACCACCTTCCACAGCAGATTTATTCAGCTCTATAAATCTTTTTTGTCCTTCAATAGTGTCGAGATTTACATTTTCCCATTCAAGTGTTTGTATATGTTTTAGAAGCATAGAATGTTTTGCTACCCATTCTTTTACTAATAAACTTCTTTTTGTTTGACTAGTGTTCCATCTCCCTTTTTGAAAGTTTTCAAGTGGACATAAGTCAAATAGGTGGAGAACTGCGTCTTTGGTTTGTTTGCCATCTTTTCTATGGACCTGTTTCATTAAATCTTGAAAGTTAGCGCTCATCACTTCACCATCGAGTACTAAGTCATAAGGCTCTGGGTCTTTTTTTAAGGCGTTTTCTATTTCTGAGATAATATGACCAAAATTATGGAATTGTTTCCCATTACGAGAAAACATTTCTACTTTATTTTGTCTAATAATAGTTAAGACGCGTACACCATCTAATTTGATTTCAATTTGCTTTTTTCCTATCATTTTTTTTTCATGATTTGCACTATCATGAGCTAAAGGACAAGAAAAAATAGGAATAGCATATTTGGGAAATTTCTTTGCTATCTTGTTGATTGTTTTTTCAGATACACCACATCTAAGATCTTTAATTAAAACTCGTCTATAAAAACCATTCCACTCTTCTTTTGTTGCAGATTCCATAGCCGTAAGAATTGCATCGCGAGCAGCGTGACCAGTAAGTTCTCTCTGAATAAGCTTATTGGCTAATTTTCTAAAATCTTCCCATAAAAAATTTTGACTTTTTTCATTCTCTTTCTCAGGGACATTTTTTACACCAAAAGTTACTAATGGATCTAGTGCCATACGTATGCCTTCAAAAAAATCATCTAGACCTTCTTCCATTGCTTCTGAGATGATTTTTTCTTTATCTAATCTACTTGGGTGTAATTCTAATTGATGAATTATTTCTTCTTTAAACAATTCTTTTTGCATCACAAGAATTATTAATTAACTTTAGCTATTCTGTCTATTTTCCAATCATTGTTAGTTTTTGCAAAAGTAAAATCTAATGGGAGCTCATCTTGTTTGTCTTCTGATTTTAAATTCAAAGTTATTATGATTTGATCTTCTTGGACTCTAGGTCTTCCTGATTTTAGATTTCTGTATTTATTGAGGTTTAAACTAGCTAAAAATTTAAGAAAGTCTTGTCGCTTTACGTGAGTTTTATAAGTTTTTGTAGTTAAACCATAAGCTGCATCAATTCTGCCAGCAGCTATTTGATCGAAAAACTTTCTTACTAATGGATTAATTCCTCTGGCACTTATAACTAATTTGACTGCATTAAAAGTCCAAAAAGAAACTAATACAGCTCCGCCAACTAATAATGCTTTAATTCCGATATCTTTGACTAGTGTTGCATCCATGTTAATTTGTGTTTTTTATTACTTTAAGAAAAGAAATCGTTTTTGATGGCTTTTTTTGTCAAAATAATACTAATTTTAATCCATAATGCCTGTAATTCCCCTCTTACCCTTATTTCATAGATTTAATAGCCAATATTTTGAAAATTCTTTAACGGTTAATAATCACCCTTTAGTAAAAGTTAGATGGAGTGATAATAGATTAAAAACTACTGCTGGTTTTTATAAAAGAAAACGTATTAATGGTTTTATAGATTCTGAAATTATCTTATCAAAACCTATCTTGAGTAAATTATCCACTAGTGCAATAAACAGTACTTTATGTCATGAAATGATTCATGCATGGGTAGATAGGATATTAATGAAAAATGAGATACATGGTCCAAATTTCTTAGAAAAGATGCATGAAATTAATTCAAAAGAGAAGAATTTTCAAATTGCTGTTAGGCACTCATTTCCTATAGAAAGGAGAGAATTAAAATATATAGGAACTTGTCAAAATTGTGGTGAGAAATTTTTTTATAGAAAAAGAATACAGAATATAGCCTGTAAAAAATGTTGTGTAAATTTCTTTAATGGATCTTGGAATAAAAAGTGTTTAATTTTGTTTGATTAGAAATAATTAGATGTGTTTTTGTTTCTATCTTTGGAATTATTTATTTTTTTAATGTAATTTATATTTTAAAAAGAACAATAATTTATGGATTCAAGGAGAATTAGAAATCTTAGAAATAGTTTTGATAGAAATATTGTTGATAAACAAGTTGATAAAATTTTTGAAACTGGAAGACAATTCGTTGATGGAGTATCTGGTGCTAGGCCTGGTAAAAGAAAGAACTCAGATTTTCAAGGTATAACAAGTAAGAGTGTTAAAAAAGTAGGAAGATGGGTATCTGAAAAAGTGGATTTATTTTTTGATGAAGAAAATGATGATTGGAATGATGATAATTTTTATGATGATCAAAGCGATATTAAGACATTTTCCAGAGAATCAAATTCTTATGAATCTACTACACAGCATTCAAAAAGACCTTTAGAAGCAATATCTTTAAGGCAACCAAAAAATTTACAGACAAATGAGCAAAAAAAATTACCTTATGTGAAAGAGAGTAAGGACGAAGATTGGCCAGATGAAATGGATTTCAAAGTTGAAAGATGGCAAAGAGCTTCAGAAAATGAGAATAATACTTCTAGAGATCAATCAATCCAACAAGTTCAATCAAAATTAAGAAATCTTCCAAGATCAAGAAGAAGAAGAGTATAGTTTGGTAAATTCTTTAATTCCTGAATACCCCAGTAAATTTTCTAAATTTGGATTGAAAACTTCCCTTATAATTGTTAACGGTTTTTTGTCCCGAAAAAATCTGTAATTTCTTGACCAGAATGGACCTTTAAAGCAAAATTGATCTTCTAACCATTTTGCATTGACAAGTGAAATACGATCAACTTCTCTAAATAATTCTGATCTGTCTTGTGTCAAATTCTTCCAAATTGGCTCTTCTTTGGCTTTTAAATTTTCACTCACTTGATCTGCATTCCACCAACTTTCTGCCCATGCTAGGTTTTTATTATTACTTTTGATCCATACTTGTCTTCTAATTAAAGGGCCATTTAACTGATTCAATTCTGTAGGACCTTCTTGAGTGGATAGAGGATCTAATTGCATTGAAATTAATTTAATTTTTGTCTCTTGATTAGTTAAAAGCTGCAGATGTCTAGTTGGACTTCCATCCCCAAGCAGCATTAATTTCCATGGACCAGATATTTTTGGTAGTGAATTCTTCACTAAAAAAATAGAGGCTTTTTCTTCCCATAAAATTTTTGGAGAGTTAAAAAGTTTATTATTCAGTGCTCTGACGTAGTGCTTTTAAGATGATAACTTTTTTTCGGCAAAAATATTTGTCTTATCTTTTTTTATCTCTCTTATTTTTAGCCAAACAAGTAAAGCAGTTAAATCAGCTTTGCTAACCCCCGGAATTTTTGAAGCATCACCAAAATTTTTTGGCTTTATCTTATTCAAATTTTCTCTAGCTTCTAAAGATAATGTATCTATCTTTTCATAATTTATTTCTTCAGGCAGAGATTTATAGCTTTGACGATTTATTTGTTCAATGTTGTTTTTTTGTCTTTTAAGATAACCCTCGTATTTAATATCTATTTCAACACCTTCTTGTATTGAAGAATCTATATTTTTTTCAGCCAAATTATATTTAATTAAATCTGAATAATGAAAGTTTGGTCTTTTTAAGAGTTCTTTCAAAGTTGTTGAGCCTTTGATTTTTGATCCCGTGGCTAATTCTAGTTTTTCTGATATTTCATCCGTGTTTTTTAAACGAGTGTTTTTTAATCTTAATTTCTCTTCTTCAAGGAGTTTCATTTTTTCTTGATAGACCGACCATCTTTTGTCATCAATTAGCCCTATTTCATAACCTAGTGGGGTTAATCGTCTATCTGCATTATCTCCTCTAAGGGTCAACCTGTATTCACTCCTACTAGTAAGAACTCTATATGGTTCTTTGAGATCTTTGGTAATTAAATCATTGATCATTGTGCCTATATAGCTGCTTTCTCTAGAGAAGATTATTGGATCTTTTTTGTTTAGTCTTCTTGTCGCATTGACTCCGGCTACTAATCCTTGTGCTGCTGCTTCTTCATAACCAGTAGTTCCATTAATTTGTCCAGCGCTAAATAAATATTCAATTTCTTTGGTTTCGAGTGATGTTTGGAGTTGTGTTGCAGGTATATAGTCATACTCGACAGCATAAGCTGGTCGCAACATTTTACATTCATTTAATCCAGGTAAGGTTCTTAGAAGTTCTAATTGAATATTTTCAGGTAAACCTGTAGAGAATCCTTGAACATATATTTCAGGGGTATTAATTCCTTCTGGTTCTAAGAAAATTTGATGTGATTCTTTATCAGCAAATTTAACGATTTTATCTTCAATTGATGGACAATATCTTGGCCCCTTACTATCAATAAAACCGCCGTAAATGGGAGTTAAATGTAAATTGTCTCGAATTAGTTGATGTGTTTTGGGAGTTGTTCTAGTGATATGACAACTAACTTGGGGCATATTATTTTTGATATCTGGATCAAACGAAAAATATTTATCTGCTGCAGTACTTGGTTGAATATCTAATTCATCAAAAACGATACTTCTTTTATCAACTCTTGCTGGAGTCCCTGTTTTTAAACGTTCTGTTTTGATACCAATTTCGTGCAAATTTTGAGTGAGACCTTTTGCTGCTTGTTCGCCCGATCTACCAGCTGACATTGATTTATTTCCTATCCATATTCTTCCTTCTAAGAACGTACCAGCTGTAATGATTACTGATCTTGCTGAATAATAACTACCAAAGAAAGTCTTTACACCCTTTATTCTTTTTTTGACGATTTTTTTTGAGTTTAATCCAATTTCTTCAGTTTTTCCGATATCTAGTTCAGTAATCATTGCTTCTTTTAATGATAAATTATCTGTATTTTGTAGTATTTCTATCATCTTTTTTGAGTATTCTCTTTTATCTGTCTGAGCTCTTAATGCCCATACAGCAGGACCTCTACTCGCATTTAATATTCTTTTTTGTATAGCTGTCTTATCAGCTAATTTACCAATAATTCCACCTAATGCATCAACTTCATGTACCAACTGACTTTTTGCCGGGCCGCCAACAGCAGGGTTGCATGGTTGCCAGGCAATCCTATCTAAATTGATTGTAAATAAGGCTGTAGAAAATCCTAATTTTGCTGTTGTTATAGCGGCTTCGCATCCTGCATGACCTCCACCAATAACGATGACATCAAAAGATTCATTTGTTGAGTGATGATCTTGCATTTTAGGATCGATTTAATTAGCTAAATTCCTAAATCTCGTAAATTGAGGTTCAAATAATAATTTAACAGTTCCTACGGGTCCATTTCTATGTTTAGTGACAATGATTTCTGTAATTCCTCTATCTTCAGTCTCTGGATTATAGTATTCGTCTCTATAAATCATTAATACTAAATCTGCGTCTTGTTCAATAGATCCCGATTCTCTTAAATCGCTTAACATTGGCCTTTTATTTGTTCTAGATTCTACTCCTCTACTAAGCTGAGATAAAGCTACTACTGGTACTTTTAATTCTCTGGCCATGCTTTTAAGACCTCTTGTTATTCGTGAAAGTTCTTGCACTCTGTTATCAGGGGTTGATCCTTCCATTAACTGGAGGTAATCAATCACAATTAATCCAAGTTCTTTTTTTTGTTCAGCTATTAATCTTCTGCAGAGAGATCTCATCTCTAAAACACTTAAGTTAGGCTTGTCATCTATAAAAATTGGTAATTGACCTAATGAATTGATACCTTCTCCGAGCAATGGCCATTCATCTTGCTGTAATCTGCCTGTTCTTAGCCTGCCACTCTCGATTCCAACTTCCATAGAGAGCAATCTATATGTCAATTGTTCTTTACTCATTTCAAGGCTAAAAACACACACAGGTAAATCTTGCGATTGTGCAACATTTTTTGCCAGATTAAGAACTATTGAAGTTTTACCCATTGAAGGTCTTCCAGCAACAATTATTAAATCACTTCTTTGAAAACCTTGAGTCATCGCATCAAGGTCATAGAAATTTACTGGTATACCAGCTACTGAAGTACCTAATGATCTTGACTCTATTTCATTGAAAGTACTTGTAAGGATTTCAGCTGCTTGAGTCAGGCCTTTTGAAGGTTTTTCTTGGCTGATTTCAAATATTTTTTGCTCTGCTTTATCTAGAACTTCATTAGTATCTTGAGTTTGATCAAAACCTAGTTGAACCACTTCATTCCCAGATCTGATAAGTTGCCTTCTCATGAATTTATCGTTAATTAAATTAGCAACTTGTTCTATGGAGGCTGTAGAGGAAACATTTTCAACTAGTTCTACCAGTTTGCTGTTTCCTCCAATTTTTTCTAGTGATCCATTATCTGCTAACCAAGCACTCATTGACGTTAAATCAGTTGGTTTACCCTGGGTATGCAACATTAATGCTGTTCTATAAATCTCTTGATGGGCATTTATATAAAAAGCTTCAGGTTTAATTAAGTCTGCAATTCTTCCGATCGCATCTGGATCAAGAAGTATGCCCCCAAGAACAGCTTCCTCTGCTTGAACGTTTTGAGGAGGTACTAATCCAGAGTTTTCACTATTAAAATCCTTTTTAAAATTTTTATTTTGCCCATTATTTGGAAAAGGTACTGAAACCATATCTTTAATTGCTTAGATATATACTCTGGCTACTTTTCAAAATATTGCAACAAATTAATTAACTTGTTACTTCAATATTTACTTCTGCATTTACTTCTGGATGTAATTTTATTTTTGCAGTAAAGGAACCTAAATTATGAATATCAGGAACTGTGATGTTTCTCCTATCAATTTCTTTTTTAGTTGCCGCTTCTATCGCTTCGGCAACATCCCCATTGGTAACCGTTCCAAAAAGGACTCCATCTTCTCCAACCTGTTTTTTGATAGTGAACCTTCCTATTGTAGATAATGCAGTTTGGAAATCTAAAGCTTCTTGCTTTAATTTATCAGCAGCGATTTTTTCTTTTTCTTTTTTCCTTTCAATTTGTTTAAGTACTGCTGGTGTTACATTCATTGCCTTGCCATAAGGTAATAGAAAATTTCTTGCGTATCCTGGTGCTACATCAACTAGATCTCCTTCTTTACCTAGTGATGCGATTGATTCAGTTAATGCGACTTGTACTCTTTTAGCCATGAAAATATTGAACAATATAGTTAATAATACGACCTGGAGGGTAACTTTACTTTTTTTGCAAAACCAAATTTCGCAAGAATCTTAATATGTTCCCATGTTATGTCTATCTGTCCTTTAAATAATCCTTGTTTTGCCGAATTGGGAAATGCATGATGGTTATTATGCCAACCTTCTCCAAATGTTAATGCAGCAACCCATGCATTGTTTTTAGATGAATCACCGCTTTCAAAAGGTGCTTTACCCCAACAATGTGTCGCGGAGTTGACTAGCCATGTTACGTGATAAACAACCACAAGCCTTAATGGAATTCCCCAAAGGACTAGAGCCCATCCTCCAACTCCTAATTTTTGACCTATTGCGTATAATGAAAGCCCAATAGGAATTTGTAAGAATAAAAAATATTTATTTAAAAATCTATAATATGGATCCTTGATTAAATCAGCACTTAGTTTTGGAACAGCTTTTAGTGCTTCTACGTCTTTAAACATCCAACCCATATGACTCCACCAAAACCCTTTTTTACTATTGTGATGATCTACTTCAGTGTCTGAAAAAGAGTGGTGATGTCTATGTAAACCTACCCAATCTATTGGTCCATGCTGGCAACTTATGGCTCCACAGGTAGCAAAAAATCTTTCTAACCATCTTGGTACAATGAACGATCTGTGTGATAACAATCTGTGATATCCAAGGGTAACTCCTAAACAAGCAGTTACCCAGTAAAAAAATAATAATGAAGTGACTGCAGGGAGACTCCAGAATTTTGGTTGTATAGCGACAAGAGAAAGAATATGAATTGCAATCATAAAAACTATTGTTCCCCACGTTTTATGTAGTCTTGGAGGATATCTTTTTGAATGACTGGAAGGTTCTAGTAATTTCTCTGAGAGTTCTATAACTTTTTCAGCTGGAACAGGTTTTTTTAATTTTGCTGTTTCTTGGAAAATTACTGAATTCATGATATTGAAATACTATTTTCAAAATTACCGATATGTAATATTATCATACTATACTATTGATAAGTTTAATTATCTGTGAGTCTCGGATATCGCGATAAATTATCTAGAGGTCGAAGGGCTATGGCTCATTTGATACACCTCTGGCATGAAAGAAATGGTTGGTCTCACAGAGTATTACCATTACTTTCAGAAGTTCTTGATTTAGGTAAAGTTCATAATTCGCAAATTTCTAATCTCAGGAATGGGAAGTTATCTTCGCCAGGTCCTGAAGTTTTTCTTGCTCTAGCTCAAGTTAATACGATTCTTGATCAAGGTATTGAAAATATCAGGGATCGTTTTGAAAGTGATTACCCAGAGTTATGGAAATCTTTGGAAGAGTCTGCATTACCCCTACAAAATGATTCTGGTAATCCATTGTCGGCCGGGGAGTTATTCGAGATATTTTCAGGATTAAAACCTCTACCTTCATCTTTTGACTGGTACATTGAAGATGAAGAAGCTTCTGCTTTAAGTGATGCTCTTTCAGTGCATTTTTGTCAGAATAAGGCTTGGAGATCATGTAAAATGCAGGTAATGGAAGCCTATGCTGTTAATAAATCTGCCCGTAGAGAACGTTTTGCTGAGGTAATTGCAGGAATTAGAGATTATACGGCAGAAGAATTAGATGGAGAACTTCTTGATTTATATGAGGCTTCAAAAAAACTTTCTTATTTTCAGGGTAGAGGACCTAATGCTTTCCTCGCAGAATTAAGAAATTTAGCTTCTCAAAAATAAGATGAATTTTCATAATAAATGACTTTAGACAATAACTTAAAATTGGCTGAAAACGCTGTTTTTTCTGTCGAAGAGAGTTTAAGTAATGTTTTCCAAGCAAGGTCTAATCAGGTTTTCCAGAAATTAGAAAATATTTTGACAATTTATAAGGAAGAAAAAGTTTCTACTAGTCATTTCAATCAATCTTCTGGTAGTGGTCATAATGATATATCTAGAGAAAAAATTGATGCGGTTTTTGCAAGATTGTTTCTTGCTGAAAAGGCTGCTGTGAGGATGCAATTTGTAAGTGGAACGCATGCAATAAGTTCTGTCTTATTTGGAATTCTTCGACCTGGAGATGTAATGTTATCTCTTACTGGACAACCATATGACACTTTAGAAGAAGTCATAGGAATAAGGGGAGGAGGAAAAGGCTCACTTAAAGATTTTGATATTGAATATAAGCAAATAAATATTTGCGATAATTTTGATACTTTTGAAGAAAAAATTGTTCATTCTTTTGAAGAAAATTCATGCAAATTAGTATTTATACAAAAAAGTTGTGGATATAGTTGGAGAAAGTCTCTTACGAATCATCAGATAGAGAAAATTTGTAGTTTTATTCATTCTCTTGATCCAAATTGTATATGTTTTGTTGATAACTGTTATGGGGAGCTTGTTGAAGATAGTGAACCAATTTCTAAAGGGGCAAATATAATTGCTGGATCTCTGATTAAAAATTTGGGAGGAACAATCGTTCCAACTGGTGGCTACGTTGCAGGAGATGCAGAGTTGGTTGAGATGGCATGCTCTAGATTAACCTCACCAGGCATTGGTTCTTCTGGAGGAATAAATTTTGGACTAGGAAGATTAATTTTGCAGGGTTTGTTTTTAGCACCACAAATTGTTCACGAATCACTAAAAGGTGCTGATATGGTTGCAGCAGTCTTTAAAAATTTGGGATTCAAGGTTTTACCAGAGCCAGCTACTTATAGATCTGATCTTATTCAGTCAGTAAGATTGAATAATCCTGATTTGGTACAAAAAGTTTGTCAATCTTTTCAAAATTCTTCACCAGTAGATTCTTTTCTGAATGTTGTCCCATCATCAATGGATGGATATGATTCAAAATTATTAATGGCAGGAGGCACCTTTATTGAAGGTAGTACAAGTGAATTTTCTGCTGATGCCCCTCTAAGAGATCCTTACAATATTTTTGTTCAAGGTGGTTCTCACATAGCTCACATCAAAATTGCATTAATTCGATTATTATCTGAATTATTAGAGGAAAAATTAATTTCAAAGGATTCTCTACTTCCTTTATCTACTTAGTTATGTCTTACAAGTTTCCAGACAACCTCAACTATGCTGACACTCATGAATATGTCTTGGAAGAAAATGGATTATTAAAAATTGGAGTTAGTGAATTCGCTATAGATCAATTAGGAGATATTGTTTTTGTTGAATTAGCTGATGAAGGGGTGACTTTAGAGAAAGGCGAGACTTTTGGAACAATAGAATCAGTTAAGGCCGTAGAGGAAGTCTATCTGCCTTTTTCAGGGGAAATAGTATCTGTAAATGAAAGTGTTATTGAGAACCCTGAGCTTTTACAGAATGATCCGATTGGAGACGGTTGGTTAGTCATTTTGAAACCAGAATCAAAAGCATCAATTGCTGATTTGATGACTTCTGAGGAATATCAATCAAAGGTTGTACCAAAATAAGCCAAACTTTTTAAAAAGAGCTATTTTAAAGAAAAATAATTCAATATGACATCCAAATTTGGGTCTGATTCGTTTATAGATAGGCATCTTGGGCTAGGAGATAATGATGAAAGAATTATGCTGAACAAGCTTGGTTTAAATAATATTGATCAATTTATAAATCTAGTTATTCCTGAAGATATTCAGCTTAAAGATAAATCTTCAGAAATATTGCCCCAAGGTTGTTCGGAAATTGAGGCTTTAAACGAATTAGAAGAGATTGCGAATAAAAATACTAAAATGAGATCACTTATAGGCCTTGGTTATTATGACAATCATATGCCTAAAGTAATCCAAAGACATGTTCTTGAAAATCCAAGGTGGTACACGTCTTATACTCCATATCAAGCAGAAATTGCACAAGGAAGATTAGAAGCTCTATTTAATTTTCAGACTATTGTTTGTGAACTAACAGGATTCCCTGTGGCCAATGCATCTTTGTTGGATGAGGGTACTGCTGCAGCAGAAGCAATGGCCATGAGTTTTTCCGCAAGAAAAAATAAATCTTCAAAAGTGTACTTAGTGGAGTCAAATGTTTTTGATCATACTTTTAATGTTCTACAAACCAGAGCAAAACCTTTGGGAATATCCTTAAAACGCTTTACTCAAAGCAACCTTCCTAATCATGAAGATGTTTTTGGAATGTTGTTGCAATTACCCGGTAAAAATGGACAATTATATGATCCTACATTCTTAATATCCCAAGCACATAGATCAGAAATTATTGTTACTGCATGTATTGATCCACTGGCACAAGTTTTGATTAAACCAATTTCTGAATTTGGTGTTGATGTAGCAGTCGGAAGTATGCAAAGATTTGGTGTTCCGATGGGTTTTGGTGGCCCCCATGCGGCATATTTTGCTTGTAGCGAAAAATATAAAAGGCTAATACCCGGAAGAATAGTTGGGCAAACTCTATCTAAAAATGGAGAAAAGTCACTAAGACTAGCATTGCAAACAAGAGAGCAACATATTAGAAGGGAAAAAGCCACTAGTAATATTTGTACTGCTCAATCTTTGTTAGCCATAATTTCTTCTTTTTATGCTATTTATCATGGACCCTCTGGATTAACGCAAATTGCTAAGAGATTAGTTGAGTTGAGAATAAATCTAGAATCAAGTTTAGCTGCTTTAGGTTTTGATATCCCTGATGGGATTAGATTTGATAGTGTTGATGTTTATTCTATGCACTCCCAGAGGATCCATAATGAAGCTTTAAAAAATGGCTATAACCTAAGAATTTTGCCGTTGGGATCAACTATTGAAAATTCAACTGGCTTTGGGATCTCTTTAGATGAGCTTAGTAATGAAAAAGAAATAAAAGATATTTTGACTTTCATAGCAAATACTATAGAAAAAGAAGAAGATTTAGAGCATATAAAATTTGATAAAGAATTTCATCTTGAAAGCCTAGCTTTGAGATCCAGTGCATGGATGGAGCAAGATATATTCACAAATTACCAAAGTGAAACTGAATTAATGAGATATATATTCCGACTTGCAGAAAAAGATTTTTCTTTGGTAGATGGGATGATGCCACTGGGAAGCTGTACCATGAAGTTAAATTCTGCAGCAGAGTTAAATCCAGTCTCTTGGGCTAATTTATCTTCCATTCATCCTTTTTCTCCACCAGATCAAACTAAAGGCTATTCAAAAATTATATCTGACCTAGAAAAATGGATAAGTGAGATTGTTGGTTTAAAATCAGTTTCTTTTCAACCAAATGCAGGCTCTCAGGGAGAGTTTGCAGGTCTATTAGCAATAAATTCTTATTTTGAATCAAAAGGTGAACTGTTAAGAAAAAAATGTTTAATTCCAAAAAGTGCTCATGGAACAAATCCTGCTAGTGCAGTTATGGCAGGTTTTGAAGTTTTAACTGTTGAATGTGATGACGAAGGAAATATTGATTTTCAAGATTTGTCAATCAAGGTCAAGAAATTTGATAATCAAATAGGGGCTCTAATGTTGACTTATCCCTCTACTCATGGAGTTTTTGAATTACAAATCAGAAAGATATGTGATTTAATTCACTCTGTGGGAGGATTTGTCTATTTAGATGGGGCAAATTTGAACGCTCAGGTTGGATTATGTAAACCGGGGAATTATGGTGTTGATGTTTGTCATTTGAATTTACATAAAACATTCTGTATTCCACATGGAGGTGGTGGTCCAGGAGTAGGTCCAGTTGCTGCTTCAGAAACTTTAAGCCCATTTCTTCCTACTCATTCTTTAATGGATAATTTATCTATTAGTTCCAATTACGTATCTTCTGCCAAGCATGGTAGTGCAAGTATTCTTCCAATAAGTTGGATGTACATAAAAATGGCCGGTTTTAGTGGTTTAAGGAGAGCAACTGCACATGCAATTTTATCTGCAAATTATATTGCGCATTCTTTAAAGCATAAATTCAAGATTCTTTATAAAGGAAAAAATAATTTCGTCGCACATGAATGTATTTTAGATTTTAGGGATTTAAAATCCAAAACTGGTTTGAGTGTAAATGATTTAGCTAAACGATTAATAGATTATAGTTTTCATGCCCCAACTATAAGTTGGCCTGTTCCAGAGACGATAATGATAGAGCCTACTGAAAGTGAAAGTTTGGTTGAATTGGATAGATTTTGCGAGGCTATGCTATTGATTGGAGAAGAAATCAGCGAAATAGAAAAAAATGTTGCATTAAAGAATAATAATGTAATAAGTAACGCTCCCCATACGCTGAAAGAGTTAATTGCTGATAATTGGCATTATCCTTATTCAAAAGAAAAAGCTTCTTTTCCTTATAAAACTCCAACGACTATTAAGTTTTGGTCTTCAGTTTCTCGGATCAATAATGCATATGGTGATCGCAATTTAATTTGTTCTTGCAATGTAAATCAAGCTGAGACTTTCGAAGAAAAAAAATGTGCTTAAAGGACTAGCGTTCATTTAATTACTTAGTTATTATCAATGTGGATAAAAATTTAATATTTTCTTATAGAATTTTTTTAAATTTTTTTATTAAAATAATCGAGCATCAAATTTTTTGGGGTATTTGAAGCTATGACCAAAGATCTTAAATCTGGTAATGTTAAACATCTGCCAGTTAAAAATGTCGACTTACCAAATTTTGTCAATAATTTTTCAGGAGATAACTCAAATATTTGTGCTATAGAGGGAACTAACGTTATAAGAGTACCTTTCGGTAAAAAATTTTCAAAGAAAAAAAGACCTGAAAAGAATCAAAATATAGCTACATTAATATTGCCTCTAAGTTCTTATAGCAATCCTACTCCTCCAAACGTAGCGTAATTTGAATTAAATTTAATTTATCTCTTTGAGAGTATCTGAATAATAATTTTGCAGTTGTAATGTTGCTTGATTCCAATCCCATTTTTCTGCTTCGTTTCGTGCTTCTTTCCTCATAACTTCTCTTTTATCAGCATTCTCCAGAATTTTTTTTGTTGCTTCAATCAAACTTTGTTCCCCATTATCTTCTTCATCAGGATCGTATAAACAACCATTAATGCCATCGCTAATTATGTCTGGAATTCCTCCCTTGTTGGCCCCGATAACTGGACATCCCGCCGCCATTGCTTCTAGTAAAACCAATCCAAGAGTTTCTGTACTTGATGGAAACAAAAATATATCTCCAGATGCATATGCGCTAGCAAGTTCATCTCCAGATAAATATCCTATGAAATTAGTCTTGGTATTTTCGAATATTTTTTCAAGCTGGGTTCTATATGGTCCGTCACCTACAAGCGCTAGGCACGCATTAGGGATGCTTTCTAAGACTGGTTTAATTCTCTCAATTTGTTTTTCCGCAGATAATCTTCCTACATAAATCAATAGGTAATTAGCGTCTTGATATTTACCAAATAATTTTTCTCTCATTTTCTCACTCCGCAAATCTGGTCGGAAACTGTAAGTATCCACGCCTCGTTGCCATAGAGCAGTTCTTTGAATGCCTTTATCTTTTAATTCATTAACCATAGCAGTGGAGGTACATAAATTTAACAAGGCTTGATTATGAGCTGCTTTAAGTAATTCCCATAAAAGTGGCTCTAACATACCCATACCGTAATGTTCCAGATATTTTGGCAGGTGAGTATGGTAGCTAGCAATTAAAGGAATTTTGTTGGTTTTAGCCAACCATATGCCACCTAAGCCAAGCACAGCTGGATTAACAACATGTATTAAATCTGGGTTGAATTTTTCTAACTTGTCTGAAACAGCAGGGCCTGGTAAACCAAGTTTCAATTCTGGGTATAAGGGTAATGGCATTGCAGCAACTCCTACTACAGTTGCTCCCATATATGATTCTGGACACCCCTCTGGACAAAAAATTATAACTTCATCACCATTTTTTATTAAAAATTCAATCGTTTTAGTAAGTCTTGTGACTATGCCGTCAACTTTAGGTAAAAAAGTTTCAGTAAACAATGCAATTTTCACTTTCTTAGGTACCTATTTTAGAAATTTTAATTTGTCTTTATAGCCTCAGCTTGTTTTTTAGTCCAGGATGAAATACAAGGTATGCGCTTAAGATCACATCTATTGGAGTATTTTTTAGCAACTTCAACAACTTCTTCTAATAAGCCATTATCAAGAGTTGTTGGGTCTAAACCTAATTCTATAAAGCATTTATTATCAACAATTAGATCATTTTCTACCGCTTCATTCCTTGGATTTGGTAAATAATTGATATCAGCCCCTGTAAGGGAAGCAACTTTTTTTGCTAGTTCTCCAACTTGATGACTCTCAGTCATTTGATTAAAGATTTTGACTCTTTCTCCAGATTTTGGAGGATTTTCAAGAGCAAGTTGTACGCATTTTACAGAGTCTTTTATATGTATAAATGCTCTTGTTTGCCCTCCTGTTCCATGAACACTTAATGGATATCCAATTGCAGCTTGCATTAGAAATCTATTTAAAACAGTTCCATAATCTCCATCATAGTCAAATCGGTTTGTCAATCTAGGATCTTTTAAGGTTGCTTCTGTATTTGTTCCCCAAACAATGCCTTGATGTAGATCAGTGATCCTTACAAGATCATTTTTGTTGTAGTAAAGAAATAATAATTGATCTAAAGTTTTAGTCATATGGTAGACACTACCAGGACTTGCGGGGTGTAATATTTCTTCTTCAAAGCGACTTCCATCTGGTTGTGGAACTTCAACTTTTAGATAACCTTCTGGAATTGTTGCGCCTCTATGTGATCCATATCCGTAGACTCCCATTGTTCCTAAATGAACAACATGAATATCTAAATTACTCTCTACTATTGCAGCAAGAAGATTGTGAGTGCCATTAACGTTATTATCTACTGTATATCTTTTGGTAAAACTGGATTTCATTGAGTAAGGTGCTGCTCTTTGTTCTGCAAAATGGATCACGGAATCTGGTTTTTCATCAATGAGCAAATTGAGTAATTTTTGATATTGCTTAGAGATATCCATGTTAAGAAATCTCATAGGCTTACCTCCAATCTCTTTCCATGCAGAAAGCCGTTCTGTTATCGAAGCAATTGGAGTTAAAGATTCTACCTCTAGATCAATATCAATTTTTCTACGACTTAAGTTGTCGACAATAATTACATCATGATTTTGCTCTGCTAAATTCACCGCACAAGGCCAGCCGCAAAAACCATCTCCACCAAGAACAATAACTTTCACTCAGAACTCCAGAATTAATAGATTCATAATATATTTATTAAATTACTACAGCGTGCTTCCAATTTGCGAAAAAACATTGTAAATAGTTTCAAATCTTCTTTCTTAATTACGATAAATAAAATCAAATAATAAATTTTTACTATCTTTTTAAACTTTGCTCAATGAAAAGAATTAGATAGATATATTTTTTTCCGGTGAACTTGCTACTGCAAAGGCTTGTTTTTTAATCCTTCCTGCAAGAAAAGCTTGCCTGCCAGCTTTGACACCATAATTTATCGCTTGAGCCATTAGAG
Source organism: Prochlorococcus marinus CUG1417 (assembly GCF_017695975.1). Lineage (NCBI taxonomy): Bacteria > Bacillati > Cyanobacteriota > Cyanophyceae > Synechococcales > Prochlorococcaceae > Prochlorococcus > Prochlorococcus marinus. The sequence continues at coordinate 549,606 of NZ_JAAORN010000002.1, read as the reverse complement.
GAGGATTTTCAGCTTGTGCTATTGCACTATTTATTAAAACTCCATCAGCTCCAATTTCCATGGCTTGAGAAGCTTCACTAGGCACCCCAATTCCTGCGTCAATTATTACTGGCACTTTTGCATTCTCAATAATAATTCTTATATTTGATAGATTTAATAAACCTTGCCCAGAGCCTATAGGCGAGCCCAATGGCATTACAGTTGCACAACCTATTTCTTCTAGTCTTTTTGCAAGAATAGGATCTGCATTGATATAGGGAAGTACAGCAAAACCCTTTTTTATTAAAATTTCGGCCGCTTTAATTGTTTCTATTGGATCTGGTAGCAAATACTTTTTGTCAGGAATAACTTCTAATTTCACAAAATTATTTTCTTCTTGACCAGACAATTTTGCAAGTTCTCTACCCAAAATTGCTATTCTCACTGCCTCATCGGAATTCACACAACCAGCTGTATTAGGAAGCATCCAGTATTTTTTCCAGTTGATCTTTTCGAGTAAATTTTCTCCGCTCTGATCATTTTTAATTCTTCTAACAGCGACGGTTATAATTTCCGTTTCAGAATTTGACAAACTTTCTACCATATCTTGAGAAGATTTGTATTTGCCAGTTCCCACCATTAATCTACTGGAAAATTGTTTTCCACCAATTAGTAAAGAAGAATAATTTTCCATGTTTAGAATCCCTTATCTTTAATACCTTTATAAGGTTTATAATTATTTCTTTTTTCTAGCTCCTTACTTTTTTTAATTGCCGTTTTGTTTTTTGGATCTAAAACCAAAACCTTTTGATAAGTTGCATATGCCAAGTCGTACTCAAGTAAACGCTGTTGTGCTGATGCGAGGTTATTTAGGGCTATAGGATATTCTGGGAGTGCTTTTATTGCAGAGTTATAGTATTTAATTGCTTTCTTAAATTCATTTTGAGCGGCATAAGAGAAGCCTAAAGCATTATTTATTATCGCTTTGGCTTCATCAGGTTCATTTTCATAATTTTCAATTGCTTTTAAAAAAGTTTTAGTTGCTTCAGAATATAATCTTTTTTTTATCTGAATAGACCCAAATTCATATAATTCTGTAGCTTGAGTAAGAGAATCTAAACCTTTCTGCTCGAATTTTACTAAATTTAATTCTTCACTTCTTGTTTTTAGAAATTGTCTAAATACAAAAATAGAAATTATTATTAATACAACAAAGAGAATTATTAAATAAGATTGAAAGGAAGATATTTCCATTATTTATATTAACTTTTCTAGATTATATTCTTTTTTCTACTTACTAACGGAAGAAACAATTTTTTCAAAACACTTAGGGTCATTTAAGGCTAATTGAGCAAGCATTTTTCGATTGATGATAATTTCTGCATTTTTCATGCCATTTATCAACTTGCTGTAGTTTGTTCCGTTTATCCTCGCAGATGCGTTAATTCTAGAAATCCAAAGTCTTCTAAAATCTCTTTTTCTTCTTCTTCTATCCCTATAAGCATTACAAAGAGCTTTCATCACTCTTTGGTTTGCGGTTCTGAAAAGATTTTTGTTGCCTCCTCTAAAACCTTTTGCAAGATTTAGGATTTTGTTTCTTCTTTTTCTGGCTATGTTGCCTCTTTTTACGCGTGCCATGAATATCTAATAAAAATTGATTAAAGATTTATGCGTATGGAATCATTAATTTTACATTATCAGCATCTCTTTCATCAACTACGGCTTTTGTTGATAGATGTCTTTTTAATTTGGAGCTTTTATGATCAAGTAAATGATTATGGAAAGCTCTTCTCCTCATGAATTTACCCGTCGCAGTAGCTTTAAATCTTTTGGCAGCTGATTTACGAGTTTTTAGTTTAGACATTTAAGTCAAATGTGTTTAATTAGGATAATCTAAACCTTTATACGCATTGGTGCAAATTAAAGTTTTTAATTGAAAAGGAAAGTTCTAACTTATGAAACTTAAATTTGCCTTTTTAAACTTATTTTTAGGATGTATTTCTCTTTTATTAATAAACACTAAATCTAGTTCTTATGTAATGGCAGAAGAATTGGTTAAGGTTGAACTCAATAAAGAAATTAAAAAAGGAAAATTTTTAATTGGTTTAAGGCAATATCTTGGCGGGGAAAAAGATAGTTTTTCTAGGAAAAAGAATATTAGTTTTATAACTGATAAAGGGTTTTTAAACCTAATATCCTCCAACGGTATTAAATATAAATCGAAACATATAAATATTACTTGGGTGGATATACCCATCAAAAATCCAAAAATTATTGAAAGAATTGTTTTTGGTCCTTTTGCTAGTTATGAATCAGCAAAAAAACAAGCAGAGAATCTTAAAGATAAAGGATTCGAGACAACCGTTGCTTACCCTGAAAATTGGGAAGTATGGATTCCATTTGAAGAGGATCTGCCAGAATTTGAATTAAAAAATAAGATTTTCAGAAAAATAAACAATATTCAAATTACTCCTGCCATTAAAAGTGACTATGGTCTTATGAAACTAGAAGGGCCTATACACATTTATTCTGAAGAGGAAATAAAAATAAATGGTGTCACTTTTGGTAAAAATTTTTATTTAATAAAAGATTCATATGGAACTTGGACATTAGTTCAAAAAATTGATTTTGATGATTATTTGGTAGGTGTTTTGCCATACGAAATTGGACCGAATTCTCCTTTAGAAGCACTCAAGGCACAAGCAGTGATTGCAAGAACTTGGGGAATTTTTAATTCTGACAGATTTAAAATGGATAAATATCATTTATGCATAAGCACTCAATGCCAAGTTTATAAGCCTTCTAAAATTAAAAATAAAAAAGTACAAATAGCTATAGAAGCAACTTCAAATTTAATTCTCATGTATAAAAATCAACCAATCAATGCTTTTTACCATGGTTCTAATGGTGGTTTGTCAGCTACTGCAGGCGAATCTTGGCAAATTCAAGATTATTCTTATTTTAATTCAATCTTAGATGGTTCTAAATCATTAAATAAAATTTTTAAACTTCCAATAACAAGCAGATCTGATTTAAATGATTTATTAAATTTTGATAAAGAACAGTTTTATGGGAGTGATCATTCCCTTTTCCGATGGAATAAGAAAATTTCTAGTTTGGAAATTAAAGAAAAGTTAATTAAAAACAAACTTATAAACATTAATGAAAATGTTTTGGATATAAATTCTATCGAACGCGGGTCTAGTGGCAGAGTAACAAAAATGGAAATACAGACCAACAAAGTTAATAAATCTATTGTTTTAGTCAAAGATGATATTAGACGTGTATTAAGTTTTATACCTAGTAATTTATTTACTATTAATAAATTAAGTGATGATTTATGGCTTTTGAGAGGGGGAGGCTTCGGTCATGGTGTAGGTTTATCTCAGTCAGGAGCAATTGAAATGGCTAAATTAGGATTTTCTTATGAACAAATATTGAATCATTACTATCGAGGTACAAAACTAAAGAAAATTGAGATATTGTCTCAATGAAAATTAAATTATTAACAATTTACTTTTATGAGTAAGGGTTTTTATAAAAATCGAAGATTGAAGTCGTTTATATTTCTTGGCGCTTGTTTTTTAGTAGCTCTTTTTCCTCATTTTTACGATCTAGAAAGTTTCTTTTATCTCATATTGATTCTTTCTTTTGTGATTGTTTTTTATGGTTTGATAGTTATTTCTAGAAATTTCAAAAGGAACAAAGTTTCAAATACTTTAAGCAGTAAAATTAGCAACAAAGAGTTGCCAGCACTCGATATTTTAGTTGCAGCCAGAGATGAAGAGAATGTTATAGCTCGATTAGTTAAAAGATTATTTAATTTAGATTATCCAACAAATAAATTAAATATTTACATAATCGATGATGGCAGTTCTGATAAGACGCCTTTGATTTTAGATCGATTATCTAGACAATATGAAAAACTAAAAGTAGTCAGTCGTTCTCCAAACGCAGGAGGAGGAAAATCAGGAGCTCTAAATTATGCCTTGAAGTTTACTCATGGTGATTGGCTATTAGTTTTGGATGCTGATGCTCAATTAAAACAAGATTCTTTGATAAGGTTATTTTCTTTTGTAGAAGAGGGTGATTGGTCTGCAGTTCAACTAAGAAAATCAGTAACAAATGTAAGTAAGAATTTTCTAACTTCATGTCAGTCAATGGAGATGGCTATGGACGCAATCTTTCAATATGGAAGATTATCAGTTGCTGGAGTGTCTGAATTAAGGGGAAATGGTCAATTAATTAAGAAAGATACATTATTAGCTTGTGGATCTTTTAATGAAGACACAGTTACAGATGATCTCGATTTAAGTTTAAGGTTATTATTATCAAAATCTAAAATTGGAATCTTATGGGATCCTCCTGTCATGGAGGAAGCGGTTGAGAATTTAAATGCTTTATTAGCGCAAAGGCAAAGATGGGCAGAGGGGGGGTTGCAAAGATTCTTTGATTATGGGGATCAATTAGTTACTAATAAAATTAATTATTTGCAAAAATTTGATTTAACTTACTTCTTCATCTTGCAATATGCACTGCCAATTATTTCTATTTTTGATTTAATTCTTAGTATTGCGTTATTAGATTCACCAATTTACTGGCCTATTTCATTTACAGCTTTTATTTTATCCGGAATTGCTTTTTGGTACGGTTCTTCTTGCAAAAGCGAAGTACCTGTATTGCAAAAAAGTAATTTTTTGATGGTATTTGTATCAGTTTTTTATTTATCACATTGGTTTCTAGTTATCCCTTGGGTAACAATAAAGATGTCTATTTTCCCCAAAAAGATACTTTGGCGAAAAACTCTTCATACTGGGGTCTAATTTATTCATCAAGATCTATAATTTCTCCATTAAAAAAATTTGCTAAGTTTTTTGAACTATCATCATAAGTTTCCTCATTAGATATTTTTGTTGATGAATTATTTTTTGGTTCTATTTTTTTTATTCGTTTTAAATTCTTTACTTCATTTTGGGTTGTTTCTAGAGTGCTTGTTGGATTACTTTTAGTTAATTGTTTGGTTGAAAAATTAAGTTTAATTTGATCTCCAAATATCTTTTTTACAGTATTTTCAATTATAACTTTTCTACTTTTTATCATATTTTCCCAGTTTGGAGATAATGCGATTGTGATTTTCTCCGACTCAAAACTTTCAAGTTCGGCTTGTTGTGAAAGTAACATTCTTGTTGATGGTAACTCTAATTTAGAGAGAATTAATTCCCATTTATCTTTTAAGGCATTTGATCCATGATCATCTTGAGTATTATCAGAAATATTGTCCATACTTTCATTCCTAAAAACGTCAAATTTTTCTAATTTTTCGTCTTTTGTTATGGTCAATTCCTCACAAGTCATCTCCTTTTTGATACTGGGTTTTTGAATTTCATTAGAAACATTTTCTTTTTTAGCTATTGCAATGTTTTTTATGCTTTTATACTTATTCTCAGTCGCATACTTTTTACTTTCTTCATTATTTTCAAAATTATTTATCTCTTGTTTATCTAGAAGACCAGTTAAATGTATTTCAAACCAAAGCCTTGGATTATTACTTGTTTTGATTTGATATTCAATATTTCTCAGATTATTGTGCCAATTAATTATTGTTGATTTTTGTATAGTTTTTGAGATTTTATCCAATTCATCTTGAAATTCATCAGACGTATAATAAAGATCTGAATATTTATTTTTTGTAGTGTGCAGTAGTAGATCTCGTGTAATATTCAATAATCCAATAATAATTTGATAAGGTTCGTTTCCAGCATCATATAGTTTGTTGCAGGTGATAATTAATGACTCTGGATTATTTTCAACTAATGATTTAATCAGATCTGTTAATTCAATTTCTGATACTTCTCCAAGTAGGTTTTGGATATTTTTAATTGTTACGCCCTCTGGTAAAAGATTCAGTTGTTCTAGGAGGCTTTGTGCATCTCTCATACCTCCATTAGATCTTTTTGCAATCATTTTTAAAGCCTGAACTTCATACTGAATGGATTCTTTTTCTGCGATTTCTGATAAATGTTGAAAGATGTCACTGGGACTTATCCTTCTAAAATCAAACTTTTGGCATCTACTTTGTATTGTATTTAATACTCTTTCAGGATTTGTCGTTGCAAGGATAAATACAACTCTTGAAGGCGGTTCTTCAATAGTTTTTAGTAAAGCATTAGAAGCTGCTGTTGAAAGCATATGGCATTCATCAATAACGTATACTTTCCATCTCGCTTGAGTAGGAGCAAATCTTGCTCTTTCTATAATTTCTCTTATATTTTCAACTCCTGTGTTTGATGCTGCATCAATCTCAATAATATCTAGAGCGTTCCCATCTGTAATTTGTTTACATAAGTTACATTTACAACAAGGATTTATCGTGGGTTGGTCGAATGCCTGGCAGTTTAAAGATTTTGCAAATATTCTTGCACTCGATGTTTTTCCTGTTCCTCTTGGACCACTAAAAAGATATGCAGGAGCAATTTTGGTTGTAATTAGTGCTTGTTTGAGGGTAATGGATATAAATTGTTGCCCAACCAGTTCATCTAAGGTGTTTGGTCTATATTTTTGATGAAAAGGCTGATGTATATTTGGCATTTATTTTTCATTAATTTAGAAAAATTTGAGATTAAATTAAAACAATTAAACTCTATAATTTATGCAGACTCTTTAATGATTCTTGTTGATCCTGAAGGTAGTTTAACAATTTTAGATGAGAATAAATTATCTACCATTTTTTTCGTAATTATAAATTCTTTTACATTTTCTTCAGAAGGTAATGTGTACATTATGTCAAGCATTAGTTCCTCAATTATTGATCTTAATGCTCTTGCACCTGTTTTTCTTTTATATGCTTCATTTGCTATCGCTTCAACAGAATCAGGCTCAAAAGATAATTCAACATTATCCATACTTAGCAAAGTTTTGAATTGCTTTACTAGTGCATCTCTTGGTTGTGTGAGGATAGATTCTAAAGTCTCTTTAGTAAGGCGATCTAGTACAGCACAAACCGGAATTCTTCCAATAAATTCTGGAATTAGTCCATATTTCACTAAATCATCTAATTCTAAATTTTTCAGGGAATCCCTTGGGTCGACTATTTTTTTTGTATTAACTTTGTTTTGATCTGAATTAGTGGTAAATCCTATCGAGTGTTTACCCATGCGCTTTTGAACGATATCCTCTAAACCTATAAAAGCTCCCCCGCAAATAAATAATATTTGACTCGTATCAATTTGGATGCAGTCATGATAAGGATGTTTTCTTCCTCCTTGCGGTGGCACATTAGCAATTGTTCCTTCAAGCATTTTTAATAATGCTTGCTGTACCCCTTCACCAGAGACATCTCTAGTAATTGAAGGATTCTCGCTTTTTCTTGCAATTTTATCTATTTCATCAATATAAATAATTCCTTTTTGAGCTAGTTCTACATTCATTTCTGACTTCTGAAGAAGTCTTAAAAGTATGTTTTCAACATCCTCCCCAACATATCCAGCTTCTGTCAAAGTCGTTGCATCAGCTACTGCAAAAGGAACATCTAAAAACTCTGCTAAAGTTTGCGCCAATAATGTTTTCCCACTTCCAGTAGGGCCGATGAGTAAAATATTTGATTTTTGTAATTTAGTTGCTTGTGAATCAGTTGAATTGCTATTTTTACTGTCTTCTTTAACTTTCCAAGCTAATCGCTTGTAGTGATTGTATACAGCTACTGATAATATTTTTTTTGCAGATTCTTGTCCAACAACTTGATTATCTAGAAAACTTTTTATTTCTAATGGCTTAGGAATTGAGGTTAATTCTAAAGGAACAGATTTTTTTGGATTATCAGTTGGTAATTTCTTTTTTACTTGTGGAGAGTTGTTTGTGTTCGCTTGATTATCAAGTAGTTCTTCATCGAGAATCTCATTACAAAGGTCTATGCACTCATCACAGATATAAACCCCAGGACCAGCTATAAGCTTTCTTACTTGGTCTTGTGACTTCCCGCAAAATGAACATTTAAGATGGGCGTCGAATTTAGCCATCGATTATAAGTTTTTAAAGTGAAAGGTGTTAAATATTCCCTATTCACTAGGATTGCTCATAAATATCGATTCGTCATCATATTCTTAAAAAATCAGGACCCCTTGTCACTTTTTGATAACTTTATCAATTAATCCATATTCGACTGCTTCTGAGGGGGATAAAAAGTAATCTCTTTCTGTATCTTCATTAATTTTTTCTAAAGGTTGACCAGTATGTTCAGCTAAAAGTGAATTTAATGTTTTCTTGAGAAAAAGTATTTCTTTAGCTTGTATTTCAATCTCTACTGCTTGACCTTGTGCACCCCCTAGTGGTTGATGAATCATAATCCTAGAATTAGGTAAAGCTAATCTTTTCCCCTTTGCTCCTCCAGAAAGTAGAAATGCCCCCATACTTGCCGCTACTCCAAAACATATTGTCACTACATCAGGGGATATTTGTTGCATAGTATCGTATATGGCCATTCCTGCAGTTACTGAGCCTCCAGGAGAATTAATATATATTTGTATGTCTTTTTCGGGATCTTCCGCCTCAAGAAATAATAATTGTGCAACAAGTGAGTCAGATACTTGATCATTAATTCCAGTACCTAAAAAAATTATTCTCTCCCTCAATAGTCTTGAATATATATCAAAAGCTCTTTCTCCTCTACCTGATTGTTCTATAACGGTAGGAACAGCAGCAATAGTTTTATTATTACTTTCGTAAGAACTTATTGAGCTTTGGATCAAATGTTTTTTTTCTGAGTTCACAAATTAATTTTTCGTCTTATAAATAATTTAAGGGGTTTTTGTTTAATTAGTAGGAAATTTCATAAATTATTTTTTTTCTTTTTTATTTTGAGTTTTTGAAGTTTTTGAAGTTTTTGTCGCAGTTTTTGTGGCTTTTGTTGTTTTGGAGGTTTTGGTAGCTTTAGAAGTTTTTGTAGTTTTTTCTTTTACTTCAGAATTTTCTTCAAGCCAAATTATTAATTTTTCTTTGAGTAGATCGTTACTTACTACTTCTGTTAATCTTTTAATATCTATTTGTTTTGAAGATTGAGAGATTGCTTCTTCATAATCTTGCATTTTTAAATCAATTTCATCTTTCTCGACTTTTATGTTTTCTTTTTCAGCTAATGCTTTTAAAGCTAAATTTCTTTGAACATTTTTTTCAGCTTGAGGCCTTGTGGACTCTGCTAATGACTTAACTAATTCTGGAGTGAAAGTAGATTTTACATCAAGACCTTGTTGAGCAAATCTTTGAGCGGTTTGTTCAATATTATTCCTCACTTCTATATCAATCATAGATTTTGGAATTTCAGCAACCAATTCGTTTGTTAGGGCATCTAATAAAGCTTCAATTTTGATATCTTTTTGAGTTTTTTCAAAATTGTCTTTAAGTTGCTTTTCAATATCTTTCTTTAATTCTTTTAATGATTCTTTGTTGCCAGACTGTTTTGCAAAATCGTCATTAAGTTCAGGTAATTCTTTTTCCTTAAGATCCTTAAGATTTACTTCAAATATTGCTTCTTTGCCTCTTGAATCCTCATGAGAATAATCATCAGGAAATTTAAGGTTAAGTGTTTTAGTATCACCAATTTTCATCTTTACGATTCCTTCAACGAAACCAGGGATCATTTTGTTCTTTTCTAACTCAAGATCCATTGATTCACTTGTTCCACCATCAATCTCTTTACCAGAATCTTTATATTTTCCTTTGAAACTAACTACAGCAATATCTCCTAATTTTGCTGCTCTATTGGTAACTGGAATAATGTTTGCAAACTGATTTCTAGATTTTTCTAGCGCTTCATCTATTGACTTGGGATCAAACTTTGTCTTTGATATTTCAATACTTAGTCCTTTGGATTTTTTAAGTTTTAATTCTGGGGCAACATCAGTTTGAAGAGTAACTTTAAGTGATTTTTCAGGACTAAACTTTGCAAGTAAAGATTCAAATCCATCTACCAATTCTGGCTCACTTAGTGGCTCTATAGATTTTATTTTTAACGCTTCTTGCCATGATTTATCAATAATTTTTTCCAGAGCAGAAGCATGTAATTGTGTGATGCCAATTCTTTGAATTAAGACTTGTTTAGGAATCTTACCAAGTCTAAATCCCGGAATTTTAGCTGAACGACTGATAGAACTGATTGTTTCATTTACACACGTTTTGCATGTCTCAGATGGTATTTCTAATTCGAATGAAATTCTACTTTGAGGAAGAGGTGTTGTTTTGACTATTAGTGCATCTTTAGCCATGTTTTTCTAAGTTATTACTATGAGCCGAATCTTAATTATTTCACATTATGTGATTTCCTTGAAAGTTAATTTTTTGATAAAGTAAAAAAATAGTAAATCTATTGATAAAAATTATTTTAAAGTGTGAGACAATCTCCGTATTTGCCTAATAGGCCATTAAAAGTTGCTGTTTTAGGTTCTTCAGGTGCTGTGGGATCTGAATTGCTAAAAATTCTTGAACAACGTGATTTCCCAATATCAGAATTGGTCTTGCTTTCATCAGAGCGGTCAGAAGGAAAAAAAATTATTTGGAAAGATGAAGAATTAGTTACAAAAAAAACAACTAAGGAAGAATTCAAGAATCTTGATTTAGTTTTGGCTTCAGCTGGCGGAAGTATTTCAAAAAAATGGTTGTCTACCATTATTGAACAAAATGCTTTACTGATAGATAATTCAAGTGCTTTCAGATTAGATAAGAACGTTCCTCTTATAGTCCCAGAAGTTAATGCTAGTGACGTACTTAATCATGATGGGGTAATAGCGAATCCAAACTGCACTACCATTTTGTTGACATTAGTTTTAGCTCCATTAAACAAACTTTCGACTATTCAAAGAGTTATTGTCTCAACATATCAATCTGTCAGTGGTGCAGGCCAACTAGCGATGGAGGAACTAAAACTTTTAACTGAACAATATCTTCAAGGAAATCCTCAAAAAAGTGAAGTTTTGCCATACTCCCTTGCTTTTAATTTGTTTTTACATAATTCTCCTATGCTTTCAAATAATTACTGCGAAGAAGAGATGAAAATGGTTAATGAGACAAGGAAAATATTAAATATTGCTGAGTTGAAGCTCTCTGCTACATGTGTTCGAGTCCCAGTACTGAGAGCACATTCTGAATCGATCAATATTGAATTTGCCGATGTAGTTGAGCCTAAAGATGCTCTTGAAGAATTAAAAAAATCTCCTGGAATTGAAGTTATTGAGGATTACAAAAATAATAGATTTCCTATGCCAAATGACGTTATGGGAAGGGATAATGTTGCTGTTGGCAGGCTAAGAACTGATATAAGTCAGCCTCATGGATTAGAATTATGGTTATGTGGAGATCAAATAAGAAAAGGAGCAGCTCTGAATGCTGTTCAAATAGCTGAGTTATTAATTCCAAAAAAATGATTACAGACAAAACTGAGTGTAATAATCCACTATTTGGAAGAATATTGACTGCAATGGTTACTCCATTCACTGAGAATGGAGATGTAGATTATGAACTAGCTATAAAACTTTCAAATTATCTTTTTGAGAACGGTTCTGATGGAATTGTGTTGTGTGGTACTACTGGAGAATCTCCGACTCTTTCATGGGCGGAACAGCATGATTTATTTATTGCGGTAAAAGGATCTTTGCATGCAAGCTGTAAAGTAATAGTTGGCACTGGTAGCAATTGTACAAGCGAAGCTGTGGAAGCTACAAAAAAAGCTTACGATTCTGGTGCCGACGGTGCTTTGGTCGTTGTTCCTTATTACAATAAGCCGCCTCAAGAAGGTCTTTATAAACATTTCAGTTCTATTGCTAAATCTGCAAAGGATTTGCCTCTTATGCTCTACAACATTCCTGGCAGGACTGGATGCAATTTATTACCTGATACTGTGAAGAAACTTATGGATTTTTCAAATATTCTCAGTATTAAAGCTGCAAGCGGTAGAATAGAAGAAGTAACAGAACTAAGAGCTATTTGTGGCTCCGAACTCTCTGTATATAGTGGCGACGATTCATTGTTGCTTCCAATGTTATCTGTAGGTGCTGTAGGAGTAGTAAGTGTTGCAAGTCATTTAGTTGGATTGCAATTAAAAGAAATGATTCATTCTTTTCAAAGTGGAAAAGTTTCCAATGCTCTTGCTATTCATGAAAAACTTCAGCCTCTTTTCAAAGCACTCTTTATGACTACTAATCCAATCCCAATTAAGGCTGCTTTGGAGCTAATGGGATGGGATGTAGGTAATCCTAGAAGTCCTTTGTCACCTTTAACCAATGACATGAAAAAGCAACTATCTTTTATCCTGAATTCCCTATAATAGGGATTATATTTAACTTGATAATTAAATTTAAATAAACCTTATTTGATTACAAGCAGGCCTTCATAAATTTCAAAATTATGCAATCAAGTACAAATTCACCTGTAAATAGATCTATTCATGATTCATCTAGATCTAAAAGTAATACGCCATCTCTAAGAGTAATACCTCTTGGAGGACTACATGAAATAGGAAAAAACACTTGCGTTTTTGAATATGGTGATGAATTAATGCTTGTTGATGCTGGCCTAGCTTTCCCATCTGATGGTATGCATGGCGTAAACGTTGTTATGCCAGATACAACTTTTTTAAAAGAAAATCAAAGAAGAATAAAAGGAATGATTGTCACTCACGGGCATGAAGATCACATTGGAGGTATTTCTCATCATTTAAAGCATTTTAATATTCCCATTATTTATGGCCCAAGACTGGCAATGTCAATGCTTAGAGGAAAAATGGAGGAAGCAGGGGTATCTGATAGAACAACTATACAGACAGTTAATCCTAGAGATGTTGTAAAAGTGGGACAACATTTTTCTGTTGAATTTATTCGAAATACCCATTCTATTTGCGATAGCTTTTCGTTAGCAGTTACAACACCTGTTGGCACAATTATTTTCACGGGAGATTTTAAGTTTGATCATATGCCAGTAGATGGAGAGCAATTTGATATTGAAAGAATGGTGCATTACGGAGAGAAGGGTGTTTTATGCATGTTCAGTGATTCTACTAATGCCGAAGTTCCAGGTTTTTGTCCTTCTGAGAAGACTATCTATCCCTCTTTAGAAAAACATATTGCAGAGGCAAAAGAACGAGTTATCCTTACCACTTTTGCTAGTTCTGTCCATAGAGTGACAATGATCTTAGAATTGGCCATGAAACATGGAAGAAAGGTCGGTTTGTTAGGTAGATCGATGATAAATGTTATTGCTAAGGCAAGAGATATTGGTTATATGAAATGCCCAGATGATTTGTTTGTTCCTATCAAGCAAATTAGAGATTTGCCAGATAGGGAAACCTTATTATTGATGACGGGTAGCCAAGGAGAACCCCTAGCAGCGTTAAGCAGAATCTCTCGTGGTGAACATCAGCATGTTCGTCTTAAGACTACTGATACTGTAATATTTTCAGCCAGCCCAATTCCTGGTAATACTATTTCTGTTGTTAATACAATAGATAGATTAATGAAACTCGGAGCAAAGGTTGTTTATGGAAAGGGTGAGAATATTCATGTTTCTGGTCATGGTTTTCAAGAAGATCAAAAGTTAATGTTGGCACTCGCAAAACCTAAGTTTTTTGTTCCTGTTCATGGAGAACATAGAATGCTTGTTTGTCATGGGAAGAGTGCACAAACTATGGGGGTTCCAAAGGAAAATATCTTAATTATTGAAAATGGAGATGTAGTTGAGTTAACACCTAATTCTATTCAAAAGGGTGATCCTGTAAAAGCTGGTGTTGAACTGCTTGATAACTCACGAAATGGGATAGTAGATGCTCGAGTATTAAAGGAAAGGCAGCAATTAGCTGGGGATGGTGTAGTAACTGTTTTAGCTCCTATTAGTACAGATGGAAAGATGGTTGCGCCTCCTAGAGTTAATTTAAGAGGAGTTGTTACTACTGCAGAGCCAAGAAAAATGTCTATGTGGACAGAACGAGAAATAAGCTGGGTCTTAGAAAATAGATGGAAACAATTATCCAGACAAACTGGGCCGAATAATTTTGAGGTAGATTGGATTGGTGTACAAAGGGAAATTGAAAATGGTTTATCGAGAAGAATGAGAAGAGAATTACAAGTTGAACCACTTATTTTGTGTTTAGTTCAACCTGCTCCAAGTGGAACTCGTGCTTATATCCCAAAGATTACCGAAGAGCAAAATTTCTCCAATAGAAATAGAAATAATAATAATTTCCATAAGAAATCAAACAATAATCATCCTAATAGTTCAAATAACCCACAAAATACCCAAAAAAGTCCAAAAGTTTCACAGAATCCATCAGCTGAGACTGCTACAGAAGATTCATTTGAAGGTAGAACAAGAAGAAGAAGATCTGCTGTAACATCTTAACTTTTTTCAAAATTTATATAGTTTTTATCCCAAACAATTTTTAAAAACTCTTGCAGATTAATTTGACCTTTATTTTTTTCATAAATTGAAGTTGCTAATTTTGTCAGATTTTTAGAACTACATTGCTTTGCAGATATTTCTTTTAAAAATCTATTTAAAATTGTGCACCTCGCTTCAATACACATACCATTTAGGAGATTCCTATCGATACCCTTAACATCTTTACAATATAAATAAGCTAGTTCACTAAGATCATTACGTTCATTATTGTATTTGCTCATTTTTTGGGAAAAATTATTTATCCTTTCAGAACAACCAGGATAGATAACTTCTAAGGTAGGAATAATTTTTTTTCTTACTAAATTTCTTTTTAATTTAAGATCTGAATTTGTAGGATCTTCCCAGACTGGGATCTTCATATCATTGCAAAATTGTTTTGTATCTTCCCTACTGAAAATTAATATTGGTCTTATTAAATAAATTTGATTTTCTATTAATCTTTTACTCTCAATATTACTCAGACCTGCAAAATTGCTTCCTCTAGATAAATTGAGGATAAATGTTTCTGCATTATCACTACTCGTGTGACCAGTTAACAAATAAATATTATGTTTTTGCTTGTGTTTATTTAATAAAGTTTTGGCTCTTTCACATAATTTTTCATATCGCCATTCTCGTGCTTTTTCTTCTGAAGAAATACTTTCTTTATTTGCTTGATCAAAAGAGAATGAAATATTTTTATCTTCGCAATAATCTTTTAATTCAAGAGCATATAGTGATGATTTTTCGTGCCACTGATGATCACCATGCCAAACACTAATAGACCAATTATGTAGTTTTTTTAGGTCATTAATTAGGGTTAATAAGGCCATTGAGTCTTGACCCCCCGATACACTTATTAAAATATTGGATCCTTTGGGAATAAATATTTTTTTGGTAAGAATCTCCTTATGAAGCTGATGATGCCATGATGACCAATTTTTCTGACTTAATTTTTTATCAGTCATTTTGTGTTGCTCAGATAATATTTTTTAAAAAATGCACTGTTTTACTAAAACAATGTCACAATCGGGTAATAAATTCATTAAGTAAATGAGTCTGATTAATCTTTTGCCACAAAAAATCAAAGAAGAGTTAAGAAGCAAATCCTTACTCAAAGTTATTTCAGGATTGAATAATTTCGATGTTCAGTCTGTGAAAATAATTGTTGAGGCTGCTTCATTAGGAGGGGCAGATCTTGTCGATATTGCTTGTAAACCTGAACTCGTTGATTTAGCACTTAAGAATTCAACACTACCCGTTTGTGTTAGTTCAGTAGTGCCTAGATCTTTTCAAGATTGTGTAAAAGCAGGAGCATCATTAATTGAGATAGGAAATTACGATACTTTTTATGAAAAAGGCATTTATTTTTCAGATAAAAAAGTTTTAAACATTACAAAAGAGACGAGGGATTTATTGCCTAATTTTCCTTTATCAGTAACTGTTCCTCATACTATGCCTATTGATAAACAAGTTGATCTTGCTGTAAAGCTAGTGGAAGAAGGCGTTGATATTATTCAAACAGAAGGTGGTACTAGTTCTGCTCCTTACTCTCCAGGGATTCAAGGTTTTTTTGAAAAATCAGTACCAACTCTTGCAGCTACCTATGCTATTCATCAAGAATTTAAGAAACAATCTCTGAATATACCAATCATGAGTGCCTCTGGATTAAGCCAAGTAACTTGTCCACTAGCAATATCTTCTGGAGCCTCAGCAGTTGGCGTTGGATCTGTGGTTAATAAATTAGATGATTTAATATCAATGATTGCGGTTGTTAGGGGCTTAAAAGAATCTTTGAAAAATTCAATAATTGGAGAAAAAATTTCTTAGTATAGCAACATCCTTTAGCTACTAGCTTGATGAACCACTATAAGCTTCAAGCTCCTTACGAACCAAATGGAGATCAACCAGAAGCTATTAAAAAATTAGTTAAAGGCGTAAATAATGGTAAACAGTTTCAGACTCTTTTAGGAGCTACTGGAACTGGTAAAACATTTACCATTGCCAATGTAATTCAACAAACAGGAAGACCAGCACTTGTTTTAGCCCATAACAAAACGTTGGCTGCACAACTATGTAATGAATTAAGGGAATTTTTTCCAAAAAATGCAGTTGAGTACTTCATTTCTTACTACGATTACTATCAACCAGAAGCTTATGTACCTGTAAGTGATACTTACATAGCCAAAACTGCTTCAATTAATGAAGAAATAGATATGCTTAGGCATTCTGCAACACGCTCATTATTTGAAAGAAAAGATGTAATTGTTGTAGCCTCAATAAGTTGTATTTATGGTCTTGGTATACCGAGTGAGTATTTAAAAGCTGCAGTTAAATTTGAAGTGGGAAAATCAATAAATCTACGTTCTTCTTTGAGGTCTCTTGTTGAAAATCAATATACTAGAAATGATATTGAAATTACTAGAGGTAGATTCAGAATTAAAGGTGATGTTTTAGAAATCGGTCCAGCTTATGAAGATAGATTAATAAGAATTGAGTTATTTGGTGATGAAGTCGAGGCTATTAGATATGTTGACCCTACTACAGGAGAAATACTTGAAAGTTTAGAACAAGTTAGCGTTTACCCAGCGAAGCATTTTGTGACTCCAAAAGAAAGACTTGAGAGTGCAATAAGTGCAATTAGAAGTGAATTAAAAACTCAACTCGATAAATTTACATACGAAGGAAAATTATTAGAGGCTCAACGTCTAGAACAACGTACAAAATATGATTTAGAAATGCTTAAAGAGGTTGGTTATTGTAATGGAGTTGAGAATTATGCTCGTCATTTATCAGGGAGGGAGGAAGGTTCACCACCAGAATGCTTAATAGATTACTTTCCCAAAGATTGGTTGTTGGTAGTTGATGAGAGTCATGTAACATGTCCTCAACTTCATGCGATGTACAATGGTGATCAATCTAGAAAAAAAGTGTTAATAGATCATGGTTTTAGATTGCCAAGTGCTGCAGATAATAGACCTTTAAAATGTGAAGAGTTTTGGGAAAAATCAAAACAGACATTATTTATAAGTGCAACTCCTGGTCAATGGGAATTAGATCAATGTGAAGGTGAATTTATTGAGCAAGTTATAAGACCAACTGGGGTATTAGACCCGGTAATTGATGTAAGACCTAGTGAAGGCCAAATAGAAGATCTGTTATCTGAAATAAGAATTCGAGCTGAAAAGAATCAAAGAGTGCTTGTGACGACACTTACTAAGAGAATGGCTGAAGATCTAACTGATTTTTTATCTGAAAATAAAGTAAGAGTTAGATATTTGCATTCCGAAATCCACTCAATTGAGAGAATTGAAATTATTCAAGACCTTAGAATGGGCGAATATGATGTTTTGGTAGGAGTTAATTTATTAAGAGAGGGACTAGATCTTCCAGAAGTATCTTTAGTCGCCATTTTAGATGCTGATAAAGAAGGTTTTCTGAGAGCTGAAAGGTCATTGATTCAAACAATAGGTAGAGCTGCCCGACATGTTGAAGGTGTTGCCTTGCTTTATGCAGATAACTTCACAGATTCAATGAAAAGAGCAATATCTGAAACTGATCGAAGAAGAACTATTCAAAAAAAATATAACCAAATCAATGGTATTACTCCAAAACCTGCAGGCAAAAAAATAGAAAATTCAATATTATCTTTTCTAGAACTTTCCAGAAAACTAGATGCTGGTGGTTTATCTAAAGATTTAATAAATATAGTTAATAACAAAACTGACGCAATTCTCAATTCCAGTGATAATCAATGTTTGCTCGAAGAATTGCCTGACTTAATAGAAAAGTTAGAAATTAAAATGAAAGACGCTGCAAAAGAGTTAAATTTTGAAGAAGCAGCAAATTTGAGGGATAGAATCAAAAAATTAAGACAAAAATTGGCAAGAAACAATTAAAAAGAACTTATTTTTCTAATTCGAAATGATTATGAATCGCATGAACTGCTTTGTCACAATCTTTTTCTAAGACAATACACGAAGTCCTAATTTCACTAGTGGCAATCATTTCAATATTGATATTTTGGTTAGCCAGTGCTCTAAATATTTTTCCAGCAGTTCCAACTTTAAATGCCATTCCCGCTCCAACAGTACTTACTTTGGCTATTGCAGGACCATCTTCAATGTATGAACCGGGTAATTTCTTTGTTAAGACCTCAAAAACCAAGTTAGCTTTTTCTCTATCCTGCTTATTCATTGTAAGACTAATATCCTTAGTTTTTAGAGAGGAAATTCTTTCAGACTGCACGATCGTATCGAAAAGTAAATTATTTTCAGCTAATGCTAAACATATTGATGCTGCTACACCTGGACGATCAGGTAGTTTTCGAAAACTTACTTGAACTTGGTTTTTATCTAATGCAATCCCTCTCACTTCAGGTAGATCTTGTTTTTCGTTGATGGGATTAATAAATATTTGTGTATCGGATAACTTAAATTTCTCAGAAATAAATCTAATAGCTTTTGGTATATTATTAATTTCAATTACGCAGCTGACTTTAATTTCACTAGTAGCTATTAATCTGACATTTATATTTGCTTGAGATAAAGTATCAAATAAATCGGCCGAAACACTTGGTCTACCCATAATGCCTGCTCCTTGAATACTCAATTTAGTCATGTTTGTTTTTAAATTGTATTCTCCTCCTAATTGACTAGTTATAAGTTCACATTGTTCTGCAGTTTTTTTAACTTCTAATTCACTAACAGTAAATGTAATATCGTTATTATTTCCATCATTTGTAGCTTGTATGATTAAATCTACATTAATACTTGCTTCTGATAGTTTTTCAAATATTTGTGCAGCAATCCCAGGCCTATCAGGAATGTTTGAGAGACTGAATATTGCTTGGTTTTCTAATATTTCAAGACTATTGACTGTTTTTGTTAATTCTAAGCTTCCTCTTTTTAGCGGGAGAGGTTGGATTTGACTCGCCAGGAGAGTACCATTTGAGTCACTTTGGCTTGATTTGACGCACAATTTAATTCCATAATTGCGAGCAATTTCTACTGCTCTTGGATGCAGAACTGAAGCACCAACGCTTGCAAGCTCAAGCATTTCTTCACAGCTAATTTCTTCTAAGAGTTTTGCATTAGGTACAATTCTTGGATCAGTAGTAAGAACCCCTGGAACATCTGTATAAATTTCGCAAGTTTCAGCTCCTAAAGCTGTTGATAATGCTACAGCGGAGGTATCTGAACCACCTCTACCAAGAGTTGTAATTTCCATTGATCCCGTATGACTTAATGATGTTCCTTGAAATCCAGCAACGACAACTACAAAACCTTGGTTTATATAGTTCTGGATTCTCTCTGTTTTAATATCGAGAATTCTCGCTTTCCCATGTATTGATTCAGTAATGATTCCAACCTGGCTACCGGTCATTGAAATTGCAGGTATTCCGCATTCGTTTAATGCCATTGATAGAAGAGCTATGGTTACTTGCTCTCCAGTTGAGAGAAGCATATCCAATTCTCTTCGATTGGGATTTTTACTAATTGATTTCGCTAAACAATTTAAATCGTCTGTGGTTTGCCCCATTGCAGATACAACCACGACAATTTCGTTTCCTGCCTCTTTACTTTGACAAATGCTACTTGCAATATTTTGAATTTTTTTAATATCACCGACAGAAGTACCGCCAAATTTTTTTACTAGTAAAGCCATATTTAAATCATAATGTAAATTTTTAAACTTATAATTTGGTTAACTTAAATTTATTAAATTCTCGGTAAAAACATTCATAGGATTATTACCTTGTTTTAGTAATGATTCAATATCTAATAAGTTACTCATTAAATTAATTAAATATTTTTGCGATATGTTTTTTACTTTCCTTCGAACGAGAAAAATTCTTTTTGGATTAGAAATTCCCGAAAGATTACAAATCTTTTCTGCATTATCACTTCCTGAATTAACTGCTAATTTTACAATGGTATGAATTCTGATTTGACTAATTAAGCCTGCATTTAATCTTAAAGCAGGTTCTCCCTTCTGTAAGGAATAATTTATTTCGATGAGGCTTTCATTAATGTTTTTTTGTAAGAGAAGATCAATGATTTTGAAAATGTTGGATCGATGATCACAAAATATTTTTTTTACATCAATACTTTTAAGAAAAAGTTGTGAATTCGAATCACTTGCGACTGCTGTTAGGTATGTTTTTGCCTTAGCTAATTCATTTATTAGTTTAAAGCTATCATTCCCAACAGATTCAATAATTAATTCAGCTGCATTTTTATCAATTTTGATACTCATTTCATTTGCTGTATCTTCTAAGAATCTTTTTTGTCCCTCATAGTCCCAGATTTCTGGTAAAGAAAATGATTTTTCTTTGGCTAAATTATTTTTGATAAGTTTTTGTAAAAATTTAGTACTCTTTAGTCTTGAGTCTGGTTTTTTTGTATTTTGTAAAACGAAATAAGTATTTTGAGGTATATTGTTATGGATTTTTTGAAATTTACTTGTTAGATTTTCATTTTTTGCATTAAAAATTGGATTATTTTTCAATGTAACTATTCTGTATCCATCTCCAAAAGGAGGTGTAAGAACCTCATCAAAAGCTTTTTTTACTTGTTCATCATCTTCTCCATTTAGATTAGTTACGTTTATTGCTTTCCATTCTTTGGATACTTCCTTATCAATTAATTTCCGAATAAATGTATTTTGAGCATTTAGATCATTACCCCATAATATTTGTATTGGCATAATCGCTCAATAAAAATCATATAATAACTATGTTTATTTTTAACATAAATTAAATTTAATGGTTATTGATCATCCAATTTTTTTGGAAAGCATCAGATTTATAAGATCTCATGTAGGAGAAAATGATCTAAATTATTTGGAAAATAAAGTTTTAGAAAGATTAATTCATACTTCAGGAGATTTTTCTGTTCAAAATCTTCTTGAGTTTAGTGAAGGTGCCTGTAAAAAGGGCCTTCAGGCGCTTAAAAATGGAGCTCCTATTTTAACTGATACCGATATGGCAGCAGCAGCTATAAAATCAATGGCAGAAAATACTAATAGGAATAAAGTCTTTTCAGCAAGAAGTTGGTTTCAAGAGAATAAAGAGGCAAAATTAACTAAAACTGCATATGGCTTAACTGAAGGTTGGAAAGAATTATCTGTTCAAAATTCTGGGATAAAATCACCTATTGTAGTTATTGGCAGTTCGCCAACAGCCTTAACGTATTTGATTGATATCTTAGATAATGCAAAAGATTTCCCTAGTTTAATTATTGGAATGCCCGTCGGATTTATTGGAGTAGAAAAAAGCAAAAACAAATTGATTTCTACAGATCTTCCTAGAATTGTTTTGAATTCAACTCGAGGAGGTGCTGCTATGGCAGCTGCTGCTGTTAACGCTTTGTTGAGGGAATCTATTTAAAAGTATTTATCTTATAAACTTGCCTATGATCTAATCAATATTTTTATTTAACTTGTTGTTATTTTCTAAAGAATTTAAAACTGATTTTGCTTTTTCTATAACTTCTTTTGGAACTCCTGCTAATTTAGCTGCTTCTATACCATAGCTTTTGTTTGAGCCCCCTTTAACAATCCTGTGACTAAAAATTAGCTGATCTTTATTTTGTTCTACTAATACTTGAAAATTTTGTATATTCTTATTTGAATTTTTTAAATAATTCAGCTCATGATAGTGTGTAGCAAAAATAGTGTTACATTTAATTTTTTTTGCAAGATACTCGCTTACAGACCAAGCTATTGAAAGGCCATCAAAAGTAGATGTTCCTCTACCTATCTCATCAAGTAAAACTAGTGAGCTAGAAGTTGCCTGATTTAGAATTGATGCAGTTTCAGACATTTCCACCATAAATGTTGATTGCCCAGATGATTGATCATCAACCGCCCCAATTCTTGTAAAAATTCTATCTGCAATCTTGATTTCAGCATTAGTAGCAGGAACAAAGCTACCAATTTGTGCGAGAATTTGTATTAAACCAAGTTGCCTTATAAAGCAACTTTTTCCGCTTGCATTGGGACCGGTTAATATAATTAATTTTTGATTTTCCTCAAAAGAGATATCGTTTGCTATAAACTTTTTTTCATTTAATAATTGCTCTACAATTGGATTTCTTCCTGCGATTATTTTTGTACTATTTTTTGTCATTGAATCATTTATTGGTATTAACGAAGGTTTTATAAAATTGTTTTCTACTGAAGTAATTGATAAACCAAGCAATGCATCAAGAGATGCTATGGATTTTGCGATTGATCTTATTTGTTTTGTTTTTTCAGCAACTATATTTCTTAATTCGCAGAAAATTTCATATTCTCTCGATGAAGCTCTAGTTTTTATTTGGAAAATCTTATTTTCTTTACTTTTAATTTCTGAAGTGATATACCTCTCTTCATTAGTAAGTGTTTGTCTTTTGATCCAATGTTGGGGAGCTAAATTAACTTTTGACTTATTTATAGAAATGTAGTAACCAAAATTTTTATGAAATTGAATTTTTAGGTTTGAAATTTTGCTAATTTTCCTTTCTTTTAATTCCTCTTTATTTAGCCACTCAGAGTAATCATCCATTAAATTGCGTAAACCATCTAATATATGGTCAACACCATCGTGGATCATGCCTCCTTCACTAATATTCAGAGGAGGATTTTCTATCAGTTTAAAACTTATAGTATCAGCTAATTCTAAGAGTCCTTCATCAATATTTTTTAATTGATCAGTCCAATCTGGGAGATCATATTTGAATAATTCAATTATGGATTTTAGTCTAGGCAATTTTTTTAAACCTTCAGCTATTGCAATTAAGTCTCTGGGACTTGCATGACCTGCACAAGCTCTACCTGCAAGTCTTTCTAAATCCCCCATTGCTCTAAGTAAATTTTGGGTATCAATACGTAATTGTTTAGATTCAATAAAGTTTGTAATTATATTTTGTCTTTTATAAATTTCATTAAGGTTTAATAGGGGTGAATCTATCCACCTTCTTAAACACCTTGCGCCCATGCAAGTATAAGTTCTATCAATACTCCATAGTAGCGAACCTACATAGTTGTTTTCTCGTTGTGTATTTTTGATTTCTAAGTTTTTTTGAGTTTGATAATCAATAATTAATTTGTTGTTACCAAATTGAATTTGTGGAAAGTCTAATGAAATTTTTACAGAAGAATCTTTATCAAAATCTGAAGGATTAATTTTTTCTAAATAACTTAATAAACCTCCAAGTGATCTAGTCGCATTTTTTAAATTTTTAAGTCCTATTCCTTCTAGGTTTGCAATTTGGAAATAATTTTTTATTAGATAATTTGCTTCATTAATGCCAAAGTTAGTCTCTTCTGAAACAGTGTATGTAATTTGACTATTACCTTTGATTAATAAATTTCTTACTTCATTGCTTCCTACAATGATTTCTGAAGAATCTAATTTAATAATTTCATCAAATAGTTTTGATAGAGATTGGCCTTCTAAAGTTATTAATTCTCCTGTACTTACATCAGCTTTTGATATGCCCCATTCATAAAATTCATTTGAGTTTCCTTCTGATAAGTAAATAGCAGTAATCCAATTATTTTTCTTTGCAATCAACATCCCCTCTTCAATAACCGTTCCTGGAGTTATTATTCTTGTTATTCCTCTTTTAATTGGAGTACCATAATTTCCAGAACTTTTTTCTAATTGGTCGCATATAACCACAGAATAATTTTTTTTAATTAAATCAGCACAGTATCTCTCCATTGCATGATAGGGAACGCCTGCCATAGGGATCTTACCAATCTCTTTGCCAGCATCTTTACTGGTAAGAGTTATTTCTAAAAGGTTAGATATTAATACAGCGTCTTCAAAAAAACATTCAAAAAAATCTCCTAATCTATAAAGTAATAACCTATCCTTATTTTCCTCTTTTAGAGTGACATAATGCTTTATTACAGGAGTTAATTTCAGTTTTGAAACTGTTTTATAGCTATAAGATTCTTCATTGATGCAAATATTTTTGTTATTTGAAATTAAATCAGTCTTGAATTTATTTATTAAATTAGTTGAATTTTTTCTTTGTCTAGGTCTTTTTTGCGATTCTTTTTTTAAATCTTCCAAAGATAAATCTTCTGGAATTTTTGTTATTTCTTTTTGGTCATTATTTTCATTACTAATTGCAAATAAATTCTTTTGAATTATCGTATCTTCTTGCATACTTTTTTAATTCCTAAATAGATACTAGGTAGATTTTTTTTTTTTGCATTTAAAGTGTCTAAAGTATGTAAATTTTCTCTAAAAATTATCATTTTCATGAGACTATAGTATTTATAATAATTTGAAACCTTAGACTGAATTATGCAGGCTGTTAACTTTTTCTTCGTAAATGCTCTATTATTTGCTTCTTTAATTGCGGTAGTTGGAGTACCTGTTTTATATGTGACTCAACCCTCTACTGAGGAAGGACAGCGAGAAAGTAGGAGAAAAATCTATTCTATTGCTGCTGTTTGGGTTGTTTTGGTTTTTGTTACAGGGATAGTTTCTTCATTAGTTTGAACTTAATACCTTTTCGTGAGAGTCTATTAATATATCGAAGTAAAATTTAATGGCTATTTTTGAGGGTACTTTTACTAATGCGTCTACTTTAAAAGTTGGGATTGTAATAGCAAGATTTAATGACTTAATTACAAATAAGATTCTATCTGGTTGCCTTGATTGTTTAAAAAGACATGGTTTAGATACTTCTGAATTAAGCAATCAAGTAGATATAGTGTGGGTTCCTGGTTCATTCGAATTACCAATCGCAGCTAAAACCCTTATGAAAAAAAAGAGTTATGACGTCGTAATTGCTCTTGGGGCTGTGATCCGTGGTGAAACTTCCCACTATGATGTAGTTATATCTGAGGCGAGCAAAGGTATTTCACAAGTTTCAAATGAAAATAATGTTCCAATTATTTTTGGAGTTTTAACTACTGATACTATGCAGCAAGCTCTAGAAAGAGCAGGGATTAAAAATAATCTTGGTTGGAATTATGCTTTACAAGCAATTGAGATGGGAACTTTAATTAAAAATTTAAATTAATTGAAAAAATTTAATTATTTTTATCATTGACCCCTTCTTTGAGATAAAATAAAAAAGTTATGCGGATGTAGCTCAGTGGTAGAGCATCTCCTTGCCAAGGAGAATGTCGAGAGTTCGAATCTCTTCATCCGCTTTTAATGTTTGTATCTTTTAGAATATTTTTAGCAAAAATTTTGTAATGACTAGAGTTATTTCTATTGAAGATTTAAAGGGATTATTTACTAAACCTTATGGTATAGATGCACCAACAAAACAAAAATGGGCTGAATTTTATAATGAGAATGTTATTTTTACAGACCCAACTCAGGAAACAGAAGGCTTGGATTCTTATGTTAAAGCCCAAGAAAAGCTAGTTAAAAGATGTGATGATGTTTTTTTAGAAACTCATGCAATTTCCATAACTGGGGATTGTGGATTTGTTGAATGGACAATGGGTTTAAAAATTATGGGTAAAGAATTCATTTATCCTGGAACTACTCGTTTATTATTTGGTGAAAATGGATTAATCAAAGAGCATAGAGATTACTTTGATTTTTGCGGCCCAACTTTTGGACCAGTTCCTATTTTAGGACCTTTCATAAGATGGCTTTATAGTAAATTTATATCTTGATTTTGTTTTTTTTAGAAACAGAGTGCTTTATATTTCACGAATCAATAAATTTTGAGAAGAAACTTCTTTAAAATCAAATTTAGAATAAAACAATTTTTTATTTGTTGTCATTAAATATAATTTTTTTGTATTTTTAATTTTTTTAGAAGATAAAAGATTTTTTAAAATTAATGTGCCAAAACCTTTGCCTTGGTGATTTTGATCTATAACAATATCCCAAAGCACTCCGCGGTAAATCCCATCGGTTAAAGCCCTACCAAAACCAACTATTTCGTTACCAACCCAAAGACTTATTACTACATCACTGTTAGCAAGACATTTTTTTAGATCATTGATTGTTCTATGCTTTGCCCAGAAAGCATTGGTATCTAGCAATTTTTGTAGCTTAATTAATCCATTTGTTGGTTTAAGATTAGGACCTAATCCAAAAATCCTTAACCCTAAAGCTCCTTTGGCATGTTTGATTAAAGATATTTCTTTCATTTATTAAAGAGATTTTTGAAAGGTGATGTCAGCTAGGTTATTTTTGTGACTTCAATCTAAATACCTTAATCGATCGTTTCTATAAAATAAAGAGATAATAGTTTTCTTCATTCTGTTGTAACGCACTAATTTATAATGTTTGTAATAAGATGAATTTTTTAAGGACTTTGACTTATGCTAAAACTTTTGTTGGGAGATCCGAATACACGAAAGTTAAAGCGCTATCAACCAATAGTGGAAGAGATAAATTTTTTAGAAGAAGAAATTTCTCAATTGACTGATGATGAGCTTAGAAAAGAAACGCAGATTCTTAAATCAAATATTTCAGCTGAATTAGATTTTAAAAAACAAAAAGAACTCCTAGAAGAATTTCTTCCTAAAGCCTTTGCAATCGTAAGAGAAGCAAGTAAACGTGTTCTTGATATGAGACATTTTGATGTTCAATTAATTGGCGGGATGGTTTTACATGAGTGTCAAATTGCTGAGATGAAGACTGGAGAGGGAAAAACTCTTGTCGCGACATTACCTTGTTATTTAAATGCTCTTACGGGAAAAGGTGTTCATGTTGTTACTGTAAATGATTATTTAGCTAGAAGGGATGCAGAATGGATGGGACAAGTTCATCGTTTTTTAGGTTTATCCGTTGGTTTGATTCAGCAAGATATGAATCCAGTTGAGAGAAAGAAAAATTATGATTGTGACATAACTTATGCTACAAATTCAGAATTGGGATTTGATTATTTAAGAGATAATATGGCTACCGATATTAGTGAGGTAGTTCAAAGAAAATTTAATTACTGCGTAATTGATGAGGTTGATTCAATATTAATTGATGAAGCAAGAACGCCTTTAATCATTTCTGGTCAAGTTGAAAGACCACAAGAAAAATATCAAAAAGCTGCAGAATTATCTCTGGCATTAGTAAAAGCAAAAGAATTAAGTAAAGATGGTATTGATCCAGAAGGGGATTATGAAGTTGATGAAAAACAGAGAAGTTGTATATTAACTGATCAGGGTTTTGCAAAATGTGAAGAGTATTTAAAAGTTACTGACTTATATAACCCTAAAGATCCTTGGGCGCATTATGTAACTAACGCTCTAAAAGCTAAAGAATTATTTATTAAAGACGTAAATTATATTATTAAGAACGATGAGGCTGTAATAGTGGACGAATTTACTGGTAGGGTAATGCCTGGAAGGCGTTGGAGTGACGGCCAGCATCAGGCAATAGAAGCAAAAGAGGGTCTTAAAATTCAGCCTGAGACTCAAACATTAGCATCCATAACTTATCAGAATTTTTTCCTTTTATATCCCGGTTTAGCAGGAATGACGGGAACTGCAAAAACAGAGGAGGTTGAATTTGAAAAAACTTATAAATTAGAATCAACAGTTATACCGACAAATCAAATAAGAAAGAGACAAGATTGGCCTGATCAAGTATTTAAGACAGAGATTGGTAAATGGAAAGCCGTTGCTAAAGAAACTGCACAAATTCATAGAGATGGTAGACCTGTTTTAGTTGGTACAACAAGTGTGGAAAAAAGTGAATTACTCAGTACACTTTTATCTGCTGAAAAAATCCCACATAATTTGTTAAATGCTAAGCCAGAGAACGTTGAACGTGAGGCAGAAATTGTTGCTCAGGCGGGAAGGGCAGGTGCTGTTACTATTGCGACTAATATGGCTGGAAGGGGAACAGATATAATTCTTGGTGGTAATAGTGATTATATGGCAAGGCTTAAATTAAAAGAAATTTTAATTCCTTTGTTAGTCAGGCCTGATAATGAACATAAGCCACCAATACCTAAACAAAGAAATTCAAAATCTAAAGTAGGTTTTTCTAAGAAAGCTGGTAAAAATTTGAAAAAGAGTATTTCAAATTCGGAAACAAGTCTTTTTCCTTGCAAACTAGATGAAGCAATTGAAAAGAAACTCTCTTTTTTATCTGATGAACTTGTTAAAAATTGGGGAGATAGACAACTTTCTGTCTTGGAGCTTGATGACAGAATAGCTACAGCTGCAGAAAAAGCACCAACTGATGATAGCTTGATAAAGCTTTTGAGAGAATCTTTGTCTGATGTAAAAAAAGAATATGAAAATGTTTTGATTTATGAAGAACAAAAAGTTAGAGAAGCTGGAGGTTTACATGTCATCGGTACTGAGAGACATGAATCAAGAAGAGTTGATAATCAACTTAGGGGTAGAGCAGGGAGACAGGGAGATCTTGGAAGTACAAGATTCTTTTTATCATTAGAAGATAATTTATTAAGGATTTTTGGAGGTGATAGAGTAGCAAATCTTATGAACGCATTTAGGGTTGATGAAGATTTGCCTATAGAATCAGGAATGCTTACTAGATCTCTAGAAGGTGCTCAAAAAAAAGTTGAAACATATTATTACGACATAAGAAAACAAGTTTTTGAATATGACGAAGTAATGAATAATCAAAGAAAAGCAGTTTATAACGAAAGACTAAGAGTTTTACGAGGAATTGATTTAAAGAAGCAAGTAATAGGATATGGAGAAAGAACAATGAGTGAAATTGTAGAGGCTTATATTAATCCTGATCTTCCTCCAGAAGAATGGAATATTGACCAATTAATATCCAAAGTCAAAGAATTTATATATTTATTAGATGACCTTAAAGCTGATCATATTAATTTACTGTCAATAGAGGAGTTAAAAAACTACCTTCAAGAGCGGTTGCGAATAGCTTATGATTTAAAAGAAAAACAAATAGAAAATATTCGTCCAGGATTAATGAGAGAAGCTGAAAGATTTTTTATTTTGCAGCAAATTGATAATTTATGGCGTGAACATCTTCAATCCATGGATTCCTTGAGGGAATCAGTTGGATTGAGAGGTTATGGGCAAAAAGATCCTCTAATTGAATATAAAAATGAAGGGTATGATATGTTTCTGGAAATGATGACAAATATGAGACGAAATGTTATTTATTCAATGTTTATGTTTCAGCCTAAAACTGACACAGAAAATAAAAATTAAATCTAGAGTTAATCATCTCCAAGAAATTCTATAATTTCTTTGTCTTTAAGATTTTGAGCATCACCTAGTTTTGAAATATCAATAGATTCTGAATTTGCTAAACATTTTAGAGTTTTTTGTAACTTAAGAATTTCATTTTCGAGGGAGTCTATTCTATCCATTAGATTTTTTATCACATTCGCTTCTGCATCTGGTAGCGCAGAGTGAGCTAATGGATTAATTTTAACCCCACTTTGATGTACTACTCTGCCAGGAACCCCAACTACTGTGCTGTTCCCTTCCACGTTACGAACAACTACTGAACCTGCACCAATACGTGTATTAGATCCTACAGTAATAGATCCAAGAACTTTTGCACCTGCTCCCACTACAACATTTTCCATTAAAGTTGGGTGTCTTTTCCCATGACTTTTTCCAGTACCTCCTAATGTTACTCCTTGATAAAGCAGGCAATTATTTCCTATCTCAGCTGTCTCTCCAATTACAACACCCATGCCATGATCAATGAAAACCCGTTTACCAATTTTGGCCCCAGGATGGATTTCAATGCCTGTGATTAATCTATTGAGATGACTGAAAAAGCGAGGAATTAATGGAATTTTTAATTGCCATAATTTATGAGTAAACCTATGAATAACTATTGATTGAAAGCCTGGGTAGCAGAGAAAAATTTCTAATATCCCTCTAGCAGCAGGGTCTCTTTCTTTGATTATGTCAATATCTGATTTGAAAGTTCTTAGTATCATGGTCTAATTAACAACTCCAATCTCTTTTTTTAATTGATTTATTGTCTCTATACTCAAATAATTTTTTGCACATATTATTTGAGGTAATCTCATAAGCTGAGACCGATTTTTTAATAAAGTGTTTTCTACAACTGATAAGCTAGGTCCATCACAAACTATATGGTTTGAAGCTTTCAAAAGCGACAGTAATCTATTGTTATTATCTGAAATTGCAGTCATAAGCATTAAGTCACTCCCTCTCATGCTGTGAATAATAACTTCTGCTGCTCTCAATAAACCAGGGCTTATACTAACAATACCTACGCAGCTTCCAGCATCTAATTCTTTGAGAATTTTCAATTCCTTTTGAAAGTCACTCAAGTCAACTGTAATAGCTCTAACTCCATATTGTTTAGCAATTTTTTCTAAAGGTTGTAAAAAATATCTACTTGTTACAATAGTTCCATTATTGGAATTACTCAAAACTTTTTCTAATTCTTCCATAGGAACTACTTCCACTGGTACATTAACTTTTGGAGATAAGTCCTCTGCTATAAGCATAGAAGCGCCTACATCCTCTCTAGGTGTACTGACTATAATTCTTGCTCCACATTTAATACGCCAGTCAATTTCATTAGTTAATATTTCTCTTGTTTCTTGTAAGGTGCAGCCAAGATTTATAAAATTATCTATAGCTTTTTTTGCTTCTTGATCTGGTGGTTTACTTATTTTGTTTTTTGAGTAAATTGAATTTTTAAAGTCTTTTTTTCTAAGATTATCTCTTACATAGATACCTGACCCAGCGATCGCTTCAACAACCCCATCTATTTCAAGTTGTCTGTAAACTTTGCTAATAGTATTCCGATGAAGTCCTGTCTGCATCGCAAGTTGCCTAGTGCTTGGCAATCTGTGACCTGGTGGATAATGTCTTGCTGCTATTGCGAAGCAAATTTGATTATATAGTTGGGTCGATGCTGGGATATCACTTTCTTGTTGGATATGGTATCTCACTTTAAAAGAATCCTGACTAATTAAATTTTACTTATAGTGACACTTTAACATTCGGCATAGTTTTATTTATAATTTCTTATCCTGCATCTTTTTTAATGAGAGGAGTTTTTCTAGGGCTTAAAAACATAATCATGTTTCTTCCTTCTCTTTTCGGCTTTTGTTGTACTTCTGACTGCTCCTCTAAATCATTAGCCATTTTTAAAAGGAGTGTCTCAGCTAAATTGGAGTGTTGTATTTCTCTACCTCTAAAAATCACAGTACATTTTACTTTGTCTCCGGATTTTAAAAATTTAGTAGCCTGACCTATTCGTACGTCATAGTCATGTTTGTCAATTTTGTACCTCATTTTTACTTCTTTAACTTCTGTTTGATGGGATTTTTTTCTTGCTTCTTTTGCTTTCTTTTCTTGTTCAAATTTGTATTTTCCATAGTCCATGATTCTACAAACTGGAGGATTTGCTTTCTCGCTTACCAAAACTAAATCCAATTCTCTTTGAGAAGCTATTTCTAATGCTTTCATTCTATCTATCACACCTAGTTGTTTCCCATCTGAATCAACGACTCTCAATTGAGGGTATTTTATTCTTTCATTTATATTTGGGAGCTCTCTAACAGGAGCGCGGCGGTCAAAGCGTGGGCGTGGTGGCATTCAGTTTAGTTAATAAATTGATTTGATGATGAACAAAATCTATTTTTTATAAAATTTAGCCTAAAAAAGACTCTATCTTAATTATTGCATCTTTTAGTAGGTTTTTGTTATCAAGCCAAATAGGATTATTTTTATTGCGAAACCATGTTTTTTGTCTTTTGGCGAATTGGATAGTTTTTGTGGCGGTCAACTCTATCGCCTCTTCAATCGTTAAACGGTTATTAAGGACATCCTTTGCTTCAAGGTATCCAATGGTTTTTAAAATTGGCAAGTCAGATCCATATTTAGAGATAAGGTGTTTCGTTTCTTCAACAATTCCAAACGAAAACATATTTTTTGTTCTTTGCAAAATTCTTTCTTTTATATTATCTCTATCTAATCCAAGCTCAAGTATTTTCCAATTAGGCGGGTTCTCAACTTGTTGAGTTGAAAAAGGTTTACCTGTTACATAAAAGACTTCTAAAGCCCTTATAGTTCTAATATGATCAGCAAAATTAATTTTTTTTGTTGATTTTGGATCACAATTTTTTAAAAGTTCCCAACATTCTTCCTGATCAAGTTCTTCTAATTGTCTTCTCAAATTATTTTGTGGAGGGACATCTGGTACAAAAAAACCCTTAGTTATTGAGTTCATATATAAACCACTTCCTCCAACAAGAAAAGGCAGATAATTTTGTTCAATTTCTCTTTTAATTGATTTTTGAGCAATTTCTTGAAATTGTTTTACATTAATTTGATTAACAGGTTCTTCAATATCTATTAAAAAATGCTTTATTTTTTTTTGTTGAACCTTAGATGGTTTGGCTGTTCCGATATCCATAAATTTATAAATTTGCCTTGAATCAATATTATGTATATGAGTTTTAAAATGATTCGCAATTTCAATAGCTAAGTCAGTTTTACCACTAGCTGTGGGCCCAATTAAGACAATTACGTGGGGGAGATAACAAGACATATAAATTTCTGAAGAAAAATTTATCAGCTATATAATTAAAGTAATTAAAATTTTCATAGGACTACGAGCCTTTCTCTTATTACGGTGGTAAGTTTAATGAAAGACTTTTTAAAAATAATATTTAAAAAGTTTAATGTTTTTTTTTATATTAAATGAGTGAGGACAAAAGATCTAATAAAATCTCAAATGATTATGGTGCTGAACAGATTCAGGTTTTAGAAGGCTTAGAGCCAGTTCGTAAACGACCTGGGATGTATATAGGTTCTACAGGGCCTAGAGGTTTACATCACCTAGTATACGAGGTCGTTGACAACTCAGTTGATGAGGCACTTGCAGGACATTGCGATCATATAGAAATAGTTCTTAGAGCTGATGGATCAGCTTTAATTTCTGATAATGGACGAGGGATACCTACAGATATTCACTCAAGGACTGGGAAAAGTGCTTTGGAAACTGTAATGACTGTTTTGCATGCGGGAGGTAAATTCGGAAGCGGCGGCTATAAAGTTTCAGGTGGCCTACACGGAGTAGGTATTTCTGTAGTAAATGCTCTTAGCGAATGGGTAAATGTGACTGTTTATAGAGAAGGTAGTGAGTTTAATCAAAGATTTGAAAAAGGTGTATCTAAGGGTGAGTTGCAAAGAACAAAGCAGTCTATTAAACCTTTTAAAACAGGAACCACTATTTGTTTTAAGCCCGATAAAACAATTTTTTCTGGAGGAATCGAATTTGAATATGCTCTTCTTTCATCTAGGTTAAGGGAACTAGCTTATCTCAATGGTGGAGTAAAAATCGTTTTTAGAGATGAGAGAACTGAATTGACAAATGGTTCTTATAAAGAAGAAATTTACCTATATCAAGGTGGTATTAAAGAATATGTTCAATATATGAATGCACAAAAGGAGTCTATTCATCCTGAGATAATTTATGTTGACTCACAAAGAGAAAATGTTTATGTCGAAGCTGCTTTGCAATGGTGTTCTGATGTATATTCAGATAATATCTTAGGGTTTGCAAATAATATTAGAACTATTGATGGAGGTACCCATATAGAGGGACTTAAGACAGTTTTGACAAGAACATTCAACAATCTTGCAAAAAAGAGAGGCAAAAGAAAAGAGATTGAAAAAAATTTAGCTGGCGAAAATATTAGAGAGGGCTTAACTGTTGTTTTATCAGTTAAAGTTCCAGAACCTGAATTTGAAGGACAAACAAAAACAAAATTAGGGAATACTGAAGTTAGAGGTATTGTTGACTCTCTTGTAGGGGAAGCTCTAACAAAATATATGGAATTCAATCCAGGAATCTTAGACTCAATTCTTGAAAAAGCAATTCAATCATTTAATGCAGCAGAAGCTGCAAGAAGAGCTAGAGAATTAGTAAGAAGAAAAAGTGTTCTAGAAAGTTCAACTTTGCCAGGTAAATTAGCAGATTGTAGTTCTAGAGATCCCTCAGAATCAGAAATTTATATCGTTGAGGGAGATTCTGCTGGAGGTTCGGCAAAACAAGGAAGAGATAGAAATTTTCAGGCTATTTTGCCTCTTAGGGGTAAAATTCTTAATATCGAAAAAACTGATGATACAAAAATATATAAAAATACAGAAATTCAGTCATTAATCACAGCTCTTGGTTTAGGAATAAAAGGAGAGGAGTTTGATGTGCACTCTTTGAGATATCACAGAGTTGTAATTATGACTGATGCAGATGTTGATGGGGCTCATATAAGAACTTTATTATTGACATTTTTTTATAGATATCAAAGACAACTTGTTGAAAGAGGTTATATATATATTGCTTGTCCTCCCCTTTACAAAGTTGAAAGAGGTAAGAATCATAAATACTGTTATAACGAGAATCAATTAAAAGATACAATTTCAGGTTTTGGAGAAAATGCAAATTACAATATCCAAAGATTTAAGGGATTAGGTGAGATGATGCCAAAGCAATTGTGGGATACGACTATGAATCCTGAAACTAGGATGATGAAAAGAGTTGAAATTGAAGATGCACTTGAAGCTGATAGAATATTTAATATTTTAATGGGAGATAAAGTTGCACCAAGAAGAGAATTTATTGAAACTCATAGTAGCAAATTAGATATGGCAACTTTAGATATTTAATGAACAATCTTCTTAAGAATTTTTGCTTGATTACTTTTGCTTTAATAGCTCCAGTTACATTGCCTGCTGGTGGTATTCAAAAAAGTTTAACTCAAAATAACTTACCCACCAACACAAAAGAAATTATATTGAGTTCCAATACTTGTCTTTATTCTTTCCCGAAAATTTATGCAAAAGAATTATTAGTCCTTGATATAGGTACTACTTTATCAGTTTTACGTAATTGGAAAGTCAGCAAAAATGAAATTTGGGTTAAGGTGGAATTAGCTTCTAATGTTTTATTAGATGATCCTAATAAAATTACAAAAGGCTGGATAAAAATGTAAGTTTTGTATATTAATTCAAACTCAATAATTTTTGTTTTATTTGGGAGTACTTTTGGATTAATACTAAGGATTTTTATACAAAATAATTTCAAAATTAATATAGGATTTTATATTCAAAATACTTCAGTAGTAAACTTTATAGCGTCTTTTTTTTTAGGAATTTTAGTTGCATTAAATTTTGTTAATAACAATAAATTATTCTTATTTTATACTGGATTTTTAGGCAGTTTCAGTACATTTTCTTCTTTTGTATATCAACTATTTGCTTTATTAAAAAAGAAGCAATTTACGCGTTTATTTTTTCACTATATAGAGGTGATAATTCTATCTTTTATTTGCTTTTATTTAGGTTATTATTTAGTGCAAACTATTCAATGAAAATAAAAAGTTGCTTATACATTCTTCTGGCTTGTTATTTAGCTACTTTCTTAAGGATACTTATAAATAATAATTTCATTGTTTCATTAATTGGATCGTTGTTTTTTGGTTTTGTTGCAGCAAAAAAATTAAGTTGCCTTAAAAAAAAGATTTTTTTTAGTGGTTTTTTTTCGTGTTTTACCTCTTTTAGCGGATTCATATATTTTTTGTATAAAATACTTAATGAGGGAAATTGGATAAAATTTATATTTTTCTTCAATATCATTATTATTGTAAATTTATTTACAATGTATTTTGGGTATTGGATAAGTAGAAAAATGACTTAAATTTCATATAATGGTGTTGTTACTTTGACGAGGGATTTATATTTATGAATGAAAATAATCTCGAAACGGTTACATCCTTATCTTCAGATTTAAGTATAAGGGAAAACATTACTATTCAACTTGAAGAATTGCTAGTGGCAGGCAATTATGATGAGGCAAAGTTGCTTTTAGAACCTTCCCAGCCTGTTGATATCGCAGATGCTATTGGAAGCCTTCCATTAATATTGCAGGCACTTGCATTTAGATTGTTAAAGAAAAATGAGGCAATTGAGGTTTATGAATATTTAGATCCAATAGTTCAGCAAACTTTGTTAGACAGACTTCGTTCAGGAGAAGTTTTAGAAATCGTTGAAAAAATGTCTCCTGATGATAGGGTCCAACTTTTTGACGAATTACCTGCAAAAGTTGTGCGAAAATTCTTATCTGCCCTTAGTCCTGGTGAAAGAAAAGTAACAGCTGAATTACTTGGATATGAGCCTGAAACTGCTGGAAGATTAATGACAACGGAATTCATAGATCTAAAAGAGATGCAAACAGCGGCTGAGGCTCTTTCTTTAGTCAGAAAAAGAGCTCCATTTACAGAAACAATTTATAGCTTATACGTTACTGACAAAGAAAGACATTTAACGGGTATTCTTTCCTTGAGAGATCTTGTAACTGCTGATCCATCTAAGCCAATTGGAGATGTCATGACAAAAGATGTAGTTAATATCTCTACTAATACAAATCAAGAGGAGGTTGCAAGAGCAATTCAAAGATATGATTTTTTAGCGCTCCCAGTAGTTGATAAAGAAAAAAGACTTGTTGGTATTGTCACTGTCGATGATTTAATTGATGTTATAGAGCAAGAAGCAACAAGAGATATTTATGCGGCAGGAGCTGTCCAGCCTGGCGATGAAGATGATTATTTTCAAAGTAGTTTGTTTACGATAGTTCGGCGAAGAATTTTATGGCTTTTAATTTTGGTTTTTGCTAATGGTTTGACGACAAAAGTTATTGCAATGAATGATCAAATATTAAAAGAAATAGTTCTTCTTGCAGCATTTATTCCATTACTCATAGGTACTGGGGGAAATGTTGGAGCGCAAAGTTCAACAGTCGTCATTAGAGGTTTAAGTACTCAAAAAATAAAGTCTCTTGGTGCCATAAAGGCTGTATTAAAGGAGGCAATAACTGGAGCTCTTTTAGGTGTTTTGATGATGGTGGTAGTTTTTCCTTTTGCTTGGTGGCAAGGAGAAGGTCCTTTAATAGCATATGCGGTAGGAATAAGCTTAATATCCATAACAACTTTAGCTGCTACAACAGGTGCTATTCTTCCTTTATTATTTGAAAGAATGAGATTAGATCCAGCTTTAATGTCCTCTCCTTTCATAACTACTGTTACCGATATTGCTGGTGTATTTATTTATTTAAGTACTGCAAGATGGCTATTAAGTAGCTCTTCAGTCTAGATCGACTAGGTATTTATTCTCATTTTTGTAAAATTGGGGCTTTTTTGGTTTAACTTTACATTTCTTAATGGTATTGTTTACAAAACAACATTCAACTTTCATGTCTACCGAAACATTAAGTGAGAATAAATTGACAGCAATATCGACTTTAAAAGCTAGTAATGATGTTGATCTAGTCAGATCTTATTTGAGAGATATAGGGAGAGTTCCACTATTATCTCATGAGCAAGAAATTACTCTTGGTAGGCAGGTCCAAGAATATATGCAAGTTGAAAGGGCAGAATTGGAAATTTATGAATTAACAGGAGATAAGCCAAGTATCGAGGAATTATCAAGCAAATTAAATTTAACCACTTCCATAATAAAAAAAAGATTGAGAGCAGGGCAGAGAGCTAAAGAAAGAATGGTTGCAGCTAACTTAAGGTTAGTAGTAAGTGTTGCAAAAAAATACACTAAAAGAAACATGGAATTACTAGATCTAATCCAAGAGGGAACGATAGGACTGGTAAGAGGGGTAGAAAAATTTGATCCAGCTAGAGGTTACAAGTTCTCGACTTACGCATACTGGTGGATTCGACAGGGTATTACTAGAGCAATAGCGGAAAAAAGTAGGGCAATTAGGCTACCAATTCACATTACTGAAATGTTAAATAAGTTGAAAAAAGGTCAAAGAGAGTTAAGTCAAGAACTTTCTAGAACCCCTACAGTAAGCGAACTTGCTAAATATGTTGAACTCCCTGAGGAAGACGTTAAAGATTTGATGTGTAAAGCAGGGCAGCCAGTTAGTCTTGAAACTAAAGTAGGTGATGGTGAAGACACCGTTTTATTAGATTTACTAGCAGGTGGTGAGGATTTGCCTGATGAACAAATAGAAATGGACTGCATGAGAGGTGATCTTCATTCTCTTTTGCATCAATTACCAGACCTACAATGTAGGGTTTTAAGAATGAGATATGGGATGGACGGTGATGAGCCAATGTCTCTTACAGGCATAGGCAGGGTTCTAGGTATAAGTAGAGATAGAGTAAGAAATCTAGAACGAGATGGATTAAGAGGATTGAGAAGACTTAGTGATAACGTAGAAGCCTATTTTATTTCCTGAAGGAATTCAGATATTAACTTATTTGTTTCTTCAGGCTCTTCATCATGAGGACAGTGACCAGCCCCATTAATAATATCTAATCTCTTAATATTCCTGAATTTTTTCTGCCACTCTCTTGCTTCATTTAAAGATTCCCAAGGATCTTTTTCACCCCAAATTAATTGGATTGGAGCATCAACTTTATCGAAAAGATCAGTAGCAAGATAATCATCAAATAAGTTAATGAAGCCACGAAATGCTTCTTTAGAATTTTTCCTTTGCGAGGGTTGATAAAGTATTTCAATCAATTCTTTATCTATATTTTTTCCTGAAGGGTAAGCTTGTTCAAGTATTTTCTTTATAACTTTTGGATTAGCAGCTCTTGTAAAAAGTGTATTACTAATTATTCTTTGTCTAACTATCGTTTTAAGGACAGGTCTAAGTAGATTCATTAAGATATCACTTTTTTTTAAACGTTTATCATCCATCGTTCTTTGTGCACAATCTATCAAAATGACCCCTTTGCAATTATTCTTAAGCATTTCAGCAGCTTTCAATGCAATAACACCACCAATTGAATTTCCTACCAAGTAAACAGGAGATTTAATTACCTCTGTACAAAATGTTGATATTTGATTACCCCATAAGTCAAATGAATATTTAATTGAATTTTCTCTATCAGGTTCGTAATTTAATAAAGCACTAGGTTGGCTGCTTTTACCAAATCCTAACAAGTCAATTGCGTAGCAGTTAGAAAATTTACCAAGAAAATCTTGATTATGTCTCCAGTGGTTTTTTGATGCTCCAAATCCATGAACTAATAAAATTTTAATATTTTTTTCAGAAGTAGATTCTTTTGATAAAGACCAAGAAATTTCCCAATTTTTCCACTTCCAAGTTTTAGATTTATTTAAAGACACTATGAATATGCTTTTAATTAAACTTTAATTCAAAAAAAAATTATTCGTTTTTATTAAATTATTCTTAATTAAGGAAAGCGTTTATTTTATGGAAAAGAATAAGGTCGTATGTATTGGAGAGGCTTTAATAGACAGAATCAGAAATAAATCAAATCAGGGATTTACAGATTTTTTGGGCGGTGCGCCTGCTAATGTTGCCTGTGCATTAAGAAAATTAAAAATAGATTCAACATTTATAGGAAGTTTGGGTAGTGATGATTATGGAAAAAAATTTATTTCGCAATTTAATGAATTGGGCGTTAATCTAGATTTCTTGCAAATAGATAATGATTCATCTACTCGCGTGGTGAATGTAGATAGAGATCAATTTGGAGATCGTTTTTTTTCAGGCTTTGAGGAAAGTTCTTATTCATGCTTCGCAGACGAAGTTATCAGTAAGAAATTGATCGAAAAAGAAATTTTAAATTTGGAGAAATCTTTTTTAGAAACAAAATATTTGGTTACCGGAACGATCTTATTATCATCTCCAATATCAGCAGAGACTATTTTTTTTCTTCTTGAACAGGCTAAAAAATTTGAAGTAAGAATTGTTATTGATTTGAATTGGAGAGAGGTATTTTGGGATTATGCAAGTTTTTCATTGGAAATTAGTGAAGCCGCGAGAGTTGATTTAATCAAGAAATTTTTAAATCATGCAAATGTCTTAAAACTTGCTAAGGAAGAATCAACTTTGTTTTTTGAGGATGAAAATCCCTTGCTAATATCTCAACAATTGTCCAATAGACCAGATGTAATAATAACCGATGGGAAAAATCCTGTTTCATGGTATATCAATGGATTGCAGGGAATTACCGAAACTCCTACTTCACAAAAAATTGTTGATACAACTGGCGCAGGTGATGCTTTTCTAGCTGGTTTAATTTCAAAATTAATTTCTTCTGGATATCCTACGAATGAACTTGAGATAAAAGATTGCATTATGTTCGCAAGTGTTTGTGGCTTATTAACTTGCCTTGGTGAAGGGGCTATCGAGCAACAGCCATATTATGAGAAGGTTAATAAATTTTTGGGATCTCTTATCTCGTA
Source organism: Prochlorococcus marinus CUG1417 (assembly GCF_017695975.1). Taxonomy (NCBI): domain Bacteria; kingdom Bacillati; phylum Cyanobacteriota; class Cyanophyceae; order Synechococcales; family Prochlorococcaceae; genus Prochlorococcus; species Prochlorococcus marinus. The sequence goes on along the minus strand of NZ_JAAORN010000002.1, from coordinate 509,058 downwards.
GTGTCTACCATAATTTTTAGCGTATCTAATTTCTATTTTCCAAAAATCATCAATAACTGTTTCTATTAATTCTGGCCATTCAATAACTAAAATAGCCTGTTTTTGTATGGCCTCTTCTTCTTCTGAAAAAAAAAATTCTTTTGCCGAAGAAACATTTTCTAACCTGTATAAATCAAGGTGAATGAGCGGAATTTTTCCGGAGTTATAGTGATGCGACAAAGCAAATGTAGGGCTTGTAATGTCCTCAGAGATTGATAAGCCTTTAGCAATGCCTTGAACAAATGAAGTTTTCCCAGCCCCAATTGGACCCTTTAACAAAACAATTGATTGGGGATTTAATTTGTGTGAGAGTTTTTTCCCTAAATCTAAAGTCTCTTTTAAATTCTCAACAAACACAAAATTACACAAAAATCATTTATAGTTTAATAGAAAAAGTATTTACTAGATATGGTTATTGCAAATTCAGTGAAGACCTCTACACCTAATTACGTAATTGCTGATATCTCTCTATCAGATTTTGGTCGTAAAGAAATTAAAATTGCTGAAACGGAAATGCCTGGCTTAATGGCACTTAGAGATAAATATCAATCTGAAAAACCATTAAAAGGTGCAAAAATAGCTGGAAGTCTTCATATGACTATTCAGACAGCAGTCTTAATAGAAACTCTTGTTGATCTTGGTGCAGAAGTTAAATGGGCTTCATGTAATATTTTTTCAACTCAAGATCATGCGGCTGCAGCTATAGCAGATCAAGGAATTTCTGTATACGCAAAAAAAGGTGAGACTCTTGATGAGTATTGGCAATATACCCACTATATCCTTGATTGGGGGTCAGATTCTCCAAATATGATTCTTGATGATGGGGGAGATGCAACTGGCCTGTTGATACTAGGTAGTAAAGCAGAAAAAGATTTATCTGTTCTAGATAAACCAAGTAATGAAGAAGAAATTGCTTTATTCAATTCTATTAAGTCCAAGTTGAAAAATGATAGTGACTTCTACTCTAGAATTAAGAGTAATATAATTGGTGTCACTGAAGAAACTACAACGGGAGTTGCAAGACTTTATCAACTGCAAAAGCAAAATGCTTTACCTTTTCCTGCTATTAACGTTAATGATTCAGTAACCAAGAGCAAATTTGATAATTTATATGGTTGCCGAGAATCCCTTGTTGACAGTATAAAGCGTGCCACTGATGTGATGATTGCTGGGAAGGTTGCGTTAGTGATGGGTTTTGGAGATGTTGGTAAAGGTTCAGCTCAGTCTCTAAGAGGACTTGGTGCAATTGTAAAAGTTGCTGAAGTTGATCCAATTTGTGCCCTCCAAGCTGCAATGGAAGGTTTTAGCGTTGTTACATTAGAAGATGTTGTAGAAGATATAGATATATTTGTTACCGCAACTGGGAACTATCAGGTAATAACAAATCAAAATCTTGTCAAGATGAAAGATGAGGCCATAGTCTGTAATATCGGCCATTTTGATAATGAAATTGATGTGGCCTCATTGAAAGATTATCCATGGGAAAATATTAAGCCGCAGGTTGATCATATAACTTTACCGAGTGGTAATAAAATAATCCTTTTAGCTGAAGGTAGATTAGTTAACTTAGGTTGTGCCACTGGACATCCGAGTTTTGTTATGAGTAATTCTTTTACTAATCAAGTACTAGCTCAAATTGAACTTTTCAATAAGTCTGAAAAATATGCTAAAAAGGTTTACGTTTTACCAAAACATTTAGACGAGATGGTAGCTAGATTACATCTTGATAAAATTGGTGCAAAATTAACAAAATTAACTAAGGAACAAGCTGATTATATTAATGTCTCTGTTGAAGGACCTTATAAACCAGAGTTTTATAGATATTAAATTTGACCTTAATTTTTATAAATTTTCTTACTTCAATTCCTGACTATATTAGTTTGGCTGTTGAAAAAAATTCAACAATTGCATACCTTACTATTTGTTTGGCTATGTTTTTAGAAAATATAATACCTCCAATTCCTTCGGAAATAATAATGCCATTGGGAGGTTTTTTCGTTTATCAACAAAAATTAAATTTCTATATTTTAGTTTTTTGGGGATTACTTGGAACTATTTTAGGATCATTGCCTTGGTATTATTTAGGTAGATTAGTAAATGAAAAAAAACTTTCAAATTATTTAGATAAAAAAGGAAAATATCTAGGTCTTTCTTCTAATGATTTAAATAAAAGTAAAAGGTGGTTTGATAAATACGGGGTTTCTCTTGTTTTTTGGGGCCGATTAGTTCCAGGTATAAGAACTTTAATCTCAGTTCCAGCTGGCATAGAACTTATGCCATTAAGAAAATTTTTGATTTGGACTACATTTGGGAGCTTAATATGGGTAGCACTTCTCACGTATGCAGGTTATATATTTGGTGAAAATTATTCCATCATTGAAACTTACTCAGATCAAATCAAATATTTTATAAAGCCAATTTTAATTTTATTTTGTTTATATTTCTTCATAAGAATACTTATTAGATTTTATAAAAAAAATAGAGCTTAAAAAGGGATTTCACTAGAGTTACTACTATTAGAATATTGGTTATTATCAGACTCTTTTCGGGAGCTCAGCAAATTTAATCTATCGACTCTAACAACTGGTTTGTATCTATCTTCCCCACTATTTTTATCTTTCCAACTATCAATTTTAAAGCTACCTGTAATTCCAATTAATGATCCTTTTTTAACGTAATCTGCTGCAATTTGAGCTTGTTTACCCCATATTTCTAAATTAAACCAGTCTGGCTCTTCATCTCTGCTTCTTCTATTAACTGCAATAGTGAAATTTGCCACGATACTACCAGATTCGAAGTATCTGACATCTGGTTCTCTACCAGCTCTGCCAACTAGATTAATAGTGTTAATGTCCATAAAATTTTTTTTTTATAATAATCATATTTCTAGATTCTGTTCAAAGTTTTGCGTGCTATTCATAACTAAATGAGATAATTACGAGAGCTTAACAAAAAATAGATATATTATTTACTAAGAAAGAATTCTTATTGTGATTTTTAACAGATTCAAATTTTCTAGAGATATTGGCATAGATTTAGGAACTGCCAATACTCTCATACATGTATCAGGGAAGGGAGTTGTTCTACAAGAGCCTTCAGTAGTAGCAATGGATTTAGAAGAAGGGATCCCATTGGCTGTCGGTAAAGAAGCAAAATTAATGCTTGGAAGAACACCTGGCAATATAAGAGCTGTAAGACCTCTAAGAGATGGTGTTATCGCAGATTTTGATGCAGCAGAGCAAATGATAAAAACATTTATTCAAAAATGTAATGAAGGCAAGGGTATATTAGCCCCAAGAATAGTTATAGGCATTCCAAGTGGAGTGACCAGTGTTGAGCGAAGAGCAGTAAGAGAAGCTGGATTAGCTGGAGCTAGAGAAGTTCACTTAATTGATGAACCAGTTGCAGCAGCAATAGGAGCATCATTACCAGTAACTGAGCCAATTGGGACTATGATTGTCGATATTGGTGGCGGTACTACTGAAGTTGCAGTATTGAGTTTGGGTGGAACTGTGTTAAGTGAATCTGTTCGAATAGCTGGCGATGAAATAAATGAATCAATTGCCATATATCTTAAAAAAGTTCACAATTTAGTTGTTGGAGAGAGAACTGCAGAAGATATTAAGATCAAAATTGGATCTGCATTTCCAGATGATGATTTTGATAAAACTACTTTAGAGGTTAGAGGTTTACATCTTTTATCAGGCCTGCCAAGGTCAGTAACTTTGACATCAGGAGAAATTAGAGAAGCTATGGCTGATACACTTAGCAAGATCGTTGAAGCTGTAAAAAGAACTTTAGAGCGAACTCCCCCTGAACTGGCTGCGGATATTGTTGATAGGGGAATTATGCTTGCTGGAGGTGGAGCTTTAGTAAGGGGTATCAATGATTTATTGAGCGATGAAACTGGAATTTTTACTCACATAGCAGAAAATCCATTGCTATGCGTAGTTAATGGTTGTGGGGAGGTTTTGGATGATTTCAAGAAACTTAAAAGAGTTGTTGATACTCCAGATTTTGTAAGGAACGCGATAAGAGATTAATACTATGTTCCAGATCCGACGAATTTCTACTAGTCGTTGGTGGCAAAGAAAGAAAAATTGGATATTTTTTGGAATTTTTTTATTTTTAGTTTTTGTACGAATATCAAAAGGATCTATTTACAAGGATTTTTATTATTTCATCTCAAAGCCTTTTTGGCCTGGGCAATTTCAAAAAGAAGTTATTCTCAAAAGTATTGACCAAGAGTCTTTAATAAATTTAGATCTTCTTAAAAAAGATAATACAAGATTGCGTAAAATTTTATCTCTTCATGAGTCTTCTAGTAATAAACATATCTCAGCTGCAGTGATTTCGAGAAAAACTGGTAATTGGTGGAGACAGATAATATTAAATAAAGGTTCAAAAGATGGCGTGGAAATTGGTAGTACTGTTATTGGCCCTGGTGGATTATTAGGAAGGGTAAATCATACTTCTTTATATACTTCATCGGTAACATTATTAACTTCACCTGAAAGTAAGGTAGGTGTATGGGTGGATAGAATTCAAATTAATGGATTATTGGTTGGTTTAGGAGATGATCATCCAAGCTTAATACTTTATTCAAAAGATGCTGATATAAAAGTCGGAGATTTTGTATCGTCTTCTCCTGCTAGCACTTTATTACCTCCAAATATCCCTATTGGTATTGTCCAATCAGTAGATAAGTCTTCTAAAGCAAAAAAAACCGCAAAAATATCACTTTTGGCAAAGCCGCAAGTAATTGATTGGGTGCAAATTTTAAAAGTAAAAATTTAATGAATAAATTTTTCACAAAAAAATCATCTTTTTTCACATTTATTTTTGTACCAATTGTTTTTTTATGGCATCCTAATTGGCTTGGATTTTTAGGCGTTCAGCCATATTGGCCTTTATTTTGGTTATTGCCTTGGTCAATGATAAACGGATCAATTAATGGACTAATATTGGGTTTGTTTTTAGGACTAATTTTAGATTCTTTAACTCTGGATAGTAATTTTACTCAAATACCAGGTTTAATTTTATGTGGAATTTTATTCGGGAGAATTAAGTTAAATAGGGACATTTTGGTGGGTCATTTTAGGTATGGTTTAATTTGTTCCTTTGGAAGTTTTTTATGTGGGATCCTTTATTTTTTACAGATTTTGTTTAAAAATTTTTCAGATAGTACTTTTTTACTTTTTATGCCCAGCATTAAAAATATTTTAGCTGAAGTTTTTCTTACAGGTCTTTTTGCTCCTTTAATTTGCTCCCAGCTTATGAGAATCTTTAAATCTTCAATGAAAATTACAAAAATTAACTTTTAAAGAAGTGAGATATGTTCAAAAAATTTATTTCTTAAATTATTTAGTATTTTTGTAAAACATAGGAATTATCCCTTTGAGTATGTCTTAATGTTATATTTTTAATTGTTAGAATATATATTCAATGCAATAATTCTTTGCTTTGAAATATCTTGAAATCTTTTTTAATCTATGTCAAAAGCAAGAATTTTAGTTGTTGATGATGAACCAGCAGTTTTGAAGGTATTAGTCACAAGACTCCAGCTTGCAGGATATCAAGTTTATTCAGCTACTAACGGTGAAGAAGCTCTTGAATCATTCCACAGAGATTCCCCAGATTTGATAGTTCTTGATGTTATGCTTCCAAAAATGGACGGATTCGCAGTTTGTAGAAGAATTAGAGCAGAATCAGTAGTTCCAATAATATTTTTAACCGCTCTAGAGGCAATTTCAGAAAGAGTTGCAGGGTTGGATTTAGGTGCTGATGATTACTTATCTAAACCATTTAGCCCAAAAGAGCTAGAAGCTAGGATTGCTACTATTTTGAGGAGAATGGGTCCTACTGTATCTGTTACAGAAACTAAAGAGGTTCCATCTGGCAAAGGAGTTATGAAATTTGGAAGTTTAGTAGTTGATACTAATCGTAGACAAGTTTCTAGAGCTGGGGAAAGAATCAGCTTAACTTACACTGAATTTAGCCTCCTAGAATTATTATTCGATGAGCCAGGTAAAGTTGTTCCAAGAGCTGAAATATTAGAACAGTTATGGGGTTATCCTCCTCGCAGAGCAGCAGATTTAAGGGTTGTGGATGTATATGTAGCTAGACTAAGAGGTAAATTGGAACCAGATCCAAGAAATCCAGAATTAATATTAACTGTTCGAGGAATTGGATATGCATCTCAGAGAGTTGGCGAAACTGCAACATCTTTGGCAAGTTGAGACTCAGTCTGATACTTTTATTAAATAAAACAAATATTCCAAAGTAAATTTTGTCTGAAATAAGAGATTCCCGTCTACAAAAAGCTAATTCACTCGTTAGTAGGGGATTTGCTTCTTATGCAGAAAGTTTTAGAGTTTCGCATCATTCAAAATTTCTTATTCAAAAATTTGATTATTTAGAAAATGGTCAAGAGGAAGACTTCACTGTTTCTCTTGCTGGTAGAGTGATGACGAAAAGGGTAATGGGTAAAATTGCTTTTTTTACAATAAGCGATCAAGAAGGTCAGATTCAGCTTTATCTAGATAAAAGTATCATTAATTGCGATTTAGAAAACCAAAAGTTACTTTCTTTTCAAGATATTAAGGAATTAGTAGATATTGGTGACTGGATTGGCGTTCTTGGAACTATAAAAAAAACTAATAAAGGTGAGCTTTCAGTTAAAGTAGAAAAATGGGAAATGTTATCTAAATCATTACTTCCCTTACCTGATAAATGGCATGGATTGACTGATATCGAAAAAAGATATAGACAACGTTACCTAGATTTAATAGTTAATCCCCACTCTAAAAATGTATTTAAAACAAGAGCAAAATGTATAAGTTTTATAAGAAAATGGCTAGATAATAAAAATTTTTTAGAGATAGAGACTCCAATTCTGCAATCTGAAGCTGGTGGTGCGGAGGCAAGACCATTTATTACTCATCACAATACATTAGATATTCCTCTTTATCTGAGAATAGCTACTGAATTACATTTAAAAAGAATGGTTGTTGGAGGCTTTGACAAGGTTTATGAATTGGGAAGAATTTTCCGTAATGAGGGGATAAGTACAAAGCATAATCCAGAATTTACATCAGTTGAAATTTATCAAGCTTTTTCTGACTATGTAGATATGATGCAATTAACAGAAGAACTTATTAGAGACGTCGTAGCTGAAGCATGTGGCTCTTTGGTTATAAATTACCAAAATAAGGAAATTGATTTTTCCAAACCTTGGTCAAGAATATCAATGAAAGACATAGTCAAAAAATATACAGGAATTGATTTTGATTCATTTGATGGAGACTTTCAAGCAGCAAAAGAAGCCGTTAAAAGTATAAATGTTGAATTTTCTAATAAAGTTAATACTATTGGGAGACTTTTAAATGAGGTCTTTGAGCAAAAAGTCGAGTCAGAACTTATAGAACCCACTTTTGTTATCGATTATCCTATTGAAATTTCTCCTCTAGCTAGACCTCATCTTGATAATAAACAAATGGTTCAGAGATTTGAATTATTTATAGTTGGTAGAGAACTAGCAAACGCTTTTAGTGAGTTGATAGATCCAGTAGATCAAAGAGAAAGAATGCAATTACAGCAATCCCTTAGAGATGAAGGAGATTTTGAGGCGCATTGCATAGATGAAGATTTCTTGAATGCTTTAGAGATTGGCATGCCTCCTACGGGAGGATTAGGCATAGGTATTGACCGACTCATTATGTTAATTACCAATAGTCCATCAATTAGAGATGTAATCCCTTTCCCATTGTTAAAACCAGAAATAACTTCGAATAAAAATGAAAAATTACCCTTGAATGAAGTAAAATAAGTAAATCTATCCAATACGAAATTTTTGAAATGAGTGGTGAACGTGTTGGTTTCCGTTTTAAACATGCGGATGCAGTTGTGAAAAGAAATCCTCAAGGCCGATCTAGAAGAGGATGGGTTATTGAACCTGTAGAGCAAACTACTAGCAGGGGTACAAAAATGCCTGCATACAAAATTCGCTGGAGAGATAGTGAGAGGCCTGAAACTGTCCTACAACATATGTTAATTGCAGATCCAGATCCTTCTCCTCCACCAATTTCAGTAAGTTTAGATTAATAGTTTTTAATAAGTCTGAATAATATTTTTATCTTTTTAGTGCAGAGTTGATTTCTTTTTTTATAGTTTTTTGTTTTTCATCTTGTCGTTTGTCATGTAACTTTTTACCTTTACCAACCCCAATAGCTATTTTTATCCATGACCCTTTTAAATAAAGAGATAATGGCACAATAGTCATTCCTTTTTTTTCAGTATTGGATTTCAGTTTTATTATTTCTTTCTTATGCAGTAACAACTTTCTATTCCTTAATGGATCATGATTAAAAAAAGACCCTACATTGTTGTGTGGTGAAATGTGAACATTTAACAATAAAATCTCACCATCTCTGAATGAGCAGTACCCGTCTCTTAAATTTGCTTTCCCGTTTCTAATAGACTTTACTTCTGTCCCTAAAAGTTCAATTCCAGCTTCTATTGTTTCAGATATTGCATATTGAAATTTTGCATATCTATTCTCAGCTAAACGTTTAAAATTATTTTCTTTTTTAGAATTTTTTTGAACTTTATTTGAATTTTTTGCCATTTTAATTGTAAAAAAGCTTTCTACTCAGAACAATTGCAATTAACCTTTCATTATGGCAATAATTTCCTCCAATATAAGTAATAATGACTTTCCTTTTAGTAAAAAAGAACTTAGGCTAGTTGATTCAAAAATCATTCCAGAAGAAAAAAGAAATAATAATAATCTTAACTTAGCTCGGCCTCTTAGTTTACAAGAATTTATTGGCCAAGAAAAACTTAAGTCCTCTTTAAGAATAGCTATTGATGCTTCAATTTATAGGAAAGAACCCATGGAGCATACGCTTTTATATGGACAGCCTGGTTTAGGTAAGACTACTTTAGCTGTTTTAATAGCCCATGAAATGCATACAAAATGTAGGATAGCCACTGCACCCTCAATTGAAAGACCTAGAGATATTGTAGGTTTATTGCTTGGATTAAAAGAAGGTGAAGTTTTATTTATCGATGAGATACATCGCTTAAATAAATTAACTGAAGAGCTGTTATATTCAGCAATGGAGGATTTTAGACTGGATTTAACTATGGGAGCTAATAGAGGAGCTCGTTGCAGAACAATTAATCTTCCTAGATTCACTCTTATTGGTGCGACAACTAAATTAGCCTCAATTAGTGCTCCTCTAAGAGATAGATTTGGCATATCTCAGAAAATTGAACTTTATACATATGATGAATTAAAGCAAATAATTGTTAATTTCTCTCGATTAATCAACCTTAATTTAGATGAAAAAGCATCTTATGATTTAGCAAAGATATCTCGAGGTACTCCAAGAATTGCTTTGAGATTATTAAGACGAGTTAGAGATTATGCTCAAGTTGTGAAAAATACTAATGATATCTCTGTTAATTTAATAAAAAAAGCTTTAAATTCTTACCAAATAGACGAAAAGGGATTGGATCCTTTAGATAGACAATATTTATCATTTCTAAACCAAAACAATAATATTCCAACTGGCCTCGATTCAATCGCAGCTGGTTTGGGTGAGGATTCTTCAATGTTAGAATTTGTAATTGAGCCATATTTAATCCAAATTGGTTTCTTAACGAGAACTCCTCGAGGAAGATTGCTTACTGCTTTAGGGAAAAAGTACATTGATTCAAAGAATGAGAACTTTTAAAAAAGTTAAGGTTTGTTTTTTATTAATTTTTGTTTTTTTGAATATTTTTTATATTTCGCCATGCTATTCATTATCTTTTAGGGAGAATTTGTTTCAAAATGCATTAGATCTAAGTTCGAGTGGAAAATTTAATCTCGCTTTACAAGCATGGAATCAATATCTCGATTCATATCCTGATGATGCTGCAGGTTTGAGCAATAGAGGAAATGTAAGACTTGTTATTGGAGATGTAGAGGGATCTATAGAAGACCAAAATAAGTCAATAAGTTTGAATCCTAGTGAAATAGATCCATATATTAACAGGGGGATAGCAGAGGAAGCATTGGGTTTATGGTCGCAAGCTAAAGAAGATTATTTGTTAGTTATTTCGCAAGATAGTACAAATTTCTCTGCATTATATAATTTGGCTAATGTAGAAGGATCTACATCAAATTGGAAAAAGGCGAGAGATTTATTTTCTAAAGCTTCTTTATATAATCCTGGATTTGCGATGGCGAGGTCAAGTATGGCATTAGCAGATTTCCAGTTGGGAAATATTGATGAATCTGAAAAAGAACTAAAAAATTTAATTAGACGTTATCCAACTTTTGCAGATGCTAGGGCAGCTTTAACAGCCTTAAATTGGTCTAAAGGTGAATCTGGGAAAGCAGAAAGTAATTGGATAGCGGTCACTGAATTAGATCCTAGATATAGTGATGAAGAATGGTTAAAAAAAATAAGAAGATGGCCTCCAGAACCAATTAAAGATTTAATGAACTTTGTCGATTTAAAATAAGTAATGAATAGAGATCAGTTTTGTAAAAAAATTGATTCGTTTAATGATGAATTAATTAACTTAAGAAGACATATCCATGCACATCCGGAATTAAGTGGACTTGAAAATCAAACAGCGATCTTAATAAGTGGTTTTTTAAAAAATATTGGTTGGAATGTTAGAGAATCTATTGGTAGGACAGGAGTTATAGCTGATTTTGGGCCCTTAGATAAAGGTATTATAGGTTTGAGAGTGGATATGGATGCTTTGCCAATATTTGAGGAAACTAAATTAAGTTTTTCTTCAAAAGTAGACGGTGTTATGCATGCCTGTGGTCACGACTTGCATATATCGATTGGATTGGGTGTGGCAAAAATTATTAAGGATTTAAAACTAAATTTCGGGACTCGAATAATTTTTCAGCCCGCTGAAGAAATTGCGAGTGGAGCTCGATGGATGATTAAAGATGGTGCAACTAATGGTTTAACCCATATTTTGGGAGTTCATGTCTACCCCGATTTATCCGTAGGGACTATTGGCATTAAAGAAGGAAGTTTAACTGCAGCTGCGGGAGAACTTAAGGTGGAGATTAAAGGAAAGTCAGGCCACGGTGCTAGACCTCATGAAGGAGTTGATTCTATTTGGGTGGCTTCTAGAGTTATCTCGGGAATTCAAGAATCAATAACACGGAAGTTAGATCCTTTAGATCCTGTAGTAATAACTTTTGGAAAAATAAATGGAGGCAACGCATTCAATGTTCTTGCAGAAAAGGTTAATTTAACTGGTACGGTTAGATGCACTAATCGTAAAGTATTTAAGAATATTGGTAATTGGCTTAATGAAAATATCACTTCTTTAGCTAATAGTTGCGGAGCGGAAGTAAAAGTAATGTTTAGAGAAATCACTCCGGCAGTTAATAATAATTCTGAGATTAACAGAGTCCTAAGAGATTCGGGAATAAAGGTTTTGGGTCAAGAAAATGTTATCGAATTACAAAAACCATCATTAGGAGCTGAGGATTTTGCTGAATTTTTAAATGAGATTCCAGGAGCTATGTTTAGGCTCGGCGTTTCTAGATCAACTGGATGTGCTCCCCTTCATAGTTCGAAATTTGATCCAGATGAAAGAGCTATTGCTGTTGGTATTAAAGTGATAACAGAATCCATAGTAAAATTAAACAATGAAAAGATTAATACAATTGGCTAATGAAAATTAATAAAAGATTTATTTTATCTTTTGTGGCTCCTTGTATGATCCTCATATCAGCTATCGGCTTGATATTTAGAGACAATTCTCGGAAGATTTTTTATTTTCCTATTGGTTTGATGGGGATTGTAATTATTTTGGAGAGGGGTATTAGTAGACAAGTAGATAGGAAAAATATTTTAAAAAAGATAAAGTCTTATCAAAAACTTAAATAAAGTAATATTATTTATTTTATGCAATATGAGATGACTATTTTTTAGAAAAGAGCTATTAATAAGATAAATACTAGGGGTGCTAGGGAATTTACCTTAGCTGAGATCATACCCTTTGAACCTGAATCATTAATCTTGATGCTGGGAAGTGAAGATTTGATCAAACTTTAGTAATAATACTATTTAAAAATTTTGTAAATTATGAGAAGTTCTTGGATTAAGCCTCGCCTTGGAAAAAATAATGTAACTCAGATGCACTTTGCGAGAAATGATCATATCACTGAAGAAATGGATTTTGTTGCTAAAAAAGAGAATCTTCCCCCTTCTCTTATAATGGAAGAAGTGGCAAGAGGAAGATTAATTATTCCAGCTAATATTAATCATTTGAATCTTGAGCCAATGTCTATAGGTATTGCTTCTAGATGCAAAGTAAATGCTAATATTGGTGCCTCACCTAATGCAAGTGATATCAATGAAGAAGTGGAGAAGCTCAAGTTAGCAGTTAAATATGGGGCTGATACAGTTATGGATCTTTCTACAGGAGGAGTAAATTTAGATGAAGTACGTCAAGCAATTATTAATGAGTCCCCTGTTCCTATAGGAACAGTTCCTGTTTATCAAGCTTTAGAAAGTGTACATGGTTCAATAGATAGACTAACTGAAGACGATTTCCTTCATATTATTGAAAAACATTGTCAGCAGGGAGTAGATTATCAAACTATTCATGCTGGCCTGTTAATAGAGCATTTGCCGAAGGTCAAAGGCAGAATTACTGGAATTGTCAGTAGGGGGGGAGGTATTTTAGCCCAATGGATGTTACATCATTTTAAGCAAAATCCTCTTTACACAAGGTTTGATGATATTTGTGAGATTTTTAAGAAATATGATTGTACTTTTTCTCTAGGAGATTCATTAAGACCTGGATGCTTGCATGATGCTTCTGATGATGCTCAATTAGCTGAATTAAAGACCTTAGGCGAACTTACTCGAAGAGCATGGGAACATAATGTTCAAGTAATGGTTGAGGGTCCTGGTCATGTACCTATGGATCAAATTGAGTTTAATGTGAGAAAGCAAATGGAAGAATGTTCAGAAGCCCCCTTTTATGTCCTTGGCCCATTAGTTACAGATATATCTCCCGGTTACGACCATATATCAAGTGCTATTGGAGCAGCGATGGCGGGCTGGTATGGAACCTCTATGTTATGTTATGTAACTCCAAAAGAACATTTAGGTCTACCAAACGCAGAAGATGTAAGAGAAGGATTAATTGCTTATAAAATAGCTGCGCATGCTGCTGATATAGCAAGACATAGAGCTGGAGCTCGTGATCGAGATGATGAACTTAGTCATGCAAGGTATAACTTTGATTGGAATAAACAATTCGAACTTTCGCTAGATCCGGAAAGGGCAAAGCAGTATCATGATGAGACACTACCTGAAGAAATATTTAAAAAAGCAGAATTTTGTTCAATGTGTGGACCTAAACATTGTCCAATGAATTCAAAGATTTCTGATGAATCTCTTGATCAGTTAAAAGATAAGCTTGAAGAATGTAATACTACAGCGTAATTATTAATTAGTAGTTATAGAATTTCCTTCGTCTTATTTACTACGTTTTCGACTGTAAATCCAAAATTTTTCATACATTCGCCACCTGGTGCTGATGCGCCAAACCTGTCCATAGTAATACAAATTCCATCAAAACCTGTATATTTATGCCAACCAAATGAATGGGCAGCCTCTACTACAACTCTCTTTTTCACACTACTAGGTAAAACACTTTCTTTGTAAGATTCTTCTTGCTCTTCAAAAAGTTCTACGCAAGGCATAGAGACAACTCTAATTTTTTTACCTAAGCTTGAAATTTCCTTACTTGCTTCAATACAAAGATTCAGTTCGCTTCCAGTACCAATAAATATTAGATCTGGAGTTCCTTCACAATCGGAAACTATATATCCTCCTAGAGCAACTTTGTCGATCGAAGTATTTTCTTGATTTGGCATACCTTGTCTACTTAAACAAAGGGCAGAAGGTCTTTTTCGATTTTGAATAGCAAGCTTATAAGCTCCACTTGTCTCATTTCCATCTCCTGGTCTGAAAACTAGCATGTTAGGCATGGCACGAAGAGAGGGGATAGTTTCAATAGGTTGATGTGTTGGCCCGTCTTCTCCTACACCAATTGAATCATGGGTTAATACATAGATTACTCCTAATTCGCTGAGTGCTGAAAGCCTCATTGAACCCCTCATATAATCGGCGAAAACAAGGAAAGTTCCACCATAAGGAATAAGACCACTATTGTGGTAGGCAATACCATTAAGTACTGCTGCCATAGCATGCTCCCGCACACCAAAATGTAAATATCTTTTTTCGGGACTATGAGGCTGGAATGATCCAGTTTCCCCCTTTATATCTGTGTAGTTAGAGTGAGTTAAATCTGCTGATCCACCAATTAATTCAGGCAGGTTAGGTCCTAAAGCACCTAAACATATTTGTGAATGCTTTCTGGTTGCTAAACCTTTATCATCAGGTGTATAAGAGGGTAGATCTGAGTCCCAATTTTCAGGTAATTGGCCTTTTAACATTCTGTTTAACTCGGCTCCTTCAGAGGGATATTTTTTTTGATATTCTTCAAATTTAGAATCCCATTCTTTCTCTAAATTTTCGCCTTTGTTTATTGCATTTCTAAAGTGCGCATATACTTCATCTGGTATTTCAAATGGAGGATATTCCCAATTAAGAAACTCTCTCGTTAATGCAGCTTCTTCTTCTCCAACAGCTGCTCCATGAATTCCAGCAGTATCTGATTTATTGGGAGAACCATAACCTATGGTTGTAGAAATTTTTATTATTGAAGGTTTGTCAGTAATTAATTTCGCTTTCTCGATAGCTTCAGTTATTCCTTTAACATCATGATTTCCATCTTCAACATGTTGCACATGCCATCCATAAGCTTCGTATCTTTTTAAGACATCTTCGGTGAAAGAAACGTCGGTTCGCCCGTCAATTGTAATTTGGTTATCGTCGTAAAGTGCAATTAATTTTCCAAGCTTAAGATGACCAGCTAGTGAGCAGGCCTCTGATGCAATACCTTCTTGATTACATCCATCACCCATTATTACGTAAGTATAGTGATCAACAATATTGCAATCAGGCTTATTAAATTTAGCTGCTAAGTGAGTTTCAGCTATTGCTAAACCAACTGCATTTGAAATTCCTGCTCCAAGTGGCCCAGCTGTAACTTCAACACCTTCAGTTTCGAATGTTTCTGGATGCCCAGGAGTTTTTGATCCCCATTGCCTAAATTCTTTAATATCATCTATAGATACTGATTTATATCCTGTCAAATGAAGTAAGGAATATAACAGCATGCAGCCATGACCAGCTGATAATACAAAACGATCTCTATTGAACCATTTTGGGTTATTCGGGTTGTGATTAAGTATGTTATGCCATAACGCATAACCCATAGGAGCACATCCCATTGGTAAACCAGGATGCCCACTATTAGATTTATTTACTGCATCTACAGCAAGCATTCTTATACTATTTACACAAAGTGATTCTAATGAAACAGATGCAGCGACCATTGTTTTTAAATTAAGTAAGTTGGAAATATAGAATTGGTTGTCATCAATTAATTCATTTTGCTAAAAGCAAGGCAAACATTATGACCACCAAAGCCGAAGGAATTAGAAAGAGCGACTCCTACTTGAGCTTCTCTTGCATTATTTGGTACATAATCAAGATCACAATCAGGATCTGGATTGACGTAGTTAATTGTAGGAGGGATAAAATTATGTGTCAAAGAAAGTATACAAGCTACAGCTTCTATACCTCCTGAACCTCCTAGGAGATGACCAGTCATCGACTTAGTAGAGCTTACAGGAATAAGGTAAGATCTGTCTTTAAATATTGATTTAATTGCAGAAGTTTCATTTTTGTCATTAGCAGATGTACTAGTCCCATGAGCATTTATGTAATCAACTTTTTCAAGGCTTATAGAACTGTCTTCAATTGCTAGTTTGATAGCTTCTGCGCCTCCAACTCCACCAGGGGAGGGGGCAGTAATGTGATGAGCATCACATGTTGTTCCATATCCAATAATTTCTGCATAAATTCTTGCATTTCTTTTTTGTGCATTTTCTAAAGTTTCTAGAACAAGAATTCCAGAACCCTCTCCAATGACAAATCCATCTCTTTCTGCATCAAAAGGTCGACTAGCTGTTTGGGGACTTTCGTTTCTGAAAGAAAGAGCTTTGGCACTAGCAAAACCAGCCACTCCAAGAGGAGTAATACTTGCTTCTGCTCCTCCACAGATCATTGCATCTGCCTTGCCAAGTTGGAGTAATCTGAATGAGTCGCCAATTGCATTAGAACCAGCAGCGCAAGCAGTGGAAACTGAGGAACTTGGTCCTTTTGCACCTAAAGCTATGGCAGCTAGTCCAGTCGCCATGTTTGGAATCATCATAGGGACTGTAAAAGGACTAACTCTTTTTGGTCCTTTATGACTAAGTATTTGAGCTTGACTTTCCATAGTTAGTAAGCCTCCAACACCAGAGCCAATAATTACTCCGATTTTTGATGCATTAGCTTCAGTAATTTCCAGTCCAGAATCATTAAAGGCTTGCTTGGCGGCAATAACTCCGAACTGAGAAAAACGATCCCATCTTTTGGATTCCTTAGCTTCAATAAAATTTTCAGATTGAAGATTTTTAACTTCTGCTGCAAATTTGCAAGGATGTTGTTCAGGATCAAAGAGGGTAATACCTGAGACACCATTTACCCCTTTTTGAAGACTGAGTAAATATTCATCAATGTTGTTACCAATTGGAGTTACTGCTCCAATACCAGTAACAACTACTCGATGGAAACTTGACATCCTAGATCAACCTTTTTTTTCTTCGATGAATTTTACTGCATCTCCAACTGTAGCGATACCTTCAGCAGCTTCATCAGGAATTTCAATATCGAATGCCTCTTCTAGAGCCATCACTAATTCAACGGTGTCTAGAGAATCTGCACCTAAATCATTTTGGAAATTTGAATCTGCTTTAACTTCTCCTGCTTCAACACTTAATTGCTCTGAAACAATAGAACAGACTTTTTCGAGGATTTCTTGTGACATAGTTTATGGAATTTACTAATTATCTATAAGATTTTATGCCCTAGAGTTAACAAGAGTGAAGCATATCTTAATTTTTTTAATTTCTTTGTAAGACAATAGTATTATATAACGAGGTTCAAAAGACAATTTTTACATGTCACACGCAGTTAAAATTTATGACACTTGCATTGGATGCACCCAATGTGTAAGGGCTTGCCCACTTGATGTTTTAGAGATGGTTCCTTGGGATGGTTGCAAAGCCGGACAAATTGCCTCATCACCAAGAACTGAAGATTGTGTTGGCTGTAAAAGATGCGAAACAGCATGTCCAACAGATTTCTTAAGTATTCGTGTTTATCTAGGAGATGAGACGTCTAGAAGCATGGGCTTGGCATACTAAATCTTTAATAGTGCAGTTTTAAGAGAGTCCATAATTTAAGAATTACACATTTTTTTTCAATATAATTGAAAAAAACTTCTGTATGTGTGGAATAGTTGCTGTAACTGGTTTTAAAAAAGCTTTACCATTATTAATTAATGGTTTAGAAAAACTTGAATATAGAGGCTATGATTCTGCAGGTATTGCAATTATAAATTCAAAAACAAATTTGATTACTTGTAACAAAGCAAAAGGAAAACTTGAAAATTTAAAAAGTGACCTTAAAGAAAAAAATATTCCTGGAACTGTTGGGATAGGTCATACTCGTTGGGCAACTCATGGAAAACCTGAATTTAAAAATGCGCATCCTCATACCGATAGTTCAGGCACCATAGCAGTCGTTCAAAATGGTATTATTGAAAATTTCCAAGATATAAAATCTAGATTGGAAAAAGAGGGGGTAATTTTTAATTCTGATACAGATACAGAAGTAATTCCCCATCTTATTGAAAGAGAATTAAATACACTAAGTAAACTTAATCTTGAGAATAATGGTTCAAAATTATTAGTAGCTGTAAGAAATGTATTATCTGATTTAATAGGATCTTATGCCTTGGCAGTTTTATGGACAGGTGCTCCAACTTCTCTGGTGGTTGCAAGAAGACAAGCACCCTTGATTATTGGTTTGGGTGAAGGAGAGTTTATTTGTGCAAGTGATACGCCTGCTATTGCCAACTTTACAAATATTATTCTGCCAATGGAGGATGAGGAAATAGCTTTGCTAACTCCTCTTGGAATAGAAATATACGACTCAAATAATGAGAGACAATATAGAAATCCAGTTTCTTTAAAAGTCTCTGAACAAATAATGGATAAGATGAATTTCAAACACTATATGTTAAAAGAGATATACGATCAGCCAAGCACTGCAAAAAACTGGCTGGAAAATTATTTAATTAAAAACTTAGAAAATGGGCAATATGAAATTAATTATCCTTTTGATACAAAGTTTTTTGAAGCAGTTGAGAGAATTGAAATTATCGCTTGTGGGACAAGTAAACATGCTGCGATGGTTGGGAGCTTTTTATTAGAA
This sequence comes from Prochlorococcus marinus CUG1417, assembly GCF_017695975.1. Classification (NCBI taxonomy): domain Bacteria; kingdom Bacillati; phylum Cyanobacteriota; class Cyanophyceae; order Synechococcales; family Prochlorococcaceae; genus Prochlorococcus; species Prochlorococcus marinus. The sequence continues at coordinate 490,525 of NZ_JAAORN010000002.1, read as the reverse complement.
CAATTTTCTGGTATTCCTACAAATGTCTTTTATGCAAGCGAATTTCGATATTCACCACCTCCACTATTGCCAAATACATTAACTATTGGAGTTACTCAATCAGGAGAGACTGCTGACACAATTGCAGCTATTGATATGGAGATTAAAAGAAGGTCTTCTATTGAAGATAAAAAATTTAAACCTAATCTTATTGCAATAACTAATAGAAAAGAAAGCTCGATAGGAAGACAGGTCTCAAATATAATCGACATCTGCGCAGGAATAGAAGTGGGAGTTGCCGCGACAAAAACTTTTTTTGCTCAATTACTTGCTTTTTATGGATTAGCTATAAAATTTGCGAAAGTTAAAGGAAGTCAAAGTCCAGATGAAATAGATAAATTAATAAAAGAACTTATAAAACTGCCTCCATTGTTAGAGGATCTCTTAGAGCAACATAATGAGTCTTCAGAAAAGCTAGCACATAATTTCTTTAATATTAAAGATGTTATTTTTTTAGGAAGAGGCATAAATTACCCTATTGCTCTTGAAGGAGCATTAAAACTAAAAGAAATTAGTTACATTCATGCCGCTGGATATCCAGCTGGTGAAATGAAACATGGTCCAATAGCTTTGTTAGATAAAAAAGTACCTGTAATTTCTATTGCCTCCCCTGGAGAAGTTTTTGATAAAGTTATCAGTAATGCACAAGAAGCAAAAGCTCGAGATTCATATTTGATTGGAATTGCGCCTGAATGTAATGGAACTGAAATCTTTGATTATTTAATGAAGATCCCTTGCTCCAATGAATGGATTTCACCTTTACTTAATATATTGCCTTTACAATTATTGAGTTACCACATAGCAGCTCATAGAGGCCTTGACGTGGATCAACCAAGAAATTTAGCCAAAAGTGTAACCGTTGAATGATTAGTCTTTTATAAATGTTTTTTATAGATCTAAAAGCCCCTTGGGAGGATTAATGGTTAAAAAATTATTTTTTATATCTACTAAAGGGACTATTTCTTTAACAAATGGTATAAGAACTTTTTTTTGATTCTTAAATAGTTCAATAACAAGTAAATTATTTTTTTCATTTTCCAAATTAATAACTTTACCAATTATTTTTAATTCATTATTTTCTAAAGTCTTGACCTCCAGATTTATAAGTTCCAACAAGTGGAATTCTCCCTTTTTTAATCTAGGAAGTTTATCGGTTTTTACAAGAATTTTAAATTGTTTAAGTTGTTCTGCCTGATTTCGAGTATTTACTCCTTGAAGTTTAACTATAAAGGTTTCTTTCCCAGGCTGTCTGAAACCAGATGTAAGTTCTATTTTTGAAGGGGGTTCATTTTCTTTCTGCAACCATCTCGTTCCTGGTTTTAAAAATCTTTCTTCAAAGTCACTTAAAGATTTAACCTTTACCTGTCCATTAATTCCATGGCATGATGTTATCAAACCAACGATCAACCATTCATCTTTATTTATCATATATTGTATTTAGAAGAAATGTTTTATGGAATCATCTACTAAACCCATACTCCCTGGTTCCTTTGTTGTTGTAAAAGATAATAACTCTATATACAGAGGATACAAAGGGTTTGTACAGAGAGTTACAAAAAAAAGAGCAGCCGTTTTGTTTGAAGGGGGTAATTGGGATAAACTTATAACGTTTCAGCTTACTAATTTAGAAATAGTTTAAAATTATATTTTGCCAATAGTTATAAATTTTTCTATCAATACTCTAGCTGCATTTGTTTCTGCTTGTTTATGGGATTTGCCGAATGCAGATGATTCTTTTATTCCTTCAATAAATATATCGCAAGAAAATCTTTTAGGGTCTCCATGTTTCTTTGACACTTCAATTATTTTATAGATTGGCAAATCAAAACCTTTACTTTGGCACCACTCTTGCAATACTGTCTTAGATTTGAATTTATATGGAGCGTTTAAAAATATTTCGGAATCTTTCTCCCAAATATGATCTAACCAAAGATTTACTTCTTGAATTGAATTAAAGCACTTGTAAATGGCACCGATTAAAGCTTCTGTAGATTCACAAATAATTGTATTTTTTGAATTTTCATCACCAATAGCTTTAGGTCCTTTAATTATTAATTTCTCAATGTCAATTTTTTTCCCTAATTGAGTTAACCATTCATCACTTACAATTTGTGCTCTTAACTCTGATCTTTCTCCTACACTCATTTGAGGATATTTTTTTTCAATAAAATTAGAAGCAGCTAATCTCAGAACTGCATCTCCAAAAAATTCTAGTTTTTCGTAATTTATTATTTTGTCTTCTGAGGAATGGATTAATGCTTGATTAAAATTTTGAATAACTGAAATATTTTGTTTGCTAAGTATTTCAGCAAATCTTTTTGATTTGATATCTAAAGACTTTAAAAAAGTAATTATTTGATTTATTCTGTTTGCCTTAATTATATTTGTCATCTGATTTGAATAATCACAACAATTAAAAAGCAGGTCATAAGCCGGGTTCTGTTCATCTTAATTAAGATGGGCAATCATCTATCTAGGACTGGAATTACTTCACAGTCTCAAGCGGCGCTTAAAAGTAGATTGTTTAATGGTCATAAATCTACTAAGCCTTGCTCCCAGCCGGGGTTTACCTAGCCAACACTTCTCAATGTTGCTGGTGCGCTCTTACCGCACCCTTGCACCCTTGCCATACATAAAGTATTAGGCGGTATGTTTCTGTGGCACTATCCTCACGGTTACCCGCACTGGGCATTACCCAGCAAGCTTGACCATGTGGGAGCCCGGACTTTCCTCAATAAAGTTTTATTTTGGAAACAAAATAAAACTTTATCGCGATTGCCTCTCCTGCTTTCATTTAGCATAATACTTAATACTCCAAAAATCATCTATTGGGGCTGTAGCTCAGCAGGATAGAGCAACGGTTTCCTAAACCGTAGGTCGTGGGTTCGACTCCCGCCAGTCCCGTAAAAATAAAAAACTATATGTAGTATGTGTGCAAACTTGCTACTCTCTAGCTAGCGTATAATTAGTAATAAATCTTTTATGGCTAAGTTGCATGATATGCGTTTAAAGCTCTTAATTCAACAAGAGCATGAACGCATTTCTAAATCCCAACCTAATGATTTAGATCTCTCAATAGTTCAAGCAAGATGTCTATGCTGGCTTGCTTTATTGGCGGAAGCTCACGAAGATCAAGCAAATGATGCTGAAAAAAGAGGCGATGCGGAGCAAGCAATGGGATGGTTTGCTGATTCTATGAGACTAAGAGATGTCATTAATTTGGTTACTAGTATTGAGATACCTTTGCCAGATAGTCCAGATTCACTTGATGAAAATGACGAATTATTGGATGGTCCTTCAATTTTGCCCAATTAATGAGATGATATAAAAAGAATTATATTTTCTTTTGGCTGAAGAACCATGTCAATGCTCTGATTGTCAGAGATTTTACAAACAGCACGATCGTCTGATTAGGGAATATCCTACTTTTAAGCAGCAACAAGAATTGAATTGGGCATCTATTCAATCGTTCAGAACTCTTTGTACTAAGGTCACTGATGAGTTGCAGAGGCAATTATCTGAAAGAGAATCAAATGAAGATAATATTTTTGAAGAAACACATATTTCTGATAAAGAAATTACTGAAGCTTTAGATGAACTTGAAAGTGTTAATGCCTACTTATATTCAATTGAAGCTTTAATTGAAAAAATATTTGATACAAAAATTGCAAATAGTATTGAATCAAAATTTAAAGAAATTGCAAATGAATTAGCGCCAGACCCATTAAATATAGATCGATTAATTTTGAATAGATTATTTCATCAAACCCCAGATTCACCAGATAAGGAAAATATTAATTAGTTAACTCTTCGACATCGCAAGTAATTTCTACTGGCATTGGAGAGACTTTCCAAATAGATTTACAGTACTCTCTAATAGATCTATCTGAAGAAAAATATCCTGATCTAGCAGTATTTAATAATGCCATTTTATTCCAAGATTTTTTATTATTCCAGCATTCACTGACGACATCCTGTTTATTTAAGTAGTCTTTAAAGTCAGCCATAACAAAAAATGGGTCATGGCCTGTCAAGCTATTTAATAAAGGTTTAAATAATTCTTTATCCCCATTGCTAAAGTGCCCAATTTCAATTAGGCGTATCACTTCTTTAAGCTCTGGGCATTGATCAATAAAAGTTTTGGGTGAGTAATTATTATTTTTTAAATCCATAATTTCGCTTTCAGTTTTACCAAAAAGAAAGAAATTCTCTTTTTTTACAAGATCTCTTAATTCCACATTGGCTCCATCTAAGGTTCCAATAGTTAAAGCACCATTCATGGCAAACTTCATATTTCCAGTTCCAGAAGCTTCTTTACCAGCAGTTGAAATTTGTTCTGAAAGATCAGTTGCCGGATAAACTATTTCACCAAGTTTGACATTATAGTCCGGTAAAAAAACAACCCTTAATAAACCATCCATGTCTGGATCAGAATTAACTACATCAGCAATACCATTGATGAATCGAATCATTAGCTTTGCCATAAAATAACCTGGTGCAGCTTTACCTCCGAATATTATTGTTCTTGGAACTTCATGCGTATTTAAATTATTTTTTATTCTTAAATATTGAGCAATAATTTGTAGGGCATTTAAATGTTGCCTTTTATATTGATGAATTCTCTTTACTTGAACATCAAATAAACTTGATGGATCTACAAGTATTCCAGTTTTTGAATGAATAAAACTAGCTAATTTTCTTTTTCCATTTAATTTAGTTTCTTCAAATTTTTGTAAAAAATTGTTGTCATCTTTTTTTTCTTCTAATTTTTTAAGAAGTTCCATATTTGTTATCCAATTAGGACCAACTTCTTTTTCTAGAAGGTTAGATAATGATGGATTAGATAGGGCAACCCATCTTCTTGGAGTAACCCCATTAGTGACATTTGTAAATTTTTCAGGCCATAGTTCTGCAAATTCAGGAAGAAGTTGTCTTTTTATTAGATCTGAGTGAAGAGCTGCTACACCATTTATATGATGTGCTCCAATTGTAGCTAAGTGGGCCATACGAACTGATTTGGAGCCTTCTTCATCTATTATTGAGAGTTTTTGAAGGATTTTGTCATCACCAGGGTAACGTAGTCTTAGTTGCTGTAGGAATCTCCAATTAATTTCATAAATAATTTCTAGATGACGAGGAAGAAGATCATTAAATAAGCCTAAATCCCATTTCTCTAAAGCTTCTGGTAGTAATGTGTGATTGGTATAAGCTACTGAGGAGGTTGTTATGTTCCAAGCCTTATCCCAACCTATTTGATATTGGTCAATAAGAAGTCTCATTAATTCTGCTACTGCAATGGCAGGATGGGTATCATTTAATTGGACTGTCCAATGCTTAGCGAATTCTGTTATTGGTATTGATCTTTTTTCGAGGCTTCTCAACATATCCTGAAGAGAACAACTTACAAAAAAGTGTTGTTGTTTGAGTCTTAATCTTCTACCTTCGTCAGTACCATCATTCGGATATAAAACTTTTGAGAGAGTTTCAGATGCAACTTTTTCTTCTACTGCACCATAATAATCACCGATATTGAATGCATAAAAGTCAAAACTTTCGGTTGCATCAGCTCTCCATAATCTTAATCTGTCACATGTATTTACTCGGTAACCTAAAACTGGAACATCATGAGGAACTCCAATAGCATGTTCTGAAGGTATCCATCTTGATCTGTAGTTCCCTTTATCATCTCTATAACTTTCAGTTCTGCCTCCAAACCCAACGAAACATGATTCATCTGGTTGTGGAAGTTCCCATGGCCATCCACCTTTTAACCATTTGTCAGTTACTTCAACTTGCCAACCATCCCTAATTAACTGATTAAATATGCCAAATTCATATCGAATACCATAACCAACTGCTGGAACTTGTAAAGATGCTAATGATTCCATATAACAAGCTGCAAGTCTGCCAAGTCCACCATTACCTAATCCAGGCTCTTCTTCAACTTCAAGAATTGTTGACAATGAATCAATTCCAAATCTCTTCAAAGCATCTTCTGCCTCTTGAGTTATTCCAAGATTGAGAAGATTATTACTTAATTGAGGGCCTATTAAGAATTCTGCTGATAAGTAGGCTACTGTTTTTTGTGGTTTTTTTCTTATAACTTCCTGGCTGGCTAAATATCTTGTCATTAGCCTATCTTTAACCGCGTAACTTAAAGCCATATACAAGTCGTGAGGACTTGCAGAAGTAGCTAACTTTCCAAGAGTATAGAAAAGATGAGCTGTCATTCCTTGGAAAACAGCATCAGAATCCATGCCAGCTTTCTCAGGATCTAAGTAGCAGCCGGGTGTGGGCAAACGTAGATCGAAGGGTTCGTTGGAATTCATTGGATTGGCCATATAACAGACAATAGCCATTTTTAAGAAAATTTCTTTGTTGTAACTTCAGATCCACACTTGTTGAGTATTTTTGCTTTTTTCTTACATATTTCTTAAAGTGGGCCCTCAATAAACTATCTTCCAATTAGATAGTTTATTTTTTACACTTAAATGTACCCTTTACTTGCTGAATTAAGTGCACATGATTTAGAAGTTGCTGAAACGTTAATAGGAGTAATTAGGTTTCTATTGATCTTTTTAGCAGCAAGAGCATTAGCAGAAGTATTAGTAAGACTAAGTTTGCCAACTATTGTAGGTGAGCTTCTTGCAGGGGTTGTAATAGGAGCATCAGGACTCCATTTATTGATACCGCCCTCAGCTGGAACTGAACTAAATGAGGGACTCGTAAATGTTATTAGTTCATTAGCTTCAATTCCGCCGGATTCAGTATCTGAGGTTTATTTCGAAAGTTTCCCATCCCTCCAAGCAGTAGCAACACTTGGGTTATATGCACTTTTATTTTTAACAGGATTAGAAAGTGAGTTAGAGGAATTGGTAGCTGTCGGTGCGCAGGCTTTTACTGTTGCTATGGCTGGGGTAATTTTACCGTTTGCCTTTGGAACTCTCGGATTAATGTTTATTTTTCAGGTCGATCTAATTCCAGCAGTTTTTGCTGGAGCATCGATGACTGCCACAAGTATAGGAATTACTGCAAGTGTTTTCGGTGAATTAGGATATTTGAAAACTAGAGAAGGACAGATTGTTATTGGCGCAGCAGTGCTAGACGATATTTTGGGAATTGTTATTCTGGCAGTTGTTGTGGCTCTTGCTGCAGGAGGTTCTTTAGAAATTGCTCCAATTATTAAATTAGTTGCGGCAGCAGTAGTATTTGTTATTGCTGCTATCGCATTAAGTCGAACAGCAGCACCAGGATTTGATTGGTTATTAGATAGATTGAAAGCACCTGGAGCTGTAGTCGTGGCATCTTTTGTCATACTTGTATTATGTTGTTTTGTCGCAACAGCTATTGGATTAGAAGCAGCCTTAGGTGCTTTTGCAGCTGGATTGATTCTTAGTAGTTCTAAAAATAATCATGCAATACAACAATCGGTTTTACCTTTAGTTTCCTTATTCGCAACTATTTTCTTTGTATTGGTTGGAGCTGGTATGGATTTATCAGTTATTAATCCACTTGATCCAACAAGTAGGTCAGCTCTTGTAGTTGCAGGATTTTTATTAGTTGTTGCAATTATTGGAAAAATTGCTGCCGGATGGGTATTTTCAAGTGATAAACCCACAAATAGATTAGTTGTAGGTCTGGGTATGATGCCTAGAGGAGAGGTTGGTTTAATTTTCCTTGGGCTAGGAACAAGCGCTAAATTGTTAACTCCTTCTCTAGAAGCAGCCATTTTACTTATGGTAATTGGAACTACATTTCTTGCACCTGTTCTCTTGAGAATTGTTCTAAAAGATAAGCCTCCAAATGATGGTAATAAAATTTCAGATGATGTTGCAGCTGATCCTGTTGGTCTTCTTTAGGAAATAAGTTTATTAGAATCAATACAAATAAAATTTCAATAAATGGAAAAATCAGCTTTGATTGATAGTGATATTAATTATGAATGGAATTTTTTAAATTACCCAATACATACTGTTTCTGCTAAGCCCGAGCAAATATCAAAAGAATGTGCAATTTTATTAATTCATGGTTTCGGGGCCTCTACGGATCATTGGAGATTCAATATCCCCATTTTGAGTAAAAAATATGAAGTTCATGCGATTGATCTTCTCGGTTTTGGAAAAAGTCCTAAGCCCCAAGATGTTGAATACTCAGGATCTTTATGGAAGGATCAGGTTGTTGCTTATGTGCAAGAGAAAATAAAAAAACCAACAATTGTTGTTGGAAATTCATTAGGTGGTTATGCAGCATTAGCAGCTGGTGCAGAATTAAATGATCTAAATGCTGGAGTGATCTTACTGAATGCTGCAGGATATTTTAGTGAAGAAAAAACAATCAAAAAGAATATGTTGCAAACTTCAATTGAAACAGTTGCCGGTATATTTTTGAAAAATATTGTTCTTCAACGTTTGATTTTTGAAAATATGAGAAACCCAAAAAATATTAAAAAAACTTTGAATCAAGTTTATGTTGATAAAAAAAATGTTGATGATTTTTTAGTTGAGTCAATAAGGAAGCCTTCATTAGATTTCGGAGCTTTTAATGTTTTTAGAAGTGTATTTAACCCATCAGGTCCTCAGGGATTGCCGTTAGATAAGCTATTTGCAAAGTTAAATGCACCATTATTACTTCTTTGGGGAGGAAAAGATCCATGGATGAACACTCCAAAAAAAAGAAATTTATATAAAAAATTTACACCAAAGAATACAAAAGAAATTATTCTTGACGCAGGACATTGCCCTCATGATGAGATACCTGAATTAGTTAATCAGCATATTTTGGATTGGGTTGATTCTCTTTAAGTAATAATCGTGAAACTTGAATTATCTAATAAGGACCAAGGAATTTTTGTCTTTCAATTAGATAAAAATAATTACATCAAATTTTGTCCTGAAAGAGGAGGCGTTATTACAAATTGGGTTTCAGATGGTCATGAAATACTTTATTTCGATCAAACAAGATTTATGGACAAGACAAAAAGTATTAGGGGAGGCATTCCAATTTTGTTTCCAATTTGTGGGAATCTCAATACCTCTAGTTCAGTATTTGGAAATGGTTATTTGCAATTACCACAACATGGTTTCGCTAGGGATTTGCAATGGCAATACTCCCTCAATGAAAATGAAAAATTTTTATACTTATTCTTAAATGCATCTAAAGAAACCAAAAAATATTATCCTTTCGATTTCGAACTAAAAATAGAAGTAAAGTTAAAAATTAACTTTTTAGAATTTGAAATTACAATCCATAACAAAACAGATTTTGCTATGCCTATAAATTTTGGTTTGCATCCTTATTTTAATGTTTCAGATTTCAAAAATTTAGAGTTTGTTGATAATCCACTTAATTGTCAGGATCAAGAAAGAAATACTATAAGTAATACGTTGGATGAATTAAACAAAATTAATTTAGGAGTTGATCTTCTCATGTATACTTCCGGAAGAAGCTCTTTTCGAGATAAGATTTTTAAAAGAGAGGTGACTTTAAATCATCCATATCCTTTTGATTTAGGCGTTATTTGGAGTGATCCTCCAAGAAGAATGATATGTCTCGAACCTTGGACTAGTCCCCGAAATTCTTTTGTTGATGGATTTAGAAACATTATGATTCCTTCAAATGATAGTAAAAGATTAAATGCCTCAATACAAATAAAATCTCTTAAGTAATTTTGCAATACTTATGAAATTTGTCGTTATAGATGATGATCCCACAGGCTCTCAAACTGTTCACGATTGCTTATTACTGCTTAAGTGGGACTTCTCAACTTTAGTCAAAGGTTTTGAATCAAAATCTAATTTATTTTTTATTTTGGCTAATACAAGGTCACTATCGGAACATGATGCGAAATTAAAAATAGAGGAAATTTGCAAAAATCTTAAGACTGTAATTACTTCTCAAGCCTATGAAGAAGAAATTATTTTTATAAGTAGAGGAGACTCTACTCTTCGAGGACATAACTTTTTAGAGCCAACTGCTCTAAATAGTTGCTTAGGTCCTTTTGATGCTACTTTTCATATCCCAGCTTTTATTGAGGGTAAAAGATTAACAATTAATGGATCTCATTTTGTTGATAAAACTCCTATTAGTCAAACAATTTTTGCAACAGATAAAATTTTTGGATATGAGACAAGTAATGTCAAGAGTCTGTTATTTCAGCAGAGTAAATCGCAAATAAATTTTGAAGATATTCAAAATCTTTTTTTATCAGATATCGAAATGCTAAATGATAAAGAAAATAATATTGTTTTTAAAACACTAAAGAACTTGAAGAATAATAAACATGTAGTTGTAGATGTAGAAAATTATTCTCAACTAAAAAAATTTTCTTTAGTAATTAAAAAATTAATTAAACAAAAAAAATTCCTTTTTCGAACTGCAGCAAGTTTTATAAGTTCAATTTCTGAAAAAAAAAGTGTCTCATATAGTGAAATATTTTTCACTAATTTAAGAATAAGAAATAAAGAAAAGAGTTTTCTTCCAGGACTGATAATTGTTGGATCATATGTAGAACTTTCAACAATACAATTGAATAATTTATTAGAGAGAAGTAATTGTAATCCAGTTGAATTAGATGTTTTTGAATTCTTTAAAATTACTTCATCAGATAATAATCAGAAGCTAAGGAATTTGTTTAAAAATAAATTATTGAAAGAAATTAGATTTTCTTTTGAGAAAGGAAAAACTCCTGTTTTGTTTACTTCAAGAAAAGTTATGTCTTTAGATTCTTCTGAACTATTTAATTTTTATAATTTACTTGCCTGTTTTATTGCTGAATTAGTCACAGATTTGAAGTATGAAATAGGATATTTGATTTCAAAAGGTGGAATAACAACAAATTTGATTCTTAGTAAAGGACTTAATGCAGATTATGTTTATCTTGAAGGACAGATACTTACTGGCATTTCAGTGGTGACTTGCAATCTAAAAAATGGCGCAAAACTTCCAATTGTTACTCATCCTGGAAACATTGGTACTAAAGATTCACTGGTTAATATTTGGAAAGTATTTGAAAATAAAAATAATTTTTAAAATTAGAAATTTGAGATAATTTCTTCAGCAAAACTGCTGCAGGATAAGGGTTCTACTTTTGGTTCCATTAAGCGTGCTAGATCATAGGTGACTTTTTTTTGCTCTATTGCCTTACTTAAACCATTAGTAATTAAGTTAGCTGCCTCATCCCAACCAAAATATTCAAGCATCATTACACCACTAAGAATTACTGAGCCTGGATTAATCTTATTTAAGCCTGCATGTTTTGGCGCAGTACCGTGCGTAGCTTCGAAAATTGCTGCATTATCTCCAATATTTGCACCAGGAGCCATACCTAGGCCACCAACAATGGCTGCAGCTGCATCAGAAACATAGTCTCCATTTAGATTTAAGGTTGCAAGAATTGAATATTCTTGAGGTCTAGTTTGAATTTGTTGAAATATACTATCAGCTATCCGATCATCAACAAGAATAAGTTCTTTCCATTTTCCATCTCCGTGAGAATTAGATATTGATGCAATAACTTCTTTAATTTCTTCGCAAATGAATGCTTTTTTGTTATTTGTAAGCTTGTCAAAACCTGGTTCAATTTTTCGAGCATTATTTTCAATTGTAAGTTCTGGATTTTTCTGAATATTATCTAAAATCCAGCTTTCTCTTTCTGTAATGCAATCATCTCTAAATTCATTTACTGCTAATTCATATCCCCAATCTCTAAATGCACCTTCTGTATATTTCATAATATTCCCTTTATGTACAAGAGTCACATGCCTTTTATCTCCTGATAATCTTTTGGCATGTTCAATAGCTTTTCTAATATGCCTTTGGCTACCAGATTTACTCACTGGTTTTATTCCTATACCTGATCCATCGGGTATTGATCTATTTTTTAAATTTTTACTTTTTGGTATGACAACGTTATTTAAGTGATTAATTAATTCAAGACAATTATTATCTTCCGCTTCCCATTCAATTCCCATGTAGATATCCTCAGTATTTTCTCTATAAACAATAACGTCTAAATTTTGGGGATTTTTGTGAGGGCTTGGAGTTCCTGAATAATATTTGCATGGTCTAACACAGCTATATAAATCAAATATTTGCCTTAATGCAACATTAAGAGATCTAATACCTCCACCGATGGGAGTTGTTAAAGGACCTTTGATGGCTACGCCAAAGTGTTTGATTGCTTCAATAGTATCTTGAGGTAGGTAGTTATATGTTCCATAAAGTTCACAAGCTTCATCACCTGCATAGACTTTAAACCAATTAATTTTTCTTTCGTCTCCATAGCTTTTTTTAATAGCCGAATCAAGAACGATTTGAGTTGCAGGCCAAATATCAACTCCAGTACCATCACCCCTAATAAATGGGACAATTGGATGATTAGGAACATTAGGTTTGCCTTGATTAAAAGTTATTATCTCGCCTTCATTGGGTAAAGTTAATTTTTCAAATTTTGGCATAGCATTGAATTAATAAAAGATAACTCATTGAAGTTCCTCGTATTGTAATTTGCGATGAGTTATTATCTTTAAAACCTAGAAATTTATTATTCAAATGTGAATAGAGAATAGTTTATTGATCAGCATTTCAACATCTTTATTAAAAGAAAAAGTAGTTAATAAGCAAGTTAGAGGAAATTATGTCATTTTCAAAAAAATACTCAGCTACTTATGAATGCGAGTTCAAATGTAAGTAATGTTGAAATAGCTAATAAAATTGCTTCTACTGCAGCTTTGTTTCGGAAGTATTTTCCAGATGCCAGTGTAAACTTTAGTCCATGGGAAAATTCAAATGATGAATCCATGCAAGATACAATTGATTTTGCGTTTCATTTTCCTGGGTGGAGTCCTCGCATTGAATGTAGAGCAATACTCTTACAATTGAGAATTGAAAATGATAACAATAATAGAGTTCCTAAATTGTTAGGAATAATAATGAGGGGTATGATTGTTCCCTCTGAGAGATGGCGAGTAGCTACTATCGGAGACTGGGAAATGACTGGTACTCATTTACCTCAAAAAGAACAGAAAGATAATCTTTTTTTGGTTTGTAAAGAACTTTATAAGTTATTCTCTAAAACATCTGCTAGTAACAAAAATTAGCTGTTTTATGTATTTTCCTTGTAGATTAAATACACTTACAAAATTAATACAAAATATATGGCAGTCGCTCTTGCAGGACAATTAAGAGAAGGGACAAAAAAATCCCACACTATGGCAGAAAATACTGGGTTTGTGGCTTGTTTTTTAAAAGGAGTTGTTGAAAAAAACTCTTATAGAAAATTAATTAGTGATTTATATTTTGTTTATGAAGCTATGGAAGAAGAAATTGAAAGACTGGTCAATGAGGAACACCCCGTTATAAAACCTATAGGTTTTAAATCATTATTCAGGAAAGAAACTCTTGTAAATGATCTTAAATTTTATTTTGGTGAAAACTGGAAGAATGAAATTAATATTTCTCAATCTGCAAAAGAATATGTTGAAAGAATTCGCGAAGTCGCAAAAAATTCACCAGAGCTATTGGTTGGTCACCATTACACGCGCTATATAGGAGATTTATCTGGGGGGCAAATTTTGAAAAGGATTGCTAAAAAAGCATTAAATTTGCAGGGAAATGATGGTTTAAATTTTTATGAATTTGAATTAATTGATGATGAAAAGAAATTCAAAGAAGAATATTCCCTTACTTTGAATAAACTTCCAATAAATCAAATTACTGCTGATCAAATAATTGATGAAGCTAATCAAGCTTTTACTTACAATATGAAAATGTTTAGGGAGCTTGAAGGCAACTTGATTGCTGTTTTAGGCAAGATTGTATTTAATTACATTACAAAAAAAGTAAGAAAAGGAAGCACCGAGACTTAGTAATTTATGTTTGATTCATTAGTTGATTTCCTTAAAACCAATATTGATGAATTAAATGGTCAGGAAGTACAAATATCTAGTGAATTCAAAGAACATCACAACGAAGACTCAAAATATATTATTAAAAATTGGCTTTTCTCATCTCCCGAATATAGAAAGTGGCGAATAACGAGATTAAATGGTGGCAAAAAACTGCAAGTGTTTAATACGGTCGCATATCCAAATTTTGATAGTGAAATACCTATTTTAGGAGCTGATATTTTATGGTTTGGAACTTCTCAAAAGTTATTAGCAATACTTGATTATCAACCTTTAATTCAAGAAGGAAATTATCTTGAAAAATATTGTTCAAGTTTAGGTAGTATTAAGAAAAAATATTCTGCATTTGATAATAATAAAATGAAGAATATATATGATTCAAAAAAGTATTTTTCCCCATGGGTGATTATATGTAGAGGAAATAAATTAAATCTTGATAGAGATTTAAATGATATATTCCATTCATTTGTAAATAATTATTTGAACATTTATAAATCGAATCCTGTTAATCAATTTTTAAATGCAGAAGAAATAAAGATTAATCAAATAAAATATGATAAGTACAGTTTTGAAAAAGACCCTGCAGATAAGTTGTTTAAATCTTTTTTTGGAGAGAAATGGACAAAAAAATTTATAAATAAATTTCTTTTTACATTAAATAATGAGATTATTCATTGAATGTTAATACAAGATACTATTTTTTACAGGCCAGATTGGAGATGGCATAATTTTTTAAAATATTTAATTAATAATTTAAGTAAATACAACTGTTTAGAAAAAATAATACCCTCGGAATATTCATATAAAGATTCTACTTATGGTTCAAAAAAATCAAAAAAAAATGTGAATCTCTCTACTTGGGGTGTAATGCATAAAAAAAGAATTCAATTCGCAAGAGCAGTGTGTATTAATAGTCCAAATTATTCTGTTTTAAATTTTTTAATTATTCCTAATACTATTTATAATGTCCCATTTTTTGGAGTAGATTTTGTTTCTCTACCTAATAGTCATTTATTAGTATTAGACTTTCAACCTTCACTAGAAATACAAAATCAATATAATAATGGGTTATTAGAAAAACTTATAAAACTCAAAAATTATTGTCATTCATCACTCCCATTTGCCGAAAAAATGTCTGCAGATGTAGCTAGATTTTTTTCTCCAGGAGTAATCTGGTCAAAATTACCAAAAGAAGAAAGAAGTGATTTTTTAATTGCTAACCAGCTTTATACCACATTTAAGGAATATCTTGATTTGTATTTGGAAATTCTTTTCGAAAGCAAAGAAGCCAATATGGAACTGCAAAAAGAATTAATAAATGGTCAAAATAATTATTTAAAATATAGAAGAGATAACGATCCGGCAAGGCCAATGTTGTCGAGCTTGTTTGGTAAAGAATTTACTGAATCTTTAATTAAAGAAGTTTTATTTACTACTTAAAAGTCTTATAATTTATTGAAATTTGGAATCATATGAAAAAAATTTCTGTTCTTTTTGTATGTTTAGGAAATATTTGTAGGTCTCCTGCAGCAGAAGCTATCTTTATAAATTTAATTAAAAGGAAGGGATTAACCGATGGCTTTATTGTAGATTCAGCTGGAACTGGAAGTTGGCATATTGGAAAGAAATCTGACTATAGGATGAGAATTGCGGCAGAAAGAAGAGATATAAATATCTTAAGCAGGGCTCGCCAAATTACTAGCAAAGATTTTGACGAATTTAACTATATTCTTGCGATGGACGACTCAAATTTTAGAAATATTATAGATCTTAAAAATAGAACAGCTTCAAGTGATTTTGCATCAATTAAAAAAATACAAGATTTTAGATTAGTTTTTAATGATCAAGAAGTTCCTGACCCATATTTTGGCGGTGATGAGGGTTTCGATTATGTTCTTGATATTTTAGAAGACTCTGTAAACGGTTTTTTGGAAAGTATTTCTTGAATTTATTAGATCTCAGTCTCTTTAGGAATCTTGGCATTATAAAGATCAATAATTTTATCCACTACCTCATTAATTGAATATCCATCCGTAATAATTTCTATTGCGTCATTCGCTTTCATTAGAGGTGAAATTTCCCTATTGGAATCTTCAAAATCTCTTTTCTTTATAAGTTCTTTTAATATTTGAAGGTCGATTTCTTGTGAGTCTTTACTATTTTTATCAGATTTTCTTCTTTTTGCTCTTTCATCGATGCTAGCAGTTAAAAATATTTTAAGTTCTGCATGAGGAAAAACAGTAGTTCCTATATCTCTTCCCTCAGCTACAAGTCCGCCTGATTCTCCAATTTTTCTTTGTTCTTCTACTAAGAATTTTCTTACTTCTTTTATTGAGGAAATTTTAGAAACGATGGAACTTATCTTTTGCGATCTAATTTCTTTAGTAACACAGTAGTTATTTACATAAACGTCCTGATTTGAAATTGTATTCGACTTGAAGACAATAGATATATCTTTAAGAATATTCTGTAATTTTTTTTCTTTTTTATAATCAATACTTTCTTTTATCAGAAACCAACTCAATGCCCTATACATTGCTCCAGTATCTAAATATAAAAGTTTAAGTTTCTTGGCTACTAACTTTGTTACAGTACTTTTACCTGACCCTGCAGGACCATCTATTGCAATAATCGGCCTTCTTTTCATAAGAAAAACGTGATCAATTAATCTTGTCTTTCCACATATTATCGCACCAGCTAGTAGCGAAATATTATCCTCAAGTCTAGCTTTTTGGAGTGTATAAGGATGTAAATGTTCTAAATATTCAATCGAAATTTTTTTTGCTGATAGCTTTTTAATTATTTCGTTTAAATTGATCTTTTTTTCTTGTTGAAAAATTTTTTTTGCTTCTAATAACTCACTTGAAAAAAACTTAATCAATTTTCTTTCGTTTTTTGATAAATGTACATTACGTGAACTTAAAGGAATTCCATCAAAATCTCTCTGTGTAGGAATAGATTTAATAGCAACATTTAATTTCATTCTTAGGATAAGATTTTTTAAAATTAAAAGTTGTTGCCAATCTTTTTCTCCTAAGTAAAGATTTTTTGGCTTAATGAGATTAAGTAATCTATAAACTACTGTACAAACGCCATCAAAATGCCCATTTCGATTTAATCCACATAATGCAGAAGATAATTCTATTGGAGCTTTTAGGAATTTAATATTTTTATTATTTGGTGGAAATATATCTTCATTACTTGGGATGAAGATGGCATCTGCGCCATTTGAAAAGGAGATTTTTATATCATTATCAATTGTTTTAGGGTAATTCTCTAAATCTAACTTGTTATCAAATTGAAGTGGATTAATAAAAATACTTACTAAATTAACATTAGAATTATCATTTTTTGCTGTTGATATTAGTTTTATATGTCCATTATGAAGATTTCCCATTGTTGGAATGAAGTTAATTTCACTATTTATATTTCTTCTCCAGTTTTCTATTTCTTCAGTTTTCCTTATGATTACTTTCTTCACTTTGTTTTTAAAAAATAAATATATTTGATAAATAATTACTGGACAAAAGCAATCTTAGGAGGAATATCTATATAGAGAAAGTCTATCATTTTTATTTCATGGATTACAAAACATCAGGTGTTGATATAGAAGCTGGGCGAGAATTTGTTTCGGAAATTAAACAAGCAGTTGAAGGAACTCATACATCTAATGTTATTGAGGGTATTGGTGGGTTCGGAGGTTTGTTTAGACTTCCTATCGATAGTTTTAAAAAACCAGTTCTTGTCTCAGGAACTGATGGTGTTGGAACAAAATTAGAATTAGCGCAAAGTAAAAACTTTCACTTTGAGGTTGGTATTGATTTAGTTGCTATGTGCATGAACGATATCATTACTAGTGGGGCAAAACCTTTATTTTTTCTTGATTATATTGCTACTGGTAAACTTGATAAGAAACAATTATTGAGGGTTGTTAAGGGTATTTCACATGGCTGCGGAGAAAATAATTGTTCATTACTCGGTGGAGAAACTGCTGAAATGCCAGGATTTTATTCAAAAAATAAGTATGATCTTGCAGGATTTTGTGTTGGAATAGTTGATGAGGATAAGCTTATTGATGGTAAAAAAGTATCTGAAAATGACTTAATTATTGCTTTAAAAAGTAATGGAGTTCATAGTAACGGCTTTAGTTTAGTAAGAAAAATTATTCAAAATAATGATCAAATAGATAAAGAATTTGAAAAAGTTTCTCACTTGAATTTTTATGATGAGTTATTGAAACCTACAAAAATTTACAATAATGTGATTAATCAAATGTTATCTGAAAATATAGAAATTAAAGCAATGTCTCATATTACTGGAGGAGGAATTCCAGAAAATTTACCAAGATGTATACCTTCTGATTTTATTCCTTATATCAATACAAGTTCTTGGGAAATTCCTACTTTATTTAAATTCCTTAAAGACAAAGGGTCCATTCCTGAAAAAGATTTTTGGAATACTTTCAATCTTGGAGTGGGATTTTGTTTAATTATTGATAAACAATTTAAGGAAGCGATATTAAGTATCTGTAAAGAGCATGATATAGATAGTTGGGAAATTGGAAAGATAGTTCGAAAAAATGATTCAATAAATAATAAATTTTTGCCAGAAATTTTAACTTAAATTTTTTTATCTTTTTTTAATGAGTTTTAAAAATTATTTTTAGTACCCAAATGAAAAAGTTAGGTGTAATATAATAAAATTACCGCCGAATTATATCGGAAGTTTAAGTATTAAGATTTAATCCTTTATTCAATGCCCTTTGCAAATAATCAAAGAATTACACGTAGACGTAGTTCAGCAGGCCCTACACCTCCAAAAAGACCAATAGCTAATAATTCAGAATTTAGTGGTAGACAGGCTCAAGGCCCAAGACCAACTTTCTTGACACTAAGGGATCATGGCAAAGTTTTTGTCGCTGATTTACCTAATTTGTCCGATGGTCAATTAGCACATATTAGTAAAGAAGCTAATGAAGTTTTAAATAGTTTGGAAAAAAGACTTAGTGATCTTGAAAATGAACCTAATGTTAGTAATCCTGAAAACGATACGCTGATAAAAGCCTCTACCAAAAGAGATGTCACACTGAGGTTTATTAAATCAATAGAAGAAGAACAAGAACATAGAAAGAATAATCCTGCCTTGCGAGATGCTGCATCTGAATCGTTACCGAGAACTTTTCTTGAGGTTGCTAGACATAGATTGCCTGGAGCAACTTTTGATTCTCTATTGAGAGAGGCTCTTGAAGCTTGTGCAGTTGATGAGAGTACTGATGAAAATCAAGTTGTTGATGAGCCTAAAGAAACTGTAAAAATTATGGATATACCCTCTTCCAACAAAAATGCTTCACTTGTTGTTAGTATCGATTCAAGTGATGATTCTAAGAATGACTCTATTTGATTCAACACAAGAGTTAATAAATTTTAAAGATCAAAATAATTCAAAAATTAACCTCACTTCAGAGAAAGATACCATTTTATGTAATCATTGTAAGAGGACTGCAACAAATGGTGTTCGTTGTTTAGGAATGTGTGTAGCAGATAATGATTACTAAATAGTTCAAATTTCTAAATAAATAACCTTATGAATAAAATTAATAAATCCATCCAATTTTATTTATCAATTAATAATTAAGGTATTATTTAACAATAATAAAAAAGACTATTTTTTATATCAACAAGTAATTGAAACTTTATACCCTTTATTTGAAATTGAAGTTCTTCGAAAACTTCATAATTCAATGCGTAAAAAAATTAAATAAGGCGGCACCCAGATTCGAACTGGGGATAAAGGATTTGCAATCCTCTGCCTTACCACTTGGCCATGCCGCCGAAAAAGATTCGATTGAGTCTTTTTATGATCTTAACAGTAAGGTGTCTCATTCTATATTATTTATCTGCAATGGTCATGGAGAAGATGTAATAGCATCGGAAATAATAAAAATAATACTAAAAAAAAGAAAAAATAAAAATGTTGAAGTTTTGCCTTTAGTAGGAAATGGAGATGTATTTAATTCCATAAAATCAAAGAATTTTCGTAAAATAGGGTATTTAAAAGAGCTGCCTAGTGGAGGTTTTAGTAATCAAAGTCTGAAGGGATTTTTGCTTGATTTGTTTGCAGGATTTTTAATCGATAATTTAAGAAATTTTCTACTTGTAAAACGGAAGTCAAAACATAAATGGAAAATTATTGCGGTAGGAGATTTTTTGCCATTACTTTATGCTTGGAGTTCAGAATGTGAATTTAGTTTTATTGGAACTCCCAAAAGTGATCATACTTGGAGTAGTGGTCCAGGTTGGGATTTAAGCGATTTTTATCATAAGTTAAAAGGTTCTGAGTGGGATCCGTGGGAAATGTTTTTTATGAAATCTCCAAGATGTAAAAATTTAATTATGAGAGATAAAATTACAGCTAATAATTTGAATAGAAAAAGTATTGATGCAAAATACTTGGGTAATCCAATGATGGATTTTGTTAACGCATCAAACGAGAAGATATCAAATATTATTTCTTTTAAAAGAATTATCTTATTAGTTGGAAGTAGATACCCTGAAGCTTTTAAAAATCTTGATAATTTTCTTAATTGTTTGCAAGATTTTGATTTTTCAAAGGATTTGGTAATACTTTTGCCTTTGAGCATTAATGCAAATGTGATTCAAATTCAAAGTTATTTAAATAAATATGGTTTTATAAAACAGAGTAAAGTTAAATTGCTAATTGATGAAGATTCAGTATGGAAAAAGAAAGATCAATATGTAGCCATTGGAAAAGGTAAATTCAATTCATGGGCCAATATGGCAGAAGTTGGCTTGTCTAATGCAGGAACTGCTACGGAGCAAATTACTGGCCTTGGAATCCCATCTCTTTCTCTACCGGGACATGGACCACAATTTACAAAATCATTTGCAAAAAGGCAATCAAGATTATTGGGAGGTAGTGTTTTAGTTTGCAAGAACAAAAAAATTCTTTTAAAACGTTTAAGTTTACTTTTGGAAGGAAAAGTTGAGAGGTTAGAACAAGCAAAAATTGGGAAAAAAAGAATGGGGGAATCCGGAGCAAGTAAGAAAATCGTAGATGCCATAAACCTTCATTTGTTATCTTAGTAAATGGCACTAGCTTATTAATTTTTTGTATGTATCCAATAAATGATCGGCAATATCTAAAAATTTGCGCAGAAATTGCAAAACTTATGAGTATAAGCTTATCTTCTGCTAAGAAGAAAGTAGAAATTCAAATTGCAAAAGAAGGCTCGAAAACTATTCAAGAAAAAATACAAGTTGCGCAAAATGTCTTAGAAATTTGTGAAAAAAATGATGGAGATAAATTAAGTTCTTCGAGAATGCTTGATAAGCTTATGGAAACTCTTGATGGTGAAGATAATTTTTTAACTGAAGATTGATTCTTAATGTTCAAAAATATTTGAGAATTTTAGTATGTCTAAATCAGCATGTACAGAAACTGATTCGAAACATTTTTGAGCTAATTCATATCTACTTTCTCTTTCTAAGATAACTTTTAATTTATGCATTGCTTCGATTAAATATCTAACATCATTTGCGGCATAATCTAATTGATCTTTTGTTAAATCATCGTTGCTACCCCAATCACTACTTTGCGAGCTTTTGTCCAGTTCTATTCCTAACAATTCATTAATTAAATCTTTTAAACCGTGTTTATTTGTATAAGTTCTTGCCAACTTACTGGCAATTTTTGTACAAAAAATGTTTTTTGTATTAATTTCAAGATTGCATTTTAGAGCTGCTACATCAAATCTCGCATAGTGAAATATTTTAGTAATTTTGTCATCTTCTAGGAGCGCTTTTAAATGAGGTGAAGAAGATGTATTAAGTTCGATTTTTATACAGGATGTTCTTTTAAATTCATTGCATATTTGTACTAGACAAAGTCTATCTCTTCCATGGATTAAACCCATCGCTTCAGTGTCTATAGCTAGATAGGAAGATTTTTTATAAAGATTATATAAATCTATTGTTAAATCGCCATAAAGAAGATCAATGTTTTTATTTTCAATAGTCATTTTTAAAATTTTTTAAAGTAATTTAAGATTTAGAATATTACTTAAGGTTTTATTTGATTAAGAATTTTTATCTAATAAGAATATTTTACAGAATAATTTTAAAAAATTATAATATGATGTAACTTTAGTTTTTATTCTCGAGCTTAATAGAAAAAATTTTTAATGTCCTATTCCTTAAATTCAACGTTGTTGCTGACAATTCTCTTGTCCATAGGATTATTTTTTTTCCTTAGGGCTTCCAGTAAAGATAGAACAACTATCGTTGAGATCTCATCTGCTCAGCAACCAGTTAAAGTTTTAAATGGTTTATGTGAATGGCTTAATTTGAGGGGATGGAAGCAAACAGGAGGAGATTTTGAACAAAGAATTTTAATATTCAAGGGTCAAGTTGTTTCTAGTAAATTTTTAGCAATTTTTTTGGGTTTTCTTGGTGGTTTTGGTTCTTGTGCTTTGGGATTAGTAATTATCCAAATATATCCTGAATTAGGTTGGTGGCCTATCCTTTTGGGATTAATTGGGGGCCCTTTGTCTGGAATTGTTTATTTTAAAAAATCAGCAAGAGAGGAGAAATTTGAATTAAGGTTGATCAACGAAAATGAAAATGATTCAACTTTCATGAGACTAAGAGCGCATAGGGATGAATTAATCTCTTTAGAAAATGAACTTGGAGAAAAACTTCAGTTGAAAAGTGACGGTTCTTTATTTAAAACTCCTATTTAAGAAACTTTAAAATTTTATTCGATAATTTTTAATTAAAAATATTATTCTCTATACAGAATTTCTCTAACTCTTTATCATTTAACCAATCTTGTGGTTTTGTAAAAATTGATGTGAGAAATTCTTCTCGAGAACCTTTTTTAGGTTTATATCCATATTCCCATCTAGCTAAGGGTGGTAAGGACATTAATATAGATTCAGTTCTGCCATTTGTTTGTAGTCCAAAAATCGTCCCTCTATCCCAAACTAAATTGAATTCGACATATCTACCTCTTCGATATAGCTGGAATTCTCTTTCCTTCGATGAATATGTTTGAGAAGCTCTTTTTTCAATAATGGGCAAATATGAAGGGAGGAATGCCTGCCCACAGTTTTCCGCTAAAGAAAATAAATTATCCCAATTTAAATTTGATTTACCAATACTTTGTGAAGCTTTTGATGCCTCCCCATTTTGATGATTTCCTCTATAAATATTACCTGAACCATCTTGATAATCATAAAAAATACCTCCAATGCCTCTAGATTCATTTCTATGTTTCAAGAAGAAATATTCATCACACCATGGTTTGAAAACTTTATGTAAATCTTGATCAACTTTCTCACAAGCTTTTTTATGCTCGTTATGAAAATTTCTTACATCAGAAAGATAAGGATAAAAAGGGGTTAAGTCTGCACCTCCCCCAAACCACCAAACAGGACCAGCTTCGAAATATCGATAATTCAGATGAACTGTAGGAATATAGGGATTCTTAGGATGCAATACCATAGAAGTTCCCGTAGCAAACCATTCATGACCTTTTGCTTCGGGCCTTTGAGAGATGATAGATTGCGGTAATTCTTTTCCCTGTACTTCCGAGAAGTTTACTCCTGCTTGCTCAAAAATAGAACCATCTTTCAACACTCTTGATCTTCCACCGCCCCCTTCATCTCTTAGCCAGGATTCTTCTGTAAATTTCCCTTTGCCGTCTACATTTTCAAGCCCTGAACAAATTTTGTCTTGTAAAGTTAATAAGAGATTTTTTGTTTTTTCTCTCGAGTTTTTAGGAGGTTCTTTCAACATGTATTTAGTAAATCTTGAAGAAAAAAATTTTTTTGGTTAATTATAAGTTTCCCTTTATAATTTCTCTTAGGGGGTACTTATTGCTTATTATTTGATAGTTCGACATAGTTCTTAATCTTTTAAACAGTCGACTACCTTGTCAAAATATTTAAAAATTTAATGACGACAATAGAAGATGCGAGTTTTGCTTTACAAAAAGTTCTAGATGCTGGATCACAGAAAAATGTAATTGAATTAGCTTGGATTAAAAATGTAAGAGTAACAATACCAAGAGTTATCGTAACACTATCATTACCATCATTTGCAAATTCTCAGAGAGATAGGATTGTACAAGAGGTTAGAAAAGTACTACTTGATTTTAAAGATATTGATGATGTTCAAATAGAGATAGATAATAATCCTCGAAAAACAGAACCTCAAAATCAAAGTAATGCGCCTGAGTTGCAGAAGATTGATGGTATTCAACATATCATAGCTGTTAGCAGTGGTAAAGGTGGAGTTGGTAAAAGTACCATTGCAGTTAATCTCGCTTGTTCTCTAGCTAAATTAGGCGCTAAAACTGGTTTGCTGGATGCCGATATATATGGACCTAATACTCCTTCAATGATGGGTGTTGCTGAACAAAATCCAAAGGTTACAGAAGGTAGTGGTACTGACCAAAGGTTAATACCTATTAATAAATATGGAATTTCTTTGGTATCAATGGGTTTTCTTATAGAAGAAGGACAACCAGTGATATGGAGAGGACCAATGCTAAACAGTATTATCCGTCAATTCCTTTACCAAGTTCAATGGAATCCTCTTGATTTTTTGGTGATTGACTTGCCACCTGGAACAGGAGATGCTCAAATTTCCCTTTCACAATCTGTTCCTATTTCTGGAGCTATTGTCGTTACTACTCCGCAACAAGTATCTTTGCAAGATGCAAGGAGGGGATTGGCAATGTTTAAACAACTTGGAGTACCTTTATTGGGAATTGTAGAAAATATGTCAGTATTTATTCCGCCAGATATGCCTAGTAAAAAATATGAAATTTTTGGTAAAGGTGGAGGATTAACCTTAGCTAAAGAAAATGATTTACCTTTATTAGCCCAAATTCCTATTGAAATCCCTCTCGTTGATGAAAGTAATAAAGGTGTACCAATCTCAATAAGCCAGCCCAATAAAGAAAGTTCTATTGCATTTGGTAACTTAGCTAAATTAATTAAGAATCAATTTGTTTATAGATAATTGATGTTTAGGAGAATCTTTGTATTAAATAAGAGAGGATTTTTACCAAAAAAAGACAAATACATTAGAGGTTTTTTATTTTCTCCACTACTATTAATCCCCCTTTTTTTAGTTGTTATTTCCGGTTTACTAATAAAAAGTATTCAGGGTGATTTTTTAGTATCTAATTATTTAGGCCATATCTTTACTGGTTTTTTAGGTTATTTTTTAGCATTTTTTATTTCTTATATACCTTTAGAGAGACTTAGAAAGTATTTAGTTCCATTTTATTTTTGTACTTTAATATCATTATTACTAATTTATTTTTTTGGGATCTCAGTTTCTGGAGCTCAAAGATGGCTAAACTTGGGAATTTTTTCTTTTCAGCCGTCAGAAGTAGCTAAACTAAGTACTATATTAACTCTTGCTTTAGTACTCGACAAAAAAATAATTTTAACAATAAGAGATTTAGTATTGCCTTTATTAGTAATGGTTATTCCTTGGCTATTAATTTTTTTTCAACCGGACCTAGGTACCTCTTTAGTTTTACTTGTTTTGACAGGTGTGATGCTCTATTGGTCGCAAATGCCCATAGAGTGGATTTTGATATTAGTGTTTTGTATTATCACCTCTATATTATATTTAACCTTTCCAAATCTTCTTATTCTTTGGATTCCTGTTATGGGATATCTTGCTTATAGATCTTCGAAAAAGAAAATTATTTTTTCTGCTCTCGCCATTTCATTTCATTTTTTAGTAGCAAAATTGACACCAATTTTGTGGCAATATGGCTTAAAAGAATATCAAAAAGATAGATTAGTTTTATTTTTAGATCCAAATAGAGATCCATTAGGTGGTGGATATCATTTGATACAGAGTCAAATTGCAATTGGTTCTGGAGGATTATTTGGGAATGGTTTGCTACAAGGTAAGCTGACTAATTTGCAATTTATACCTGAACAACATACTGATTTTATATTTAGTGCCTTAGGCGAAGAATTGGGTTTTGTGGGGTGCATAATAGTTTTATTTTTGTTTTTTCTTTTGATTAAAAAACTCATTAATACTGCAACAATTGCTAGGTCTAACTTTGAATCTTTAATTGTTATTGGAATAGCCTCAACTTTTTTATTTCAAATAATTATTAACTTATTTATGACTATTGGATTAGGACCAGTTACTGGGATTCCTCTTCCTTTTATGAGCTATGGTCGAACGTCATTGGTGACTAATTTTATATCTATTGGATTTGTTTTATCTGTATTGAAACGCTCTAGATCATTAAGAAGTTGATGAATTCAAAAATAACTATAAAAAAAATTCAAGAAAATTTGATTAACGGAGTTCAAACAATATATGTGGATAATGATACTTCCAGAAGAATGTGGTGGGCTTCTTTAGAAGTTATTCAAAAAGATTTTCTATCTCAGAATTATAAAAATGGGGGTATTTGGGTCGCCTCGCCTTTGCCAACTTTTAATGATAAAAAATTTTTAAATCAATTTCATGGATGGCTTTGGTCTCTTGAGGGGTTTCCATATTTTCAAAATGAGAATGCAGTTTTTTTGCCAGTAAATAATTCAGACAAAATAAAAAAAGATTTCGATTTAGTTAGTAATTATAAAGTTTTAAATCTTAGTCAAGAGGATGGTTATGAACCTTTTTTGATGATACTAACCCAAAATTTTCAATGCATATTATCAATTGTAGGAGAAAAAGATAAGAAAATTTTATTAATGAAGTGTGACGAAGAAAGCCTAAAACTTTCAATTGAATTAATGCACGCAAAATTAAAGCAAGAGAATTATGAGGAAGGAGCAAAATTTCGTAATGCAATTAATAATTTAGGTAATCTTAATATTAATAATCAATTTGAAAAATTATTTTGGCCCCTATTATCGGCAAAATTAGCAAATATTGCTCCCAATCATAATATTCAGAATTCTGTAAAAAACGATGAAAAAAATTTGCAAATAACTGAAGCAAAATTGTTACGTGCAATATCTCATGAAGTAAGAACGCCCTTGGCAACAATAAGAACCTTAATTAGTTCTACTTTAAAAAAATATAAGATGGACGAATCAATGAAAAATCGTTTAATTCAAATAGATAATGAATGTAATGAACAAATTGATAGGTTTGGTTTAATTTTTAATGCAGCAGAATTAGTGAGTAATGAAGTCCCGTCATTAAATAACTTGGCAAAAATTAATTTAGCTGAAATTTTCAAAAAGCTTTCTCCCCTATGGAATAAACAATTAAATCGACGTGGCATTTCTTTGAAGATTGATATCCCCAATCAACTTCCGCAAATTTTAAGTGATTCTGAAAAATTGGAATTAATGTTAAGTGGATTAATTGATAAAAATACTAGAGGATTAAAAGAAGGTAGTACATTAATATTAGAATTAAGACCAGCTGGTCAGAAACTAAAACTGCAATTAAAAGTACAAAAATTAGAAAGTAATCAAAATGAAATTCTAAAAAAAGATAACGGTTCCGATATAGGTCCTGTTTTAAATTGGAACCCTCAAACAGGAAGTTTACAACTTAGTCAAAATGCTACTCAAAAGTTGTTAGCTAGTTTAGGAGGGCATGTCACACAAAGGCGTGATACAGGTTTGACAGTATTTTTTCCGATTTCAGATTCAAAATAAAATGAGAAATCAGTTTTCCATATATTAAATAATGTAGAAAATTTCCTTTAAATTTCGAATTTTGCAAAATATGAATGCTAATTTCTTATTATAAATAACTCAAAATCAAGGATGACTGAAACTTTAGTTGGTCAATTTCCAAAGCATATAGGAAGTACTGGGGGTTTATTAAACTCAGCAGAAACCGAAGAAAAATATGCAATTGTATGGAAAAGCTCAAAGGAGCAAGCATTTGAATTGCCCACCGGTGGAGCGGCTATTATGCACGAAGGTGATAATTTAATGTACTTTGCAAGAAAAGAACAATGCCTTGCATTAGGGACACAATTAAGATCCTTTAAACCAAGAATTGAAGATTTTAAAATCTACCGAATTTTCCCAGGTGGTGATATTGAATTTTTACACCCAAAAGATGGTGTTTTCTCTGAAAAAGTAAATGAGGGAAGAGAGAAAGTAGGCCATAATCCGAGAAGAATAGGTGAGAATCCTAATCCAGCTGGTTTGAAATTTACAACTAAGAATACTTTTGATTAAATTCCTTAAAGTTGATATAAAAGAAGAAAATAATTATAATTTGGGCTGACATTATTAATATGATCAGCTCACATAAAGATAGTTTCCTAAAGGCTTACAAAGAAGGTAAAAATTTTATACCTATCATTCAAACTTGGCCAGCAGATTTGGAGACTCCATTGTCGACTTGGTTAAAGTTATCTTCAAAAGATTCCCATGGTGTTTTTCTTGAATCCGTTGAAGGTGGGGAAAGTTTGGGTAGGTGGAGTATTGTTGCTACTAAACCTCTTTGGGAAGCAGTTTGTTATGGAGAAGAAATAGTTAAAACTTGGAATAATGGTAAAACTGAAACTCATAAAGGTGATCCTTTTGATATTTTAAGGAGTTGGACAAAGAAATATAAGTCAACCATGCTTAATGACTTACCATCAATTGGACAGTTATATGGCTCTTGGGGTTATGAATTAATAAATCGAATAGAGCCTAGTGTTCCAATAAATGAAATACCTGAAAACAATATCCCTTATGGTACCTGGATGTTTTTTGATCAGTTAGTTGTTTTTGATCAAATAAAAAGATGTATTACTGCAGTGGTTTATGCAGATACAACTTCTTCAAAAGATTCCTCGATTGAAGATTTGTATCTTAAATCAATTTCTAAAATTAAAAAAACTAGAAATTTAATGAGAGTTCCTCTAAAAGAAAATGAGTTTTTAGATTGGAATGAAAATGAGAATTTGAATTTAGATATAGAGAGTAATTGGGAGAAAAAAGATTTTGAGGATGCAGTACTCTCTGCAAAAGAATATATAAGAAAGGGAGATATCTTCCAAATAGTTATAAGTCAGAGATTCCAAACTCAAGTCAATAATGACCCCTTTAATTTATACAGAAGTTTGAGGATGGTTAATCCCTCTCCATACATGTCATTTTTTGATTTTGGCTCATGGTATCTGATAGGTTCAAGTCCTGAAGTAATGGTTAAGGCTGAAAAAAATAAAAATAATCAGATTGTTGCAAGCTTAAGACCAATAGCTGGGACAAGACCTAGAGGTATTGATAATCAACAAGACTTGGAATTAGAAAAGGATTTATTAAAAGATCCAAAAGAGATAGCTGAGCACGTAATGCTAATTGATCTTGGGAGAAATGATCTTGGGAGAGTTTGTGAAATTGGGACTGTGAAGGTCAAGGATTTAATGGTTATTGAAAAATATTCACACGTTATGCATATAGTTAGTGAAGTTGAGGGGATCTTAAAAAACAATGCTGATGTATGGGATTTACTTAAAGCATCTTTTCCCGCTGGGACAGTAACTGGTGCGCCAAAAATAAGAGCTATGCAATTGATTAAGGACTTTGAAAAAGATTCTAGAGGACCTTATGCTGGTGTTTACGGATCTATTGATATTAATGGTGCATTAAATACTGCAATTACAATAAGAACTATGATAGTTAAACCCTCAAGAGATGGGAAATATGATGTTTCAGTGCAAGCAGGAGCTGGAATTGTTGCTGATTCTTCTCCTGAAAATGAATATCAAGAGACGATAAATAAAGCAAAAGGGATATTAAAAGCATTGGCCTGTTTGGATAAATAAATGACTCAAAATAATCTTTATAAGGGTTTTGAAGTGGAACTTTTCACAGGTTCTTTAAATTCTCATATTGGTGTTTCGGCAGAAATTGAGAAAAAATTTCCTGATTTTGTAAAAGAGCCAGATAACAGAAATGTTGAATACATAACAACACCTGAAAAAGATTACAATTTTTTGTACGAGAAATTAATAAATCCAAGAAAAAAGTTAAGGCGATGGCTCAACAAAAAAGAGTTAACAATTATTCCTTCATCCACGCTCTGTTTTAAACATGACATACAATTTCAACGATCTGATATTCAAAATGTTTATCATCAATTCATACAAGATAGTTATGGAATATCTATTGCAACTTCAAGCGTACATATAAATATAGGAATAGATGATTTAGATAAACTTTTTGCTGCTATAAGACTAATAAGGTCTGAGGCTGCTTTGTACCTATCCATAAGTGCTAGTTCGCCTTTTTTAAATAATAAAATTACGGAAAACCACTCACAGAGATGGATGCAGTTTCCTAAAACACCCCAAAAAGTACCTTTTTTTGTTAACCATAATTCCTATATCGATTGGATCGAGAAAAATATAGCTAATAAAAATATGCAAAATATCAGACATTTTTGGTCTTCAATTCGTCCAAATGGTCCTCAAAGGCCTTTAATTCTTGATCGTTTGGAATTAAGAATTTGTGATTTCGTTCATGATATTAATTTGCTCCTAGGGATAACGGCAATGCTAGAACTAAGGATTCTAAATCTTTTTGAAAATATGAATACTTTAGATCCTTTGACTACAAGTATTTTTTCTATTGATGAATTATCAGAAATATGCGATAAAAATGAAATTAATGCTGCTAAAGATAGTCTTAATTCAGAATTAATCCACTGGAGAGATGGAAAAAAAGTTATTTGTAGAGAATGGATTCAAAATTTATTATCAGATTTATCACCTACTGCAGAAAAATTTAATATGCAACATCTTTTGAAACCTATCTATGTGGTGCTTGAAGAAGGTAATCAATCTATGAAGTGGATAAATCAATATAAAAAAGGTTTTTCTATAGAACAAATAATGAAATTTTCTATCGATGATATGATCAAGAATGAAGAGGATAGTGTTTGATTATTTAAACAAATATTTGATCTGAACATTTTTACTTGTGACATAATGATTATATGGAATCTTTTCAACAGATTAAAAATAATAATGTGGATCTTATAAGTAATATTGATCCACTTGATAAAAATCGTCTTTTGATAGAGGATCTATGGGAATCTGTGCTCAGAGAAGAATGCCCAGTTGATCAAGCAGAGAGATTGATACAGCTTAAAGAATTAAGTTATTCAAAACAAATTGATGGTGATAGTTCAAAAACTTTTAAAAAAGAAATAGTTGAAATTGTAAATTCTATGGATTTGGCAGAGTCCATTGCGGCAGCAAGGGCCTTTTCATTATATTTTCAATTGGTGAATATTTTGGAACAAAGAGTTGAAGAAGATAGATATATACAAAGCTTTACTAATAAGGATGTTCAGAAATCTCCAGACAACCTTGACCCTTTTGCCCCAGCATTGGCTAGGCAAAATGCTCCTGTAACTTTTAGAGAATTATTTTATAGGCTTAGAAAATTAAATGTACCTCCAGGAAGATTAGAGGCGTTATTGCAGGAAATGGATATTCGTTTAGTTTTTACTGCACATCCGACCGAGATAGTAAGGCATACTATAAGACATAAGCAAACTAGAGTTGCTAACCTGTTAAAAAAAATACAGGTTGAGCAATTTTTAACAAAAGAAGAAAAAAATTCTCTAAAAACTCAATTAAAAGAGGAAGTTAGACTTTGGTGGAGAACAGATGAATTGCATCAATTTAAACCTTCAGTTTTAGATGAAGTAGATTATGCCTTGCATTATTTTCAGCAAGTTTTATTTAATGCAATGCCTCAATTGAGAGGCAGAATTGCGGAAGCACTTGCCGAAAATTACCCAGATGTTCAGATGCCTTCTGAATCTTTTTGTAACTTTGGTTCTTGGGTTGGTTCAGATAGGGATGGCAATCCATCGGTCACTCCTGAGATAACATGGAGAACTGCATGCTACCAAAGGCAGTTGATGTTGGAAAGGTATATTGTTTCAATAACAAATCTTAGAGATCAATTAAGTGTATCAATGCAATGGAGTCAAGTAAGTTCTTCTCTATTAGAGTCGTTAGAAACAGATAGAGTTAAATTCCCTGAAATCTATGAAGCTAGGGCTACAAGATACAGATCAGAACCTTACAGGTTAAAATTAAGCTATATTTTAGAGAAATTAAGATTAACACAAGAAAGGAATAATTTGTTAGCTGACAGTGGGTGGAAATTTGAATTGGAGGGAGAAATTGATACTAAAAATATTGATAAAAGTGAAAATCTATATTACAAGTCAGTAAACGAATTTACTTATGATCTCGAACTGATTAAAAATAGCCTAATAAGTACAGATTTAAATTGTGAAGCGGTAAACAACTTACTTACTCAAGTTCATATTTTTGGATTTTCTTTGGCAAGTTTAGATATTCGTCAAGAAAGTACAAGGCATAGTGAAGCTATACAAGAGCTTACAAATTACCTTGATTTATCTGTTACTTATGATCAAATGTCTGAGGAAGATAAAATTCAGTGGCTCATAGATGAGTTAAATACAAAAAGGCCTTTAATTCCTTCGGATGTTAATTGGACAAAAACTACAGAAGAGACCTTTTCAGTTTTTAAAATGGTTAAGAGACTGCAGCAAGAATTTGGAAGTCGTATTTGTCATTCTTATGTAATTTCAATGAGTCATAGTGCATCTGATTTGCTTGAAGTTATTTTACTGGCAAAAGAAATGGGACTTCTTGATCAAAATTCACAAAAGTCAAAATTATTAGTCGTTCCTCTTTTCGAAACTGTTGAAGACCTCAAAAGAGCACCAGAGGTAATGGAGAAGTTGTTTAAATTAGATTTTTACAGATCTTTATTACCAAAAGTTGGTGAATCTTATAAACCTCTTCAAGAATTAATGCTGGGATATTCTGATAGTAATAAAGATTCAGGTTTTGTTTCCAGTAATTGGGAAATTCATAAAGCGCAAATAGCTCTTCAAAATCTTGCCAGTAAAAATAACATATTGCTAAGACTTTTTCATGGAAGAGGCGGCTCTGTTGGTAGAGGTGGAGGCCCAGCCTATCAGGCAATATTGGCTCAACCAAGCGGTACTTTAAAAGGGCGCATAAAAATAACAGAACAAGGTGAAGTTTTAGCTTCAAAATATAGTCTTCCTGAATTGGCTTTGTATAATCTAGAAACAGTTACTACAGCTGTTATTCAGAATAGTTTGGTAAATAATAGACTTGATGCCACACCAGAATGGAATCAATTAATGTCTAGGCTGGCAGAAACATCAAGGTCTCATTACAGAAAATTAGTCCATGAGAATCCTGATTTATTAAATTTCTTTCAAGAAGTAACGCCAATAGAAGAAATAAGTAAATTACAGATTTCTAGTAGACCTGCGAGAAGAAAAAAAGGAGCAAAAGATTTGTCTAGTTTAAGAGCTATTCCATGGGTATTTGGTTGGACACAAAGCAGATTTCTCTTGCCAAGTTGGTTCGGAGTAGGAACTGCATTATCATCTGAATTAAATTCAGATCCACAACAAATTGAATTACTAAGAGTTCTACATCAAAGATGGCCATTTTTCAGAATGCTTATTTCCAAGGTAGAAATGACATTATCTAAGGTAGATTTGGAAGTAGCAAAATATTATGTTGACAAACTTGGTAGTAAAGAAAATAAAGATTCCTTTGAAGATATTTTTGAAGTAATTGCTAAAGAATATAATCTTACAAAATCTTTAATACTTGAAATTACTGGTAAAAGTAAGCTCTTAGAATCTGATAGAGACTTAAAATCATCGGTAAGTTTGAGAAATAAAACTATCATCCCATTGGGCTTTTTGCAGGTTTCACTTTTGAGAAGACTTAGAGACCAAACAAGGCAACCCCCAATCAGCGAATTCGTTATTGATAATGACGAATCTAGAAGAGCTTATAGTAGAAGTGAACTATTGAGAGGTGCACTTTTAACTATTAATGGAATAGCAGCTGGAATGAGAAATACTGGTTGAGAATTGCAATATTTTTCTAAAAAAAAACTTGTTCTTCCTGAAGGTTATATTATTAACTCTTCTAAGATCCCATTAGCTAAAGAAGTTAATAAACTTTTAGCAAATTGTGGTTGTGAAACCTTCCCAATAAAACCTCTCACAGAGGCAATTCAGAAAAGTAATTTCTTTTTCACCATACAGAACGAATTAAAAAATAAATTGTATGGCTTTGTAAGGGTTACATCAGACAAGGGATTGAATGCTAATTTATGGAATTTAAGTGCAATACCAGGTGATAATCAGCAACTTTTTTATTCAATATTGCTTCAAGTCACCATTGAGAAAATAAATAGAGAAATGCCTGGATGTAGTATTTCTGTTCAGGCTCCGGTTTCTTCATTTAAAAGTTTAAAAGAAAGTGGATTTATATTAGATCCAAATGGGATAAGAGTAATGGGATACAAACTTTAAAATCATATTACGAGCATGGAGGGATTCGAACCCCCGACTCTCAGAACCGGAATCTGATGCTCTATCCAACTGAGCTACATGCCCTTTAATTTTCAATTTCTTTAAAGAAAATCTAAATATAATAAACTTAGCTAATTTAATAAATGAATGCATTAAGAAAATTTTTTTAAATCACTTAAAAATAAAAAATTTTCGGAACCATAAAAGTTTTGAAATTGACCTAAAAGAGCAAAGAACAATTGTTCTTGGATTAAATGGTATTGGTAAGTCAAATTTACTTGAATCTGTTGAATTTTTAAGTCAATTAAAATCTAATAGAGCATTAAGTGATAAAGATTTAATAACAAACGATAGTGATATGGCTGTCGTTATGGGGCAAATAGATTTCAAAAATGATTTAAAGTTAAATTTGTTCCGAAAAGGTCCTAAGAAAATTTACGTTAATGAATCAATCTTGAAAAAGCAGAGTGAAATAAAGAATTATATTCGGAGTGTATGTTTCTGTTCTAATGATATAGATATTGTTAGAAGTGAACCAAGTTGTCGAAGGACATGGATTGATAAAGTTGTATCTCAACTTGAACCAGTATATTTGGACTTGATTAGTAGATTTAACAGGCTTTTAAAGCAAAGAAGTCATTTTTGGCGTTCAGAAAGTTTCTTGAGAACTAATTCCTCAGATATTCTTGAAAGCTTTGATATTCAAATGTCAATAATAAGTACAAGAATTTTTAGGCGTAGAAGAAGGGCTTTATTAAAAATAAAGCCATATGTTGAATATTGGCATAATCATTTAAGTAAGTCTAAAGAGAAAATAGACATAAATTATCTTTCGGGCATAGAAAATGTAAGTCCTGAAGAAGAAGAGGAAGAAATTATTAGTAAAAAAATAGCAGAACAACTCTTAAATCAGCGTTCAATAGAAGCATTAACTGGTAAATGTAATTTTGGCCCTCATCGTGATGATGTTGAGTTTTTAATAAATAATGTTTCAGTGAGAAAATATGGTTCATCAGGACAGCAAAGGACTTTTATCTTGGCTTTAAAGATGGCTGAACTAGATTTATTAACAAAATCATTAAATGCTCCTCCAATACTTATATTGGATGACGTCTTGGCGGAATTAGATTTATCCAGACAAAATTTGTTATTAAATTCTGTTGGCAAAGATAGTCAATGTTTTATAAGTGCGACACATTTAGATAAATTTAATCAGTCTTTCTTGAGCTCTTCACAAATGATTCATTTATAATTTCAAAAATGCTTGATTTTTAGCTAATCTTAAATTCATATAAATTTCTTAAATGGAAATCTACAAAAAAAGTGAAATTTTAAGTTCTTTTAGTAATGAGCAACAATTAAGTCATCAAAGTAAACATCTTTTGTTGGAACTTTATAGATGCGATTGCGAAAAATTAAATGATGAATCCTTTTTGCGCTGTATTTTAAGCAGAGCTGCTAAATTGGCAAATGCAACAGTTCTGAATTTGATTAGTAATAAATTTGAGCCTCAGGGTGTTACGGCAATTGCATTACTGGCAGAATCTCATATCTCAATACATACTTGGCCTGAATCTAATTATTCTGCATTAGATATTTTTACATGTGGTCAAAATATGATGCCTGAACTAGCTAGTCAATATTTAATCGAATCTTTAATGGCTCAAGAACATTCTTTGCGTGTCATTAAGCGCAATCCACCTTCAGCAGTACCTAAACAGATCAGAACGGCTGTTTAATATAATATTACCTATTCAACTTGCCGCTTATTAGTCCTTCAAGATCTAAGCTTGTGCAATTAAATCCTAAATTAGAGAAGTATTGAACTAATTCATTAAAATTATATTTATTAAAAAAATGCTTTAATTCATCTTGAGGAATTTCTATTCTTGCAGTTGATCCTTGACATCGAACTCTAACCTCCGATAAGCCACCTTCTTTAAGGTATTCTTCAGCTTTCTCAACCATTTTTAGCCTCTTACTAGTGATTTCATGGCCATAAGGAAATCTTGATGATAAGCAAGGTTGAGCAGGTTTGTCCCACCAAGGGAAACCTAATGCTCTTGATATATCCCTAATATCTTGTTTTGAGAATTTAAATTTTGCAAGGGGAGAGATGACTCCTGCTTCTTTTGAGGCTTTTATACCTGGTCTGTAATCTTTAAGATCATCAAGATTTACTCCATCTAAAACAATCTTGTAATTAAGTTTTTTAGAGAGGTAGGTTGTATGTTTGTGAAGCTCTTTTTTACATGCAAAGCATCTATCCTTGGGATTTTTACTGTAACTTGATTGGTCTAATTCTGATGTTTTAATTTCTAAATGCTTTACTCCAATCCATTTTGCTTGATTTTTTGCTTCTTCGCGAAGATTTTTGGCTAATGCAGGAGAAATACCAGTTATTGCAATTGCCTTGCTACCTAATTGCTCGAATGCTAATGACGCTACTAACGTGCTATCAACTCCTCCGGAATAAGCAATGCAAACACTCTCGAGATTCTTAATGTATCTTCTTATTGTATAAAGCTTTTCACTTTGTTCATCAGAGAGAATTTCTAGTTGAT
The DNA here is from genome assembly GCF_017695975.1 of Prochlorococcus marinus CUG1417. NCBI lineage: Bacteria > Bacillati > Cyanobacteriota > Cyanophyceae > Synechococcales > Prochlorococcaceae > Prochlorococcus > Prochlorococcus marinus. Next base: position 453,631 of record NZ_JAAORN010000002.1, on the reverse strand, counting down.
TGAACATGTTAATTACTTTAAAATTCAGATTAGATATAAATAGGTTGAATTTATTATTAAATCTTTAATAATATTCTTATTTATATATTAGATTAAATCTATTATTTTTGTTCAATTGGCGAATACGAGTAGAAATAGAGGAATTGGAATTGTCACTGCAAATGACAGTCAAGAGAGATCAAAAGGTCAATTACATATATATGATGGAGAGGGTAAGGGAAAAAGTCAGGCTGCTTTGGGAGTAGTTCTCAGGACAATAGGATTAGGAATATGCGAAAAAAGACAGTCAAGAGTATTACTTCTAAGATTTTTAAAAGGTCCTGAGAGACCATATGACGAGGATTCAGCTATAGAGGCTTTGCAAAGAGGCTTTCCACATTTAATTGATCACGTTAGGACAGGAAGATCTGAATTCTTTACTGCTGATCAAGTGACAAAGTTTGATGTTGGTGAGGCTGAGAGAGGTTGGAATATTGCTAAAGGAGCTATTGCTAGTTCTCTTTATTCTGTAGTTGTTCTAGATGAATTAAACCCAGTTCTGGATTTAGGAATGCTTGATATCAATGAAGTAGTTGACTCTCTTCAAAATCGTCCAGATGGATTAGAAATAATTATTACCGGAAGGGCAGCTCCTTCCTCTTTGGTAAGAATATCTCAACTCCATTCAGAAATGAGACCACGTTTAACAGGAAACTTATCAAAACTAGCCAAACAAAGTAGTTCTAGTGGTGGAATTGAGATTTATACAGGTGAAGGAAAGGGTAAATCGACAAGTGCACTTGGTAAAGCTCTTCAAGCTATTGGTAAAGGAATATCTCAAGATAAAAGTCATAGAGTTTTAATATTACAGTGGCTAAAGGGTGGCAATGGTTATACAGAAGATGCCGCCATAGAAGCTTTGAGAGAGAGTTACCCTCATTTAGTGGATCATTTGCGTTCAGGCAGAGATGCCATCGTATGGAGAGGTCAGCAACAACCAATTGATTATGTTGAGGCTGAAAGAGCATGGGAAATTGCTAAAGCTGCTATTTTGTCTGGTTTGTATAAAACAATCATTTTAGATGAATTGAATCCAACTGTTGATTTAGAACTGCTACCTATGGAATCAATACATCAAACGCTCTTAAAAAAACCAGTAGAAACAGAAGTTGTCATTACTGGGAGGTGTAAAAATGAACCTTCATACTTTGAACTTGCTGATGTCTACTCTGAAATGGTTTGTCATAAGCATTATGCAAATGTTGGAGTTGATTTGAAAAGAGGTGTAGATTACTAAATATTCTTAAACTTAATTAATTGCATAATATTTTCTTTACCTTTTCAATGCCGCCTTCAATAGATTTTGACTGAATTTTGAATTGAGCTAAGATTCTTGAAGCTTTTTCAGAACGTTTCCCCGATTTACAGATAGTAAAAACCTCTTTACTTAAACTTTCTTTTTGAATAAATTTTAAGTCAGATTCTCGGTTCAAATGGCTTAAAGGAATTGATATGGATCCCTCTATTGCAGAAGTAGAAAATTCTTCATTTTCTCTAACATCAATTAAAAGAATTTTGCTGGGTTTTGCTTTGTATAAACTATTAAAGTCATTAGCATTAATACTGTTAATTTCATTATTTTTCTCACAATATTCATCGTTATTGTAAAAAAGCTCAAACTGAGACAGATTTTTTATTCTTTTATTTAAATGATCACTTTTGAGATGTAATTTCTTCATATTCATATTCAAAAGATCAAAAATTAAAATCTTCCCATCTAAAATTTCACCTTTTTTCAAAATGATTTTGATAATTTCATTAACTTGAAGAATTCCTATTAAACCTGTTGAAACGCCTACTATCCCGTATTCTGCGCAACTAGGGGCAGCATTTTTTGAAGGTGATTCTGGAAGTAAGTCTCTTAAATTAGGACTGTTTTTGTATAAATTGAAAACACTCACTTGCCCTTCAAAGCCCTGAACACTCCCAAAGACTAGAGGTTTATTTAATATCAAGCATGAATCATTTATTAAATATCTTGTGCCAAAGTTATCCGAGCAATCACAAATGACATCAAATTCTTTTAATGTTTTAAGAGCATTTTTAGGATTAATTCTCTCTGAAAAGGTTAATATTTCACAATTAGGATTGAATTTTTTAATTCTTTCCTTAGCTGAATCAATTTTAAGATTGCCTATAGTATTTGTTTCATGAATTATCTGTCTCTGGAGATTAGACTTTTCAACTTGATCGTTATCAACTATTCCAATCCTCCCAATTCCTGCTGCGGCTAGATAAAGCAAAACGGAAGATCCAAGTCCACCCGCTCCAATGCATAATACTGAGCTGTTCTTAAGATTTAGTTGACCTTCATAACCTATCTCTTTGAGGGTAAAATGCTTTTGATATCTTTCTTCTTCATCAGAGTTTAAGAAATTAAATTTAATATCTTTGGACATTTCGATCTTTTAATTTTTGCGAGATAAACTATGAAAACATAATAATTAAAATAAAAATTTTAGCCTTTTAAAATTTTCTTATTACTTTGATTTATTAATGTTTTTGTTAGAACTAGATAATAATGTGAAGTTTTTATAAATCAATTTTAAGTTTAAATATCTTGAGAAACCATACATAAAAATGTCTCTAAAAAAATACAAAATGTTTCGGTTCGGAATTTTGCACAACAAAAAGGTAGTCAACAGACGTTTTTTCCGATACTGTCTGGTTCATATATTAAGTTTACTGAATTCATGAGTGACAACACTCCAGAGTCAAACCAAGGCTCCGGCTCCGATACAAGCTCAGAAACCAAAAGTTTTTCAGAGAAGTACTCTGATGTTATGGGAAAAGTCAATGAAACCCTTGGTAATGTTGATTGGACTCAAATGGGTAAGTACGGCAAGGCTGCAGGCATAATTGCTGTCGTCGTAATAGCTCAGATAATAATTAAAGTTGTCATCGACACGATAAACTTTTTCCCAATTCTTCCAGGTTTATTAGAATTACTAGGTGTAATCGTTGTTGGTCAATGGAGCTGGCAAAATCTTCGTACCAGTGAAAATCGTGAAGCTGTTTTAGATAAGGTACAAAATCTTAAAAAAACATATTTAGGTTAGTTAAAGATTACATATTGAGTATTGCTCTTACGTAATCATGAACCTGTTTTAAGTATCCTCCTCCAAACATATTGGCGTGATTCAATATGTGATAGAAATTATATATGATTGTTCTTTTTTCAAATCCATTTTTTATTGGAAAAATTTTATGATACTCCTCATAAAATTCTTTTCTAAAACCTCCAAATAATTTTGTCATAGCTATATCTACTTCATTATCTGCCCACCAAGATGCAGGGTCAAATATAACACCCCTACCACTTTTATCTATCCCTGCATTTCCTGACCACAAATCACCATGAACAAGAGAATTTATTGGTTTATGATTTAGTAATTCTGATTTAATTTTTCCTTTAACTTTATTTTTAGTTTCTGTGTCTAATATTTTAGATTCAAGGATTAATAATTGAGGTATAATCCGTAAGTTTAAAAAACAATCTATCCAATTCTCGTCCCAGCCTTTTTTTTGATCAGTTGTTCCTATAAAACCCTCAACAGGAAATCCAAACATGTTTGGATTAGATTCAGCTGATTTTAAGTGCATTTCTCCTAATCCTTTTCCAAGTTTTTTTTGGTCAAAGTTTTGCATATCTATCCAATCAATTAAAAGAATCTCTATATTTTTTATATTTTTATATGCAATAACTTCAGGAATGATTATGTTTTCTTGATTAATATACTTTCTCAAATTTTGAAGACAAAATTTTTCAAATTCAAGAAGTTTTTTGTTTCTAATGTTTCTTTTAAGGAATAATTTTTTGTTTGAGAATTCTATTTGCCAAGCACTATGAATATCACCACCATGTACTTGATCAATACTTTTTGGATAGGTTTCCCCTAATTCATTACAAATTTCGTTAACTTCAATGGGTGATAATTTTTGCATTTTCAATGAGAAAGTCCGAAGTTGTTGTTGTTGGAGCTGGTATAGCAGGACTAACTTCTGCAGCAATTTTATCAAAACAAGGATTATCAGTGACTTTAATCGAATCTCATACACAAGCAGGAGGATGTGCAGGTACTTTTAAAAGAAAGGATTATATATTTGATGTTGGTGCAACTCAGGTTGCTGGTTTAGAAAAAGGTGGAATACATTCTAGAATATTTGATTTTTTAGATATTCCATCTCCTGAAGCTACAATTTTGGATCCTGCTTGCATTGTTGATTTAAATGATGGTGGTAAGCCTATACCAATCTGGTATGAAAAAAGTAAATGGATTGCTGAACAAGAAATGCAATTTCCTGGGAGTCGTAGATTTTGGAAACTTTGTAATCTCATACATCAAAGTAATTGGTTATTCGCGAATAATAATCCTGTATTACCAATAAGTAATTTTTGGGATTTTTCTCAACTTTTAAAAGCACTATCACCTTCAAACCTTGTCACAGGAGTCTTACTTAAATCTACTATTTTTGATTTATTGCGTATATGTGGATTATCCAAGAATGAGCGCTTGATTAAATTCTTAAATCTTCAACTAAAACTTTATTCTCAAGAGGATATTTATAATACTGCAGCATTATATGGGTCTACTGTGCTTCAGATGTGTCAACAGCCACATGGTCTGTGGCATCTTAAAAAATCTATGCAGTCTTTAAGTGAAGCATTAGAAAGTTCATTAAGGGAAACTGGAGTCAATTTAATTTTTGGACAAGAAGTTAATTCTATAACTTTTGACGACGTAAATATGTATTGGAAAGTATCTGCCAATTCGAAACAAAAATCTTTTATTTACCAAGCAAAAGATGTGATTTATACTGCGCCTCCACAATCTTTGCTCAAGCATTTGAAAGATCCTTTAGAAAGAAAAAAAAATTATAAAAATCGACTTAATAATTTGCCTGATCCAAGTGGAGCTGTAGTTTTTTATTCAGCATTAAAAAAAGAACATATTAAAAAAACATTCTCCAATCATTATCAATTTGTTTCGAAAGAATTTTGTTCGTTATTTGTATCAATAAGTGATGATGGTGATGGAAGAGCGCCAAAAGGTGAGGTTACTTTAATTGCGAGTATCTTTACCAAAACTAAAGATTGGTTTGATCTAGATAAACAAACTTACTTAAAGAAGAAAAATGGTTTCATGAAAAAAATATCGCTTGAATTGGAAAGTAAATTTGATATTGATCCTGAAAATTGGCTACATAGGGAATTGGCAACTCCACTGGGCTTTGAAAAATGGACTAAGAGACCTAATGGAATAGTTGGTGGGCTTGGTCAAAATCCAGATATTTTTGGTTTATTTGGATTATCAAGTAGGACTCCTTTTAAAGGTTTATGGCTATGTGGAGATTCGATTTATCCAGGAGAGGGGACTGCGGGTGTTAGTCAGTCTGCATTAATGGTTTCAAGGCAAATTTTAGCTTCCAAAGGTGTAGAAAATTTTAGTTTATAAAATTTTTTCTAATTTCTTTTGCCTCAGCAAGTTTGCTAGAAAGTAAATCCCAATTGTTTTCTTTAATAAGAGATTCCAGTTTATTCAGCTTATTTTTAAAATTATTTATAGAATTTAAAACATTAATCTGATTATTAATAGCTAAATCTAAGCCTAGTTGTTCATTACCTCCGCCAACTCTCGAAGTGTCAGCAAATCCTGTAGCAGCCAATTTTTGCGTGAGATCTAATAAAGATTGATTATTTTTTGTATGGGCAGTTTCAATTAGGGCAGAGGCTAAAAATATAGGCAAATGTGAAATTAGAGATACTGCTTCATCATGCTCTTTTGGCGAAGCTTGGCAAATTTCACAATCCATTGATTTTATGAGCTCGGAAATAGTTCTGACTGCATTTAAATCACTATTTTGTGTTGGGGTAATAATCCATTTTGTATTTTTAAAAAGACCTTCAAAACCTGAATCGACTCCTTTTTTTTCTGTTCCTGCCATTGGATGAGATCCAATAAATAGAGGATGTAAATTTTCCCATGTATTTACAATTGGTTCTTTGACAGAGCCCACATCAGTTAGAATTGTTTCCTGAGGTATTGATGATACTAATTGTTGAGAAGGACTGATTAAATCTTTGATAGGCAATGCCAAAATTATTAGCTCACATTTTTTTAATAAGCTAAGATCACAGCTAACGAAATTTGCAAGTTTTTTATCCTTAGCTTTTTTTTCATTAAGTGCATTATTTGCTATTCCATAAATTGTATGATTTAGACTTTGGAGTTTTAATCCTAAAGAACCGCCAATTAAACCTAATCCTACTATTCCAATTTTCATAGATTGATTAATTCAAGACTCTCTTATATTGATACCAATTTTTTGTATATTAGTTTCATAAATTTTGTACATATTTGAAATTAAATTAATTATAAATGCTTGAAATTTTAAGTCATCAATACTTAAAAAATTTTTTGAGAGATCAAAGTATTAGTTGGGAGCACATATATTCTTTTGGGAGGATAATTTCCAAATGTATTGAAAATGACTCTACATATCTAATTAATTCAGAAATTTTCTCTAGCTATGATTGGTTACCTCCAATTTTGATTTCTTTATTTTTGAAGGAAGAGGATTCAACTTTTATTTTATCTAAAGAAAAAATTCAATTTATAAGCCAATTTCAGATTGATTCATTGAAAAATCTAGGTTTTAATTTTATTTTGAAAAATGATCAATTTATTTTTGCAAATCATCATATTCGCTTAATAACAATTCAAAATTTTCTTAACGATCCCAATTCACGTAATCTTAGAAATCATCGAATAGTTTATTCTGGAATTGAGGACATAAAAGAGGATTTAAAAAATCATTATAGAATTTCTTTACTTAAAAAAGATTGGACAAAAAATTTTCAAGAATTTGAATTAATCAATCAAAAATTTATAAAAATATATGATTTACTGAAGAAAAGGTTTTTCATGAGAAAGGTCTTAGGAAATAGTTATATAAATTTAGATGAAAAAGAAATTAGTTTCTTTTCAAACTTTTTTTATAAAAATTCTTTTTTTTCTGATAAGTTTTCAAGGGTTAGCAAAGCATTATCTCAAGGCTGGGCATGTTGGGTAAAGTTAAACGATACAGATTTAGATTGGAGTTTGTATTTGCAGCCAATAGATGAACTTTCTCAAATTAAGGAATTTTTTTCAAATAATAAATTTGTTTTTTTATCAGCATTGAGAAAAGATAATTTTTTTCAAATGTATTTTAAAAAGCATAGCTTAGATATTGATTTGGTTATTGATTTTAAAAGTAATTTTGAAGAGAAAAAGATTTTATTATATGTACCCTCTAAACAGTTGCTTCCGAATAATCCTCTTTTTGCCAATTCAATCTTGGATAAATGCAAAAAGTTAATACTTTTTAGAAAGGGTTTAACTTTAGTTTTGTCTGATGATATTGATTTAAAAATTAACCTTGCTACAGAATTAGCTTCTAAGTACGGGAAGAGGGTATTGCTAGAGACGATTCCCTCTGGTAAGAATGAAATCCTTTGCGCTAGTTTTGACTGGTGGATTATGAATTCTTATTTAATTCAAATTCCAGAACAAATTATCATTCCTTTACTGCCGATCCCGAATATGTCAGAACCTATTAATGCAATTACAGTCTCTCATCAAAAGAAGCTTTCTCAAGATTGGTTTAGAGACTTCTTTCTTCCTCAAGCCAGAATAAAAATCGAAAGATCTATTTCTCCTTTAAGAAGAAATTCAGGTAAGTTAATAATCCTTGATGGAAGAGCAAATAAAAGGTACTGGGGAAGATTACTTTTGCAAAACATTCAACCCTCAAAACAAATTAACTATATGCTACCTTTTGATTAGGTTATGATTTTGTAAATAACTAAAGAAATATGGGAGAAGCAAAAAGACGTAAAACACTTGGTTTACCTCCAAAAAAAAATGATACTAAAGCTAAAATTGATGAGTCTCCAAGATTATTTGAATGGCTACCTTTTACAATCAATCAAAAAGATAACCTAATTAAATTAAGTATTAAAGCCAGTTGGGTTGGAATCGGAGGGTTAGTAATCTTATGGATTGTAGTGAGATTTATAGGCCCTGCCGCTGGGTGGTGGACTTTAGCTGATTCTTTATAAATCTAAGCTACTGTTTTTATATCATTAACAGCGATTGTATTAGCAGGACTGCTATTTAATGCTTTCATTGAATTTGAACTAACTTCTGTTCCTTCTGTTAATTTTTCTTTAACCATAGATTCTACTTTATTCCTAATTTCTAAGTTTTGATCAAGCCAAATAATTGTATTATCTCTTCCTTGTCCAATATTTTCTCCTTCATAACTGTACCAAGCACCTCTTCTTATTATGATATTAGTCTCTTCTGCTAAATCTAATAAACATCCTGTTGTACTAATACCTTTTCCGAAGAGAATATCAAACTCTGCAATTCTAAATGGTGGTGCAACTTTGTTTTTTGCTACTTTCACTTTTGCTCTTATACCATATTCTTCAGTACCTCTTTTAAGAGTTTGAATTCTTCTGATATCAAGTCTCACTGAGGCATAAAATTTTAATGCATTACCTCCTGTGGTTGTTTCTGGATTGCCGTATGTAACGCCAATTTTTAGGCGTAATTGATTCAGGAATATTACCGTACATCCAGATTTGCCAATATTGCCTGTTATTTTTCTCATTGCTTGGCTCATTAGTCTTGCTTGGCTTCCAATTACGTGATCTCCCATTTCTCCTTCTATCTCTGCCCTTGGGGTTAGTGCTGCGACTGAGTCAACAACAACAAGATCTACTGCACTTGATCTTATAAGTTGGTCAACTATCTCCAGAGCCATTTCACCAGTATCTGGTTGTGAAACTAACAAATTTTCAACATCAACTCCTAAAGAGGCTGCATAAACTGGATCGAGCGCATGCTCAGCATCTACAAATGCAGCTACTCCTCCATTCTTTTGGACTTCTGCAATCGCGTGAAGAGTTAATGTAGTTTTTCCTGAACTTTCTGGGCCATAAACTTCTACTACTCTTCCTTTTGGATAGCCTCCTCCTAATGCTAGATCTAAGGTGAGCGCTCCAGTAGATATTGTTTCTACTTTCATTCTCGAGGCGTCACCAAGTCTCATTATTGATCCTCGTCCAAAATTTCTTTCTATTTGGCCTAGGACAAGACTCAAAGCCTTGTCTTTTTCTTTTGATTCAGCGTTTTTTTTGTCTTCAAGGCTCATTGTTTGATTTATCGGTTAGAGTTCTTGTAATTATTCTAAATTTGGAAATTTTTATTTAAACCAAACTTCATAAATACAAACTATAGTACATCTGTACTCTAGCTGATTATCTTTAAATTGCAACTAATTCCTCAAGGTTGCCTAATTTTAATAATTTGATTTCATTACTTAAAGTATATCTATCTGACTCTTTCAAATATCCCCAATCAGCTAGGAAGCATGGAATGTGAGAAGTTTCGGGATTTTGTTTAATATCTATGAGAGTTTTTTTTCTATCTTCTATAAAGCCTAAAATTTCATAATTTTGTGTAAGCTTTTCAGCTATTTTAATTTTTGTTCCGGATTCATAACCAAAAATAAATTCTGGAAAAATATTTAATTGTTTGAGAATTTTTTCTGCAAATATTTTACCTTTAGTTGTTATAACTCCAGTTTTTATTTCCCTTTTCTTTAATTCTTTCATAAAATTTATAATTTCAAAAAAAGGATTATGTAAATTTACCCACGATTTAAAATCTTTATCAATTTGGTACTTGCGAGACTTATCTAACATTTTTTGTAAATCTTCGGCAATCCACGAATTTTCATTTAATATCCTCTGGCAATTTTGATGATAATTATTAATGAAATCATCTTTATTATCATTTTTTAATGGATTTTCTGTTTTTATAATTTCGTGAACAATTAGAATCATTTCCCAACCATATTTAACCCAAGGCCTAATTTCTTTGAAAGAATTTGGTACTTTTTTATAAAGTTTTTGATCAAAAGAGATGTAGGGTGAATTTAAATATCTTTCACAGGCTAGTAAGGAACTAAGCCAGTATTCTTGCATTCCATCGACTATTACTCCATCGAAATCAAATAGAAATATTTTTTGAGAAGACACCAATTAAATACTAGAACTGGGCCGCTAGGATTCGAACCTAGGAATGTCGAGACCAAAACCCGATGCCTTACCACTTGGCGACGGCCCATTGAATTTTTATTTTAATACATGAAAAGATTTTTTTCTATTTAAAAAATACAAAGTTTTCATAAAAATGAAGCAAGTTTTGAAAAATAAAAATATTATTTGAATGAGCTCGATTTCCATGGTTCTAGAAATTTCTGAGCTTTTTTGATCGCTAAAGCCATTCTTTCAGGGTACTCATAGAGTTTTTTGTTATTTCTGTGAGCAAATTCAATAAAGGGCTGCATGATTTTTCTTGCAGCACTTCCAAATGCTATTCCGTCTGGGAGATTGTTTGAATTCAAAAATTCATGAGTTTTTTCATTTGTTCCTCCTGCCAATTGAATTAATCCAGGTGGAAGATCTGAACCGATTTTTTCAAACAACTTAACAGCATCTCTACTTGTTGAAGGAGCAAGATCTCCAGACATTGGCCTTCCATCTAGCTGCCAAATAAGGGGAATATCAAGTTTTTTTAGAATTTCATATCTTTCCCAAAGAGCTTTCAAAAGATCTTCGGGCTCTTGTGATTTTTTAAAAGATTGATTTAATCCACAACTGATAGATATCTTGTCTAATTTCATTCCAGAACTTTGAAGGATACTGACAACTTTTGCAAAAGAATCTAGGCGATTTATTTCTGTATGAATTTCTACTGCATTTGGCTTTATTTTCTGAAGTGTTGATCCCAAATCATCTTTTGACAAATTATATTCATATTCACTAATTAGATTTAAGGGGCAGCTATTCAAGCATCTTCCACATCCATAACATTTACTCTTTTTGATCCCATAATTATCAATTGCAAAGGTGGGGCATACTTTTTCGCACGGTCTTGGACAATTAGGGGGACATTTCATTGGATCAAATTTTGCTTTACGAAAGTGGATATCATTTCCATCACTAATACTTATCATTAATCCAGGGGAGTTTTTAAAGACTTTTTTTGCCCACTCGATTCCTTTTTTTGCTGCGTGGACTATAGATTCTTCTGCGGCAACATCTATGTAGTCGACACCAGCAGCAGTATAAATTGCACATAAATCTTCTATGGCAATAATATCTTCATTACTGGCACCACAAATTAATTTAATCCATTTATCTTTTTTATTCTGAGTTGTAATCAAACAATTTAACTTTCAAATTCATCTAAAATATAATTACTTAACGGCTTCCATTCAAGTTTTCTTGAACCCCCCATTTCAACAACTATCGTTAGTTTATTATCGTTAGTGCAAATCTCTACTAAGCTCTCTAATTCAGATTGAGATAATACTTGACCTTCTAATAACCAAAGTAATTTGTTTTTATCATTTTCATTAAATAACTCAGAAGCTTGTGGGATAACTTGTTGAACTTCCCCGAGTGCTCCATTTCTTCCTACGCTTTGATGACCAAGGTGCGGTGGTCTAACGCCATGCAATTTGAGTAAGAATACTTCTGGATCTCCAAGCCCTCTTGCTGAGGTTATAAAAGTTTTAAAGCCCTTGGCCCTCATTCTTCTCAAAAGACGAGTTTCATAACCACCTTCCAGAGGAGCAAAGATTGCAAGACATTTGTTAGTTTTTAAATCGTTATGAAACTTTTTCCCTGTGAGAAGTAATGGCATAAAAAATTCCTTTATTTATATTTTATTTTATTTTATGGTACTTGATGATGTACAATTGTAACTCAGTGAATTTTTAAGCTCGCAAGCTAGCCGAGCCTCTGTAAATTTCACATTTTTTAGCGTTTCGTTAAAAAACACAGGTGGGTTTATCCCAGGAGAAACTATCTAGATTTTCAGATAAGTCTCAACCTAATTAATTGTTTTTTTATTAACTTCACCTTAATAACTGAAGGTTTTAGATAATTTAAAAATCATTACGAGCTAGCCTAATTTAGCCTTATGTCTATAGGAATTTTAGGAAAGAAATTGGGCATGTCCCAACTTTTCGACGATAAAGGTAATTCGGTACCAGTTACTCTTATTGAGGCTGGTCCTTGCCGTATCACTCAATTGAAAACAACCGCTTTGGATGGTTATACTGCCGTTCAAATAGGTTACGGCTTGTCCAAAGATAAGCATATAAGTAAGCCTGAAAAGGGACATTTGTTGAAATCAGGTGAAGAACTTTTAAAGCATTTGAAAGAATATAGGGTTGAAGAAACTTCATCTTATGAAATCGGAAATCAAATAACTGTAAAAAACTTTGAGGTTGGTCAAAAAGTCGATATCAGTGGCAAATCTATGGGTAGAGGTTTTGCTGGTTACCAGAAAAGACATGGTTTTAGCAGAGGTCCTATGAGTCATGGTTCGAAAAATCATAGAGCACCTGGATCTACAGGTGCAGGAACAACTCCAGGCAGAATTTATCCTGGCAAAAGAATGGCAGGAAGATATGGAGGAAAACAGATTACTACTAAAGGTTTGTTAGTTCTAAAAATTGATGATCAGAAAAATTTGCTTGTGGTGAAGGGTTCTGTCCCTGGTAAGCCAGGCTCAATAATAAACATTAAGCCAAATAATGTCGTAGGCAAAAAAGGAGGTGAAAAATCATGACAACACTCGAAACTCTTAAGTGGGATGGTAAAAAATCCGGCAAAGTTTCTCTTGATTTAGCAGTTGCTAAAGAAACTTCTTCGGCAGACTTAATACATAGAGCAGTCCTTAGGCAGCTAGCAAATAAAAGACAGGGGACAGCATCAACTTTGACAAGATCTGAAGTTCGTGGGGGCGGTAGAAAGCCATATAAACAGAAAGGTACAGGAAGAGCTCGTCAAGGATCAATAAGGACACCCTTAAGACCTGGTGGGGGAATTATTTTTGGACCGAAGCCACGTTCTTACAATCTTGATATGAATCGTAAGGAACGTAGGTTAGCTCTAAGAACTGCACTTATGTCTAGAGTATCTGATATGAAGGCCGTTGAAGATTTTGGATCTACTTTAAAGCAACCTAAAACAAGTGATATCGTCAATGGCCTTTCTCGATTAGGTATACAAAAAACTGAAAAAGTTTTGGTTATTCTTGATAGTCCGTCCGATGTTATAAAAAAGTCCATCAATAATATTGAAAAAGTAAAATTAATTGCCGCCGATCAATTAAATGTATTTGATATTCTCAATGCTAATAAATTGGTCATAGGCCAATCAGCGATAGATAAAATTCAGGAGGTTTATGGATCATGACTAAATTATTCGATTCTCGTTTAGCCGATGTAATAAGAAAGCCAGTTATTACTGAGAAAGCAACAAATGCTCTAGATCTTAACCAATATACTTTTGAAGTAGATCATAGAGCGGCAAAACCACAAATAAAGGCAGCTGTCGAAGCCTTATTCAGTGTTAAAGTCATAGGAGTTAACACTATGAATCCTCCTAGGAGAACAAGAAGAGTCGGAAAATTTTCCGGTAAACGTTCTCAGGTCAAGAAGGCAATTGTGCGTCTTGCTGAAGGAGATAAAATCCAACTATTTCCAGAATCTTAAGGAGTTTTAATCATGGCAATCCGTAAATTTAAACCTTATACACCTGGTACTCGGCAGAGAGTAGTTACTGACTTTAGTGAAATAACAAGTGCAAAACCCGAAAGATCACTAATAGTTCCAAAACATAGAGTTAAAGGCAGGAATAATCGTGGAGTTATCACTTGTCGTCATCGTGGAGGTGGTCACAAAAGGCAGTATAGATTAGTTGACTTTAGAAGAGATAAAAAAAATATCAACGCTAAAGTTGCAGCTATCCACTACGATCCGCATAGAAATGCAAGGCTGGCACTTTTATTCTACGAAGATGGAGAAAAAAGATATATTATCGCTCCAGCAGGAGTAAAAGTCGGACAAAATGTCATATCTGGAGAAAGTGTTCCGATTGAAGATGGTAATGCAATGCCACTTTCTGTTATGCCATTAGGATCTAGTGTTCATTGTGTTGAGTTATATGCAGGTAGGGGTGCTCAGATGGTTAGATCCGCAGGAGCTAGTGCTCAAGTTATGGCAAAAGAGGGAGATTATGTTGCTTTAAAACTTCCATCTACCGAGGTAAGACTTGTAAGAAAAGAATGCTACGCAACTCTTGGTGAAGTCGGTAATTCTGAAATAAGAAATACCAGCTTAGGTAAAGCAGGAAGAAGAAGATGGCTTGGAAGAAGGCCTCAAGTAAGAGGTAGTGTAATGAACCCATGTGATCATCCACATGGAGGAGGAGAGGGAAAAGCACCAATTGGTAGAGCAGGACCAGTTACTCCATGGGGTAAACCAGCTCTTGGATTAAAGACACGTAAAAAGAACAAACCAAGTAATAAATTAGTTGTTCGAAGACGTCGTCGTGTTTCTAAGAGGAGTAGAGGAGGAAGAGACTCTTGATTACTTCATTTATTATTTCAATTTCTATTACATAATCATGGGACGTTCACTAAAAAAAGGACCTTTTATAGCAGATAGCCTGCTCAAAAAGGTAGAAAAACAAAATACTGATAATGACAAGTCTGTTATCAAAACTTGGTCAAGATCCTCTACGATTTTGCCTTTAATGATTGGTCACACAATCGCGGTTCATAATGGTAAGACTCACATTCCAGTATTCATTACTGAACAAATGATTGGTCATAAACTTGGTGAATTTGCTCCTACACGCACTTACCGAGGTCATATAAGAGATAAGAAAGGAGCAAAATCATGACAAAAACACCTGAAACAACCAAAACAGCAATTGCTCATGGCAATTACGTTCGCGGATCAGCCTCTAAAGTGAGAAGAGTTTTGGATCAGATAAGGGGTAAGTCTTATAGAGATGCATTGATCATGTTGGAATTTATGCCTTATAGATCTACAGACCCCATCACTAAAGTTCTGAGATCTGCGGTTGCCAATGCAGAACATAACCTTGGAATGGATCCATCCACCTTAGTTATTTCCTCTGCATGGGCTAATAGCGGTCCAGTAATGAAAAGGTATAGGCCCAGAGCTCAAGGTCGAGCTTTTTCAATTAAGAAACAGACTTGCCATATCAGTATTTCTGTTGAATCTACTCCTACTCAAACTAATGCGGAGGTACAAAACTAATGGGACATAAAATACATCCTTCTGGACTAAGATTAGGAATTACACAAGAGCATCGCTCTAAGTGGTTTGCTACTTCTAAAACATATCCAATTCTTCTCCAAGAAGATTTTAAAATTCGTACCTTCATACAAAAAAAATATGGAGCAGCAGGAATTAGCGATATTTTAATTGCTAGAAAAGCTGACCAACTGGAACTTGAATTAAAAACAGCAAGACCTGGAGTTATAGTTGGAAGACAAGGAAGTGGGATTGAAGAATTAAGATCTGGCATTCAAAAAACTATAGGGGATAGAACAAGGCAAGTTAGAATAAACGTTGTAGAAGTTGAACGCGTTGATGCTGATGCCTTTTTACTTGCTGAATATATTGCACAACAACTTGAAAAAAGAGTCGCCTTTAGAAGAACTATAAGGATGGCCTTACAAAGGGCTCAAAGGGCTGGAGTCTTAGGTCTTAAAATACAAGTTGGGGGAAGGTTAAATGGTGCTGAAATAGCTAGAACTGAATGGACCAGAGAAGGTAGAGTTCCATTACATACATTGAGAGCTGAAATTGACTATGCAACTCGTGAAGCTAATACAACTTACGGTGTTCTAGGCATTAAAGTTTGGGTTTTCAAAGGTGAAGTTCTCCCTAAAGAAGAACAAACTATCCCTGTGGGTGCTAGCCCTAAGAGGAAAGCTAGTAGAAGACCTCAGCAATTTGAGGATCGTTCAAATGAGAATTCATAGGAGGTATAACAATGCTTAGTCCAAAACGTACTAAATTCCGCAAACAACATAGAGGCAGAATGAGGGGTGTAGCCTCAAAAGGTAATACTATTGCATTCGGTCAATTTGCACTCCAAGCTCAAGACTGTGGCTGGGTAACTGCACGTCAGATTGAAGCAAGCAGAAGAGCTATGACCAGATATATCAAACGTGGCGGTCAAATCTGGATAAGAATATTTCCTGATAAACCCGTAACCATGAGACCTGCCGAAACCAGAATGGGTTCTGGTAAAGGTAATCCAGAGTTTTGGGTCGCAGTTGTAAAACCGGGAAGAATACTTTTTGAAATGGGTGGTGAGGATATTACTGAGGAAACTGCAAAGGAAGCTATGCGACTGGCTCAATACAAACTTCCTGTAAAAACTAAATTTATCTCTATTGATAAAAGTCTAGAAAATAACTCCCAAGAAAATACAAAAAATAGCAAAAAATCTCAAGAGGAGGTTAAACAATGAAAAACTCAGAGTCACTTAAGGAATTTAAAAAATTAAATTCTGAACAAATTACTGAAAAGATTGACCAATTACGAAAAGATCTTTTTGACTTGAGATTCAAGCAAGCTACAAGACAGCTCAATGAAACTCATAAATTTAAAATCATCAAGAAACAAGTTGCGCAATTACTCACTCTCAGTAAGAGTCAATCTGCTTCTAAAACTACTTCTGATTAATTATTAGTTATGGCACTTAAAGAAAGAATTGGTACTGTTGTCAGCGACAAAATGGATAAAACAGTTGTTGTTGCTGTTATTAACAGATATCCGCACCCCACTTATAAAAAAATTGTAAGTAGAACTACACGATATAAGGCGCATGATCCAGAAAATACATGCGTTTTAGGTGATCGAGTTAAAATAAGAGAAACTAGACCGCTTAGTGCTCATAAAAGATGGGCAATTGAAGAGATTCTCAATAAAACAGGTCAGGCTAAGGAGGTTAAAAAATGATTCAACAAGAAACTTATTTAACAGTTGCCGATAATAGCGGAGCGAAAAGACTCCAATGTATTAGGGTTTTAGGTTCTAATAGAAGGTATGCACATGTCGGGGATGTAATTGTAGCAACTGTTAAAGATGCTCTTCCGAATATGGGAGTAAAGAAATCTGAAGTTGTGAAAGCCGTCATCGTCAGAACAAAAGCTACATTAAGAAGAAATACTGGTAATTCAATCAGATTTGATGATAATGCTGCTGTTTTGATTAATGAGGATAAGAATCCAAAAGGTACTAGAGTTTTTGGTCCTGTAGCCAGAGAACTGCGGGATAAAAATTATACAAAAATTGTTTCTCTTGCTCCGGAGGTGATTTAAATGTTGGATTCATTAAAACAAAAGAAGAATTTCCAAAGAATAAAAATGAGAATCAAAACTGGAGATTTAGTAAAAGTAATTAATGGCAAGGAAAAGGGCAAAACTGGAGAGGTTTTAAAAACTATCCCTCTTGAAAATAGAGTAGTAGTTAAGGGAATTAACCTTAGGACTAAACATGTAAAACCAACTCAGGAAGGGGAAACTGGAAGAATACTTACAGAGGAGGCATCTTTACATGCATCAAATGTAATGTTCTTCTCAAAGGAAAAAAATCTTACAAGTAAGATTGAATATTTTATTGATAAAGAGGGAGTTAAGAAAAGAAGACTGAAGAAAACTGGTGAAGTAATTGATTAATTTTTCATCAGAAACCAGATTTAAACTTTTTCTAATTTATCAATTCTGACAAAGACCAGAATTAACAAAAAATTATGACTCTAAAAAATCGCTACAAAGAATCAATTAGACCAAAACTTTTAAAAGACCTTGGTCTTAAAAATATTCATCAAGTACCTAAAGTTGTCAAAGTCAACGTTAACAGAGGTCTTGGTGAGGCAGCTTCAAATTCAAAAGCTCTAGAGGCTTCCTTGAATGAAATGGCAACAATTACAGGGCAAAAGGCACTAGTAACTAGGGCCAAAAAAGCTATCGCGGGTTTTAAAATTCGTGAGGGTATGCCAATTGGTTGTACTGTAACTTTGAGAGGTGACAGGATGTATTCCTTCTTAGAGAGATTTATAAATCTAGCTTTACCAAGAATAAGAGACTTTAGAGGAGTTAATCCAAAAAGTTTTGATGGGAGAGGGAATTACACTGTTGGAGTGAAAGAGCAATTAATTTTTCCTGAAATCTCTTTTGATAAAATAGATTCAATAAGAGGTATGGATATAACTATTGTCACTAGTGCGAGATCAGATCAAGAGGGTAAAGCTCTCTTGCAAGAGTTAGGAATGCCTTTTAGTAAGAATTAAATTAAAACCATGTCAAATCACGATCCTATTTCAGATATGCTTACTCGAATTAGAAATGCGAGTCAAAAAAAGCATACAACCACATCAATCCCAAGTTCAAAAATGTCCCTAAGTATTGCAAAAGTACTTCAAAAAGAGGGTTTCATTTCTGACATTAATGAAGAAGGTGAAGGCTATCAGTCACAAATAATACTTGGTCTAAAATATAGTGGCAAGAATAAATTCCCTACTATTCGATCCATGCAAAGAGTTAGTAAACCTGGCTTGAGAATTTATAAAAATACAAGAGCTTTACCAAAAGTACTAGGAGGTCTTGGAGTTGCTATTATATCTACTTCTAAAGGTGTCATGAGTGATCGCGATGCTAGGAAGCAAGGTATAGGTGGTGAAGTACTTTGCTATGTTTATTAAGGAGGATTAATCATGTCAAGAATTGGAAAAACACCAGTACTAATACCAGATAAAGTATCTGTTGATTTTGATGGATTAACAGTTACAGTTAAAGGCCCTAAGGGTGAGTTAAAACGTAAGATGCCAGAAGGAGTTAGTTTTGATAAAAAAGATAATACTGTTGTCGTAAGTCCTACCACTACCAAAATATTCTCAAGGCAAAGACATGGTTTATGTAGAGCTTTAATTGCAAATATGGTTGAAGGGGTTAGTCAAGGTTTTTCAAAAAAACTTGAAATTGTAGGAGTTGGATCGAGAGCACAAGTAAAAGGTAAAAATCTAGTTGTTAGTGCAGGATATAGTCATCCTATAGAAATGATCCCCCCTGATGGTATAACATACAAGGTTGAGAGTAATACAAACGTTACTGTATCTGGAATTGATAAGGAAATTGTTGGTAATGAAGCAGCAAAAATCAGATCAATTAGACCTCCAGAACCATATAAAGGTAAAGGGATTAAATATCATGATGAGAGAATTCTCAGAAAAGCTGGTAAATCTGGCAAAAAATAATTCCAATTAAAAAAATGACCAAACTTTCCAGGAAATCACAAACCAAAAAAAGACATAGAAGATTAAGGAGATTCTTAATTGGAGATGCAACTCGTCCAAGATTGTCTGTTTTTCGCTCTAATAATCATATTTATGCTCAGGTTATAGATGATAGCGCTCAAACAACTATTTGCTCAGCTTCAACTGTTGATAAAGAACTAAGAGAAAAATCTGAGAAGTTACCCTCTGATTGTAATTCTTCTTCCATTGTTGGAAAATTATTAGCAAAGAGAGCGATAAAAAAAGGTATTAAGCAAGTGATTTTTGACCGTGGAGGTAATTTATATCACGGTAGAGTAAAGGCGCTTGCAGATGCTGCTCGTGAAGCTGGCCTAGAATTCTAACTCTTAATTTTTTACTATGACTGACACTCCAACAAAACAAGAAATTCAATCCAATAACGATAATGTTCCTGGAGCTACTCCCGTAGAACAAAAAAAGAATAATCGGAATGATCGAAAAAGAAATAGAAGAGGTGATTCAAAAAATCTAGAGAGAGATTCTGATTGGCAAGAAAGGGTTGTTCAGATTCGACGCGTCTCTAAAACTGTTAAGGGTGGAAAAAAAATGAGTTTTAGAGCAATTGTTGTTGTTGGTAATGAGAAAGGTCAAGTTGGAGTTGGAGTTGGTAAAGCAGGAGATGTCATTGGTGCGGTAAGAAAGGGTGTTTCAGACGGTAAAAAGAATCTTGTAAGGGTTCCCTTAACTCCAAATAATTCAATACCGACTTTATCTAAAGGTCGAGATGGTGCTGCTAATGTACTAATTAGACCAGCTGCACCAGGTACCGGTGTAATTGCTGGTGGTTCAATAAGAACTGTTTTAGAATTAGCAGGTATAAAAAATGTCTTAGCAAAAAGATTGGGTAGTAAAACACCATTGAATAATGCAAGAGCTGCTATGGTGGCTCTCTCTCAGTTAAGAACACACAAATCTGCCTCAAGGGAAAGAGGCATCTCACTTGAACAGCTCTATTCTTAAAACTATGACTTCAACATTAAATACACTTAAATCAAACTCTGGCTCGAGAAAGAAAAAGTTAAGAAAGGGTAGAGGTATTGCAGCCGGCCAGGGTGCTTCATGTGGTTTTGGAATGAGAGGACAAAAGTCACGTTCAGGAAGACCCACACGTCCAGGTTTTGAAGGAGGCCAAATGCCTCTATATAGAAGAGTTCCAAAATTAAAGCACTTTGAAATAATTAATCAAAAGAACTTTTCCATAATTAATTTAGAAAAATTAAATGATTTCAAAGATAACGATATTGTTAACCTAGATTCACTAGTTAAGAAAGGATTGATCTTCAAGCCTAAATTCCCTTTAAAAATACTTGGTAACGGAAAACTCAATGTGAAGTTAAAAGTTCAAGCTCATGCATTTACAAAAGTTGCAAAACAAAAAATTGAGGATGCAGGTGGATCCTGCGAGCTTATAAATAATAAATAAATTTACTAAAAATTTAGGTAAGCTTCAAAAATGTTTGTCAACAAAAGTAGAAATCCCAGCGCTTCTGAAATACTTTCCCAATTATTTTTAAATAAAGAATTAAGAAGTAGAGTTTTAACCACTTTAGGTCTACTTCTTTTAGTCAGACTAGGTATTTATATCCCTATGCCTGGTATTGATAGGGTTGCTTTTAAAAGTTTTATAGACCAAGGTGGCCAATTAATAGGTTTTTTAGATATTTTTACTGGCGGCGGAATTTCAACTCTAGGAATATTTGCATTGGGTATACTCCCTTTTATCAACGCATCAATTATTATTCAGCTTCTTACAGCTTCTTTGCCTGTTCTAGAAGATTTACAAAAAAATGAGGGTGAAGCAGGGAGAAGGAAAATTGCTCAAATCACTAGATATGTTTCTTTAGGATGGGGTTTTTTGCAGAGTATTATTTTTTCTTTAATCCTTAGACAATATGCAATCCAAGGCATAAGTGAAACTACATTTGTCTTGCAAACCTCAATAGCCTTAGTAACTGGCTCAATGTTAGTAATGTGGTTTAGTGAAATTATTACAGAGAAAGGTATAGGACAAGGAGCTTCATTGGTAATATTTTTGAATATTGTTTCGACTTTGCCAAAGGCTTTAAGTTCAACTATTGAAAAAGCTCAAACTGGAGATAGAGGAGATGTTTTGGGTATAGCAGTTTTACTTGGAGTCTTTTTACTAACAATTGTTGGGATAATTTTTGTCCAAGAGGGAGCGAGAAGAATTCCTATTGTTAGTGCAAAAAGACAAATAGGTAATTCAACATTACTTCCAACAAGGCAAAGTTATTTACCTTTAAAGTTAAATGCTGGAGGAGTTATGCCGATTATTTTCGCATCTGCCTTAATTTTTTTACCCATAACTATTGCAAATGTAACTGGTAATCCAGTTTTAATAAAATTAGCTAGTAGTTTAAATCCTGGATCTTCAAATCCATGGCCATATGCTCTTACATTTTTTGCCTTAATTTTGGGATTCTCCTTTTTTTATGCATCTCTTACAATTAATCCAATTGACGTAGCATCAAATTTAAAGAAGGGAGGAGTAGCAATCCCTGGGGTTAGACCTGGAACTAAAACTGCAAACTACTTATCAGGCATTCAAAATAGGTTGACATTATTAGGAGGATTATTTCTTGGATCAGTAGCTATTATTCCAGCTGCAGTTGAAAGAGCGACGAATGTCCAGACTTTTCAAGGTTTAGGGGCAACTTCGTTACTTATTCTTGTTGGTGTTGCTATTGACACTGCCAAGCAAATCCAAACTTATGTTATTTCTCAAAGGTATGAGGGACTGATTAACAATTAATGAAAAAACATTTACTATTTTTGGGCGCACCAGGCGCTGGCAAAGGGACTCAGGCTGAATTACTAAGTAAAACTTATTCTTATTTGCACCTTTCTACAGGTGAATTATTAAGAAAAGAAATCGAAATGAATACTAGTCTAGGTAGTGAGGTAAAAGATGTTATTAACCGTGGAGAACTTGTAAGTGACGAACTTGTATTAAAAATTGTGAGGCAAAATTTAGATAAGGATAATAAAGGTTGGATTTTAGATGGCTATCCTAGAAATTTATCGCAAGCAAATTCATTGAATGAGGTATTGCTTGAAATCAATCAACCTTTAGAAATGGTTTTTTACTTGGATATTCCCGAGGAAGTTCTAATTAAGCGATTACTTTTAAGAGGAAGAAGAGATGATACTGAAGAGACGATTAGAACAAGAGTTAAAATTTATAAAAAGACTACAGAACCATTGATAAAATATTTTAAAGATCTTTCATTGCTAGAATATATTGATGCAGATAGAGATTTAAAAATCATTTCCTCTGATATCAAACAAAAAATGGCTATATGATGATGTAGAATATAAAATTAATGTTTTATTTTAAAACCACCTATGAAGGTCAGATCTTCAGTCAAAAAAATTAGTCCTGACGATCAGATCGTGAGGAGAAGAGGTAAAATCTATGTTATTAACAAGAAAAGACCTCGCAATAAACAGCGTCAGGGTTAAATTCAAAGCCCTTTAATTCAAACTTTACTTACTCAAAACACGTGGCCAGGATTGCAGGAATTGACATACCTCGCGAAAAGCGAGTTGAAATTGCACTTACATACGTCTATGGAATTGGTTTAACTAGATCAAAGCTAATTCTTGCTAGCACAGGTGTAAACCCAGATATTCGGGTCAAAGATCTTTCAGACTCTGATGTGCAAAAACTTAGAGGTGCTACGGAGGAATTCACTTTAGAAGGTGATTTGCGAAGAAAAGAGGGAATGGCTTTAAAACGTTTACAAGATATTGGTTGCGTGAGAGGCAGAAGACATCGAATGAGTCTTCCTGTAAGGGGCCAAAGAACTAGAACTAATGCAAGAACAAGAAGGGGTTCAAGAAAAACAGTTGCTGGAAGGAAAAAATAATTAATTAAATCTATCAACTAATTCCAGTATTAAATTAAATCATCATGGCAGCTACAGCAAAAAAAACAGGTTCTAAGAAATCTAAACGAAATGTACCTAATGGTGTTGTACATATTCAAAGCACATTTAATAATACTATTGTTTCGATTACTGATACTTCTGGGCAAGTAATTTCCTGGTCTTCTGCAGGAGCAAGCGGTTTTAAAGGCGCTCGAAAAGGTACTCCATTTGCTGCTCAAACAGCAGCTGAAGCGGCAGCTAGAAGAGCACTTGATCAAGGTATGAGACAAATAGAAGTATTAGTTAGAGGACCAGGATCAGGTAGGGAAACGGCCATAAGAGCTTTACAAGTGGCCGGTTTAGAAATAACTCTAATAAGAGATGTTACTCCATTACCTCATAATGGATGTAGAAGACCTAAACGGAGACGCGTTTAAGTCTTAACCATTCTCTAACCCCCCCCCACAAAAACTTTTAACCTTATTTTTTTCCGTGTTGCAATACCAGATTGAAAGAATCGACCATCAAATAGCAGATGATCGCTCCCAAACAGGAACTTTTTTAATTGGCCCTTTAGAAAGAGGGCAAGCTACAACTTTGGGTAATTCACTTAGAAGAGTCCTTATGGGCGGACTCGAAGGAAGTGCAGTTACTGCAGTTAGGATAGCAGGAATTAACCATGAATATGCAACTATTCCTGGAGTTAGAGAAGACGTATTAGATATTCTTCTCAATTGTAAGCAGCTTTCAATTAATAGTACTAACCCAGAGATTGAAATCGGCAGGTTGGTAGCAAGCGGACCAATGGAGGTAAAGGCAAATGATATACAATTCTCATCTCAAGTAGAAATTGTTGATGGAGAAAAGCCAATCGCAACTATTCAGGAAGGTCATAACTTAGAATTAGAAATCCATGTTGAAAGAGGTGTGGGCTATAGACCCGTTGATCGTAAGAATGAAGAGACAACTGCTATTGATTTACTTCAAATAGATGCAGTATTTATGCCAGTGAAAAGAGTCAATTTTACAATTGATGAAACGGCTGTAGCCGAGGGTGGAATAGGCAGAGAAAGATTAAAAATGGAAGTAGTAACTGATGGCTCAACAAGTCCTGATGATGCAATTGCTGAAGCTGCAAATCAGCTAATAGAACTCTTTCAACCTCTTGCCACTGTTACCATGGTTGAAGAGATCCCAGAAGAACCTGAACCATCTCCTGAAGCTCAAATTCCTCTCGAGGAACTAAACTTGTCCGTTAGAGCATATAATTGTTTGAAACGGGCGCAAGTTAACTCAGTTTCGGATTTAATGGGCTTCAGCTATGAAGATCTTCTTGAAATTAAGAACTTTGGCTCTAAATCTGCAGATGAGGTTATTGAAGCTCTTGAGCGCATAGGCATTTCTATTCCACAAAGCAGAACATCTGTTTAACATTTTTTAAGATTATGAGACACCAACTTAGAATTCCATTATTAAGTAAACCTGCTGATCAGAGGAAAGCACTTCTAAGAGGTTTAACTACACAATTAATTAGAGAAGGTAGAGTAACGACAACAAAAGCTAGGGCAAAAGCTTTAAGAAATGAAGCTGAAAGAATGATTTCACTCGCCAAAGAGGGAAGTTTGGCTTCTAGGAGAAGAGCTATTGGATATATTTATGATAAAAAATTAGTTCATTCATTATTTGAAAAAGCAAAGGAAAGATATGGAGAAAGAAATGGTGGTTATACACGCATTGTCAGAACTGTATCTAGAAAAGGCGATAATGCTCAGATGGCTATAATCGAGCTTGTTTAGGTTAGTCAATTATAGGGGCTTTTACTTAAAAAATAACTTTTGAAAAGGGTAGCTTTACTAGTTCAATATGATGGATCTCATTATTCAGGTTGGCAAAAACAAAAAAATGCAAAAACCGTCCAAGAAATTTTAGACAGAGCTCTCTTAAAGATTACAAATAATACAGTAAAGACTTTTGCAGCAGGGAGGACTGATGCTGGGGTTCATGCATCAGGACAAGTAGTACACTTTGATGTTGATTGTGTTATTCCAGGAAATAGTTATTCTGATGTCTTAAATAGTCTTTTACCCTCATCAATTAGGATCTTGGAATCAGTTGAGGTAAAAGACAGTTGGCATGCATGCTATTCAGCGATGTATAGACATTATCGATATGTCATTAATAACAGTAAATTTCCAAACTTGTTTATCAATAATTGGTCATGGCATAGATATCAAAAAGTATTAGATGAAGTTTTAATGTTAAATGCATCCAGGAAAATGATAGGAGAACATGATTTTTTTGCTTTTCATAAAAGTGGTAGTAATAGAATAAACTCAATCACAAAAATTAAAAATATAGATATTAAAAGAGTAGAAGATTTGATTTTTGTTGATATTAAAGCTACTGGTTTTCTATATGGCATGGTCCGGTTAATTATAGGTCAACTAGTATTAGTTGGAGAAAACAAAATATCGCCAGAAATTTTTACAGATAGATGGGTAAACAAAAAGAAAAATGATGTTAAAGAATCTGCTCCAGCTAAGGGGTTATGTTTTGTAAATGCTGTTTATGAAGAAAATGTTTTTAAAAAGACTAATAACAATGATTTTTTCCCTGTATTTTTAATTAAGGGTTTTTCTTAAGTAAGGTTTAATTAAGCGAATTTTTTGTGTAAATCATTCAAAACTGTTGTTTAATATTCCTTCAATAAGGTAGAATTTAAGACTAATTTAAATTTTATTTGCAGAAATTTGGTAAATGAATAAAACAAGTACGCCATCTTTAGAAACAATTGAAAGAAATTGGTTTTTAGTTGACGCAAAAGATAAGACGCTTGGTAGACTTGCTACAGAAATTGCAACTGTATTGAGAGGTAAGAATAAACCAACATTTACACCTCATCTAGATACTGGAGATTTTGTTATTGTAGTAAATGCCGAGAAAGTTGAGGTAACAGGTAAAAAAGCATCACAAAAATTGTATAGGAGACATTCTGGAAGACCAGGAGGAATGAAAATTGAAAAATTTGAGTCTTTACAAGAAAGAATTCCTGAAAGAATTATTGAGCAAGCTGTTAAGGGCATGCTCCCTCATAACTCTTTAGGAAGACAGCAATTTAAAAAACTTAAAGTTTATAAAGGTGCTGATCATCCTCATGCTGCACAGAATCCTGTATTATTAAATAGTTAATTTATCAAAATGAATAGTCAAATAAAAAACAAAGCTGTGTATTGGGGAACTGGAAGAAGAAAAACTTCAGTTGCTAGAGTTCGCTTGATTCCAGGAAATGGACTAATAAAAATTAATGGTCGTGCTGGAGATGATTACTTAAACTTTAATCCTCTTCATTTAAATTCAATAAAAGCACCTTTGCAAACACTAGGCCTTGAAAATTCTTATGATATTTTGGTAAATGTTTTTGGTGGTGGATTGACAGGTCAAGCAGATGCTATAAAGCAAGGTACAGCTCGAGCACTTTGTGAATTATCTCCTGACAATAGGAAACCGCTAAAAACGGAAGGCCATCTCAGTAGAGATCCTAGAGCTAAGGAAAGAAGAAAATATGGTCTTAAAAAAGCAAGAAAAGCTCCTCAATTCTCTAAACGTTAAAGGAATTTAAATTATGCCAAAATCAGAAATACACCCAAAATGGTATCCAGATGCAAAAGTTATTTGTAATGGAGAAGTTGTGATGACTACTGGTTCCACGCAGCCTGAACTACATGTTGATGTCTGGAGTGGTAATCATCCTTTCTTCACTGGAACTCAAAAGATTCTTGATACAGAAGGTAGGGTTGATAGGTTTATGAAAAAATATGGAATGGGTACAGCTAATTCAGCCACAACAAAAGATCAAAAAGAAAAAAAAGATTCTAAAAAATAGAATTTTCAAAATTAAGCATAATTTCAATTGGAATACTCAACATTAATTGCAAGGTTGAAAACTGCTTCAGAAAGTTTTGAAAATTTGGAAGTGCAACTTGCAGATCCTGATATAGCTAATGATCCCAAAAAATTAGAATCAATAGCAAGAGAAAGATCAAAATTGGAACCTTTGGTGATTGATTTTAATAAGTTGCTTGATACAGATAAAGAAATAGAAGATTCA
Source organism: Prochlorococcus marinus CUG1417 (assembly GCF_017695975.1). Taxonomy (NCBI): domain Bacteria; kingdom Bacillati; phylum Cyanobacteriota; class Cyanophyceae; order Synechococcales; family Prochlorococcaceae; genus Prochlorococcus; species Prochlorococcus marinus. Next base: position 426,321 of record NZ_JAAORN010000002.1, on the reverse strand, counting down.
AAAAATCTACTAAAAGAGAATAGAAATGATAAAGAAATGGAATCTTTGATAAATGAGGAGTTAATAACTCTCGAGGAATCTAAGAGTGAACTGATTCAAAAAACCACAATCGCCTTATTGCCAAAAGACCCAAGAGATGAAAGAAGTGTAATGTTAGAAATCAGAGCCGGTGCTGGAGGTAACGAGGCCTGTATCTGGGCGGGTGATTTAGCAAGAATGTATGAAAGATATGGACAAAAAATTGGATGGTCTGTAAAACCTGTTAGTGCTTCTGAGTCAGATATGGGAGGATTTAAGGAGTTAGTTATCTCCGTTAAGGGAGATTCTGTATATAGTCAACTTAAATTTGAGGCTGGTGTACATAGAGTCCAAAGAGTTCCAGCTACTGAATCTCAAGGTAGAGTTCACACCTCTACTGCTACAGTTGCCGTTATGCCTGAGGCTGATCCTGTTGAAGTTAAAATTGATCCAACAGATCTAGAGGTTGGAACAGCAAGATCAGGAGGTGCAGGGGGACAAAATGTTAATAAGGTAGAGACAGCTATTGATCTTCTCCACAAGCCTACAGGAATAAGAGTTTTTTGTACTCAAGAAAGATCACAATTGCAAAATCGCGAACGAGCAATGGAAATTTTAAGAGCTAAATTGTATGAAATTCAATTAAAAGAAGCCAATGCAAAAGAGAGATCACAAAGGCTTTCCCAGGTTGGAACAGGCGATAGAAGTGAAAAAATCAGAACTTATAATTTTAAAGATAACAGAACAACTGATCATAGATTAGGTTCCAATTTTTCTCTTGAGCCAATTCTTGCTGGTCAATTAGAAGAAGTGATTAATGCATGCATAGCGCAAGAACAAAAAAGAATGATGGAAGATTTTAATAAAGAAGTAAATTAAGATTTTTTTTAGATTTCAACCCCTACTACGTATTTACTCCATTCTTTATGCTTGCCAGAGTCAATTTGTCTTGTAGCTTCAAAATTTAGATTACTTAATGGACGATAAGGCTTGCGTTTTAAGGGCATATTCGCCTCTTCTGGGGTTCGATTACCTTTTTGTACATTACATCTGAGACATGCTGTAGTAACATTTTCCCAATTATCTGTTCCACCTCTGCTTCTCGGTAAAACATGATCTATTGATAGGTCATTACCCCTATAATTACAGTATTGGCAAGAATTATTATCTCTGAGAAGAATATTTTTTCTTGTTAAAGAAACCTCTCTAAAAGGAACTTTGACGTAGTAACGAAGTCTTATAACTGTCGGCAACTTTTTCCCGCTATGAATTGAATATGTTATATCTTCCTCTAAGCTTTCTGCTTTACCTTTAATCATCAAAATTACTGCTCTTCGCCAGGAAGTGATGTTTAAAGGTTCATAAGATGCATTTAAAACTAGAGTCTGGCCCATGCCAAAATACAATTTACATGTCATGCTAACTGTATATTTCAATAAGCGCATAAATTTGTGCAAAGTTAATGCAAAATAGGCAAACAAATCAGGTTTTTAATTTTGAAAAATTTCCAAATTTTGAAAAAGATATAGATCTAAAACAAAGAGCATGGATTGAAGTTAAAGGTAAAGCAATAGAAAAAAACGTTAGACAGTTAAGATCAAAATTAAGTAAAAATTGTCAGTTTATGGCAGTCGTTAAAGCTGATGGATATGGACATGATGCAAAAGTAGTATCTGAATATGCTATCAAAGGGGGAGCTTCGCAATTAGGCGTTGCAACTTTAAAAGAAGGCATTAAGCTACGTTCTTTTGGAGTTAAAAAACCAATTCTTATTCTCGGAAATCTATATACAAAAAGAGATTTAATAATATCCTTTAAAAATGATCTTATGCCAACTATAAGTAGTATAAGAGAGTGTTTAGTTTGCAATAATATCGGGAAGCACTTTGGGTTGAAATTTTCATTACATCTTAAGGTTGATACTGGAATGTCAAGATTAGGATTTGAATCTAATAAATTTGTTCAGCAATTTGAAAAAATAAAATCTTTTGAGAATATTTCAATAGAAGGAATTTATAGTCATTTATCGTCTGCAGATGAAGATAAAGCATTAGATTCTCAAAGCATTACACAATTACAAAGACTGAAGTTTAATAAATTATTAAAGCAAATTAATCTGGATAGCAGTAATCAAATTAAAATTCATTTGGCTAATTCAGCGGGAATGCTTCTTAGCAAAGATTTTCATTTGCACATGGTGCGAGTTGGACTTTCTATGTACGGATACAGTCCTCTAGCAAAAATAGATAAAAATTTATTACTTAAACCAGCTTTATCTTTGAAGGTCAAAGTAGCTTTTATAAGAACTATTGATAAAGGTGTAAGTGTAAGTTATGGAGGCAAATTTGTGAGTCATAGAAAAACTAAGTTAGCTGTATTAAGTATTGGTTATGCGGATGGTGTACCAAGAAATCTTTCAGGCAAGATTAACGTTATCCACAATAATAAATTTTATCCTCAAGTTGGATCTATAACTATGGACCAAATGATGGTAGACATAACAGATTCTAATGAAATTAAAGTTGGTAGTACCATGTTATTACTAGGATCTGATGGGGATAAAACAATTTCTCCTCTTGAATGGGCAAGAGAATCTAATACTATCCCTTGGGAAATTCTTTGTTCTTTTAAAAATAGATTACCGAAAGTTCAAGTAGATTAGACATTTCGATTAAATAAAAAATTTTGAATGTTTGCAGAAAAATTGATAATGTATAGGAACTGGAGAGGTGGCTGAGTGGTTGAAAGCGGCTCCCTGCTAAGGAGTTACAGGAGGTAACTTTTGTCGAGGGTTCGAATCCCTCCCTCTCCGTGATTTATTTAGAAAATTTTTAATTAGTATTTGTTTTAAAACAAGTCAAGATTAATATCTTTAAGGTCATAAATAGAATTTAAAATCATGTCAGCGCCTGCATTTCTAAGATTTGTTTCGTAATAATTACGTTCTTTTAATCGAAAATTTAAATGTAAATGAGGTGGAGCTATACCGATACTTATGAATTTCTGAGATGGGATTTCCTTTCTAGCGTTTATAACTGTATTTATATCTGCAATAGTATCTCCTACATATGCAATGGGAATATTTGATTTGCCAAGTTTATCTCCAATAAGCTTTTTTGATAAGTTAATAAAACCCTTAGGATCAGGCTTTTCAGGGGCATCTCCCATAGATATTAATGGTGGTGATTTTAGTCCAAGTCTTTTTTCTAAAACAAATTTTGCAGAAGCAGACTCTGCACCACTAACAAAACCCCAGATTATTCCATTACCTTGAATTAAATCAAAAAACTTTTTATCAACTAATAACTCCTCATTTGTAATGTAACCAGACCAATATTTACTATCTTTATTTGGATCTCCACCAAAGTAAAACTTTTCAAAACATTTTACTATTTCCTCTCTTTGAGGAATTTTAATGTTTAAGTTCTTCTTTTTTATATATCTTTTTATAAGTTCTAAACTTAAATCCCAGTCATTATTCCAGATCCCTTCATTTTTTGCATTATCAATATCTATATAACTTGGCTCCCATCCGGAAAATTTGTAAACTGTTTTTTTTAATGAAAGTCTGTAACTATTTTCCACGCTGCGGATTACCCCATCTATATCAAACAAAATTAAACCAATATTTTTCAATGAATTGTCTTACATTCTTATTATAAAAGATTAGTATTTTTATAAAGAAAAAGCAAAGAAAAACATTCTATTTATAAAATCATGGATTATCTAAACTTCATTTTGTAAATATCCTCTGGGAGTGAGAAATATTTCGTCAACTAAAGTTGTTTGAGAATTTCCAATAATAATTATTGATAGCATATCAATTTCTTTAAAAGGAATGGTGTTTAAAGTAAAAAATTTTTTAGTTTGATTTTCTCTACCTACTTGTCTAGCTATTAAAACTGGAGTATCACCATCCCTAGATTGTAAACATTTATCTATTACACTTTTTAGCTGCCAATTTCTTTCAATAGATTGAGGATTAAATAAAGCTATTACAAAGTCACCAACAAGAGCTCCTTCAATTCTTTTTTCTATTAAAGACCATGGAGTTAATTTATCGCTTAAGCTTACTGAACAAAAGTCATTCATTAGTGGTGCTCCACTAATCGCAGCCGCTAATTGAACACTACTTATACCTGGATGTACTTCAAAGTAAGGTCTATATTTTTTTTTAATTTTTTGAAGTAATTCTAAAAGTAAACCTGCCATGCCATAAAATCCAGATTCCCCTGAAGAAATTAAAGCCACTTTTATTCCTTCCTCAGCTAGTTTAATTGCTTTACTGCATCTATCTTCTTCTTCAGTAAGTTTACTTTCAATTAAAACTTGGTCACTTCTTTTTAAGGACTTAATTAAATCTAAATACATTTTGTATCCGATCCAAACAGTACATCTTGAAAGTGCTTTTTTTGCATTACTGGTTAGGAAGGAGATATCACCAGGACCACTTCCAATAATATGTATTTCGCCATGGGTTGGATTATATTGATTTTTTGATTCTGCTACAGCGATAGTTACTGCCCCAGATTGATTTTTAAAAATTCTTTTTTCTTCTAATAATTTTGATTCTTCTCCTGCTGCGAGTAAACAAGAGGCTTCCGCTACAGAAGGGGTGCCAATTTCCTTTTCTACAACACTTGAAGGATTTGGAACAATTATTTTTGAAAGATCTTCTTTACTAAAAAACTTTAAAGGCAAGTTTTTTTCTTCAGCAAGTTCTAAAATTCCTTTCTCATCTTTTTTTATATCAACCGTTGCAAGTCCCGCAATTGCATACTTCGATAAATTTCTCGATTCCAATAAATTATTTAAAGAATTTGCTATTAATTCTTTGCTTGTATTTCTTTCACATCCAATGCCAATCCATAATACTGGCGGATGCCAAGTTGTTTCATGATTTTCGAATATACTCACATGAAATGTTGAATCTGGTTTTTCAATTTCTTTTTCATTGATTTGATTAACAATCTCCCCTGATTCTGAATTTTTCCACAAACTATTACCAGATAATTGTTTGCAAAATATTTCTTCGTTCTTAGCTTGTTTAATTACTAGTTTTGACCAATCCTTTATGTCGCCTGATCTTTCCCAACCCCATTGATTCCCAAATGCATCAAGATTTAAGAAGCTTTGATCATTGGAATTATTAGTTTCTATTATTTCGCCACCAAGTAAATTGGCAATTTGAAATGCAATATATTGCGTATTTGACTGATGTAAGCCAATTAAAGGAACTATCTTGGAACATTTGTTATCTATAACTATTACTCCTGGATCTTGATCTTTAGAGGTTAAAAATGAATTTATTATGCGTATTGATGCAGCAATTGAGCCTATAAAAATTATTAGATCTATCTCAGGCCATTTTTTTAGTAAGATTTCCTTAGGTTTTTGTACTGGAATAAGTTCATTTTCCTTTTCATCTTCTTTTGAAGAACTTGCAATATAGATGTCTTTGACAAACTCGGTTTTTTTAAGCCTTTTTAAAATTTCTTTTGAATTATTAGATAGACCTATCGCAATGCCTTTCAAATTAGAAACTATTGATAGTAACTTTGAAATTATATCCTGTCGCTTGATTCAAAAAAATTTCTTTGAAATATAAAAAAAAATTTAAGAAATTTATATAAAATTTGGGTAAAAATACCCATAATTTAGTCATAGACTAGAATTTAACAAAATATTCATATAGTAACAATCATTAGAACATTTGTTACGTTAATGCATAACGAAAGAATCTTTGCCTTATTATTTTTGAAACGAATATCTAAAGTACCGAAGGATTCGTTTTCTTGAACATTATCATTAAATATAGGTTCAAGATCCGATCAATCGGCTTTAATGTCAATTATTTTCGAGGTGCTAGATGACCATCAGCCCACCAGAAAGTGGAGAAAAAAACAAAAAAGTTTTGGAGGATCCTGTCAAGGCCGATCCAAGACCTATTGATTTTGCCAAATTAGATAAGCCAGGTTTCTGGTCAAGTAAATTATCTAAAGGTCCAAAAACTACAACTTGGATCTGGAATTTGCATGCAGATGCACATGATTTCGATGTGCATACAGGCGATGCTGAAGAAGCGACAAGAAAAATCTTTTCAGCTCATTTTGGACATCTTGCAGTCATCTTTATATGGATGAGTGCTGCATTTTTCCATGGAGCAAGATTTTCTAATTATTCAGGTTGGTTAGCTGACCCAACTCATGTCAAACCTGGAGCTCAGCAAGTATGGGCAATCGTTGGTCAAGAAATGCTTAATGCTGATCTTGGAGCTAACTACAACGGTATTCAAATTAGTTCAGGAATATTCCACATGTGGCGAGCATGGGGAATCACTAATGAGAGTGAACTGATGGCTTTAGCAATAGGTGCTGTAGTAATGGCTGCACTTATGCTTCATGCTGGAATTTTTCATTATCACAAAGCAGCTCCTAAAATGGAGTGGTTCCAAAATATTGAGTCTATGCTTAACCACCATATAGCTGGTTTAGTAGGTCTAGGATCTTTAGCATGGGCAGGTCATTGTATTCATATAGGAGCTCCTACTGCAGCTCTCTTAGATGCAATTGATGCAGGCTCTCCTTTAGTTATTAATGGCAAAGAAATAGCAACTATTGCAGATATTCCTATGCCACATCAACTCTGCGATCCACAAATTATTAGTCAGATATTTCCTGGATTAGCAAGTGGTACAGGCAATTTCTTCAGTTTAAATTGGTTAGCTTTCTCAGACTTCCTTACTTTTAAAGGCGGACTTAATCCTGTTACAGGAAGCTTATGGATGACTGATGTTTCACATCATCATTTAGCTTTTGGTGTAATAGCAATAATCGGTGGTCATATGTATAGAACCAATTACGGTATTGGTCATAGTATGAAAGAAATATTAGATTCACAACAAGGAGACCCAATATTATTCCCTGCTCCTAAAGGTCATCAAGGTCTTTTTGAGTTTATGGCAGAAAGTAGACATGCTCAGCTATCAGTAAACCTAGCGATGCTTGGATCAATAAGTATTCTTGTATCTCATCACATGTATGCGATGCCACCATATCCTTATATAGCTACTGACTATATGACAGTACTTGGATTATTTACCCATCACATGTGGATAGGTGGATTATTCATAGTAGGAGCAGGTGCGCATGCGGGAATTGCAATGGTTAGAGATTACGATCCAGCAAAACATATTGATAATGTATTAGACAGAATTCTTAAGGCAAGAGATGCTTTAATCAGTCACTTGAACTGGGTATGTATGTGGCTAGGATTCCATAGTTTTGGACTCTATATTCATAACGATACTATGAGAGCTTTAGGTAGACCTCAAGATATGTTTAGTGATTCTGCAATCCAACTTCAGCCAATCTTTGCTCAATGGGTGCAGAGTATTCAAGCATCTGCTGTTGGCACTTCTCTTCTAGCAGGTACTGCTGAAGCTTTACCTCACAAAGCTTTAAGTGAAGTTTTTAATGGAAGTTTAGTAGAAGTTGGTGGAAAGGTTGCTATAGCGCCAATCCCTTTAGGTACAGCTGATTTAATGATTCATCATATTCATGCTTTCCAAATCCATGTAACTGTTTTGATACTTCTTAAAGGAGTACTTTATGCAAGAAGTTCAAGGTTGATCCCTGATAAAGCTTCTTTAGGATTTAGATTCCCTTGTGATGGTCCTGGAAGAGGTGGTACATGTCAAGTTTCTTCATGGGATCACGTTTTCTTGGCTCTCTTCTGGATGTATAACTGTTTATCAATAGTTATTTTCCACTTCTCTTGGAAAATGCAGAGTGATGTCTGGGGACTCACTGGTGGTAATTTCGCACAAAGTTCAATTACTATCAATGGTTGGCTAAGAGATTTCCTCTGGGCTCAAGCTTCTCAAGTACTAACAAGCTATGGTCAATCAATAAGTATGTACGGTTTGATGTTCTTAGGAGCTCACTTTATATGGGCGTTCAGTTTAATGTTCCTCTTCAGCGGAAGAGGATATTGGCAAGAATTGTTCGAATCAATTGTTTGGGCTCACAATAAATTAAAGGTTGCACCAACTATTCAACCACGAGCTCTTTCTATTACACAGGGACGTGCAGTCGGTGTTACACACTTTCTTGTAGGTGGTATTGCTACCACATGGGCCTTCTTCCACGCTCGCCTTTTCGGTCTGGGCTAATAACCTGAACTTCACCTTTTTAATTCAATGGCAACAAAATTTCCATCATTTAACCAGGGTCTAGCTCAGGACCCCACAACCCGAAGAATATGGTACGGAATAGCTACCGCTCATGACTTTGAAAGTCATGATGGTATGACCGAAGAAAAACTTTATCAGAAGTTGTTCTCTACTCATTTCGGGCATCTAGCAATAATCGCTCTCTGGGTGGCTGGTAACTTATTTCATATTGCTTGGCAGGGTAACTTTGAGCAATTTGTACTTGACCCAACTCATGTCCGACCTATCGCTCATGCTATTTGGGATCCTCATTTTGGATCTGGTATCACAGAAGCGATGACACAAGCTGGAGCAAGCGGTCCAGTAAACATCGCTTATTCAGGTCTCTATCATTGGTGGTACACAATTGGAATGAGAACTAATGAGCAACTCTTTCAAGCTTCAATATTCATGAGTATTTTGGCTTGTTGGACTCTATTTGCAGGTTGGCTACACTTACAGCCAAAATTCCGACCTTCCCTAGCATGGTTTAAAAATGCAGAGTCAAGATTAAATCATCATTTGGCTGTCTTATTCGGTTTTAGCAGTATCGCTTGGACAGGTCATTTGGTTCATGTTGCTATACCTGAATCAAGAGGACAGCATGTAGGTTGGGATAACTGGTTAACAGTGCTTCCACACCCTGCAGGATTAGCTCCTTTCTTTACTTTAAATTGGGGAGCTTATGCGCAAAATCCTGATTCTCTAGATCAAGTATTTGGAACAGCTGAAGGAGCTGGAACAGCAATCTTTACTTTCTTAGGTGGTCTTCATCCTCAAAGTGAAGCTTTATGGCTTACAGATATTGCGCACCACCACATTGCGATTGGAACAGTTTTTGTAATTGCTGGTCATATGTATAGAAATACTTTTGGTATTGGTCATAGCCTCAAAGAAATTACAGAAGCTCATAATACAAGACATCCTAATGACCCTCATAAAGGGAGTTTCGGAATTAACCATGACGGAATATACGAAACTGTAAATAATTCATTACATTTCCAACTTGGACTAGCATTAGCATCACTTGGTGTAGCTACTTCTCTTGTAGCGCAACATATGGGTGCTCTTCCCTCTTACGCTTTTATTGCGAGGGATTACACTACACAATCTGCTTTATATAGTCATCATCAGTACATAGCAATGTTCTTGATGGTTGGTGCATTCGCACATGGAGCTATTTTCTTTGTAAGAGATTACGATCCAGAATTAAATAAAGATAATGTATTAGCAAGAGTTCTTGGAACAAAGGAAGCTTTGATTAGTCACCTTAGTTGGGTAACAATGTTGCTTGGATTCCATACTCTTGGAATTTATGTTCATAACGATGTTGTTGTAGCTTTTGGTAATCCTGAAAAGCAAATTCTAATTGAGCCAGTATTTGCTCAATTTGTTCAAGCTGCTCAAGGTAAAATGATGTACGGCTTTAACGCTCTATTATCTGATCCTACAAGCTCAGCAAGTCTCGCTGCTAATTCATTACCAGGTAATCATTACTGGATGGATCTTATTAATAGACAAGATGCATTAAGTGCTTTTTTACCTATTGGTCCTGCAGATTTCTTAGTTCACCATGCTATCGCTTTAGGTCTTCATACAACCGCTTTAATCCTTATCAAAGGTGCACTTGATGCTAGAGGAACAAAATTAATTCCTGACAAGAAAGATTTAGGTTATGCATTCCCTTGTGATGGACCTGGACGTGGAGGTACTTGTGATAGTTCTTCTTGGGACGCTATGTACTTAGCTATGTTCTGGGCATTAAATTTAATCGCATGGGTAACTTTCTACTGGCATTGGAAACACCTAGCGATATGGCAAGGTAATGTAGCACAATTTAATGAATCTGGAACTTATCTTATGGGTTGGTTCAGAGATTATCTATGGTTAAACTCTGCTCAGCTTATTAATGGATATAACCCATTTGGAGTTAACTCTTTATCTCCTTGGGCTTGGATGTTCCTATTCGGTCACTTAGTTTGGGCTACTGGTTTCATGTTCCTAATATCATGGCGAGGTTACTGGCAAGAATTAATCGAAACTTTAGTTTGGGCACATCAGCGTACTCCAATTGCTAACCTTGTTGGTTGGAGAGATAAGCCAGTTGCTCTCTCAATTGTTCAAGCCAGATTAGTTGGATTAGCACATTTCACGATCGGAAACATTCTTACATTTGGTGCATTTGTTATTGCATCAACTTCAGGTAAATTTGGCTAAATTTTCCATTAAATAATTTGAATCACCACTTTTGTGGTGATTTTTTTTGTTTAATTTTAATGTTCTAAATTAAGTTAAAATTAAATAATTAATATCAACTATAAATGTCAGATATAAAACAATTAATTTCTATTGTCATACCTGTTTTTAATGAAAGTGAGAGTATTGGTTTGTTATTGGATGAAGTTATAAATGTAATGTCATTTCATAAATTAAATTTTGAATTGATTGTTGTAAACGATGGTTCCAAAGATAATACTCATCAAGTATTAAAACAACAAACTTCCAAAATTAAAGAATTGTCAGTAATTAACCTTCGTAAAAATTACGGGCAAACTGCAGCAATGTCAGCTGGCTTTGATAATTCTAAAGGAGATATCATCATTACTTTGGACGGAGATTTACAGAATGATCCAAACGATATTCCTACATTAATTACAGAAATTAATAATGGCTATGATTTGATTTGTGGATGGAGGTTTGATAGAAAAGATAAATTAATAAATAGAAAAATACCATCAAAAATAGCGAATAAATTAATAGCTCAAGTAACAGGTTTGAAGTTGCATGATTATGGATGCTCATTAAAAGCTTTCAAGAGAGAAATAATAGATGACATCAAGCTGTATGGAGAACTTCACAGGTTTCTGCCCGTTTTAGCGAATATTGAAGGTGCAAGAATTAAAGAAATTAAAGTCAATCATAGAAGCAGGCAATATGGATCTAGTAAATATGGAATAGATAGAACTTTTAGAGTTTTAATGGATTTACTAACTGTTTGGTTTATGACTAAATTTTTAACAAGACCAATGTATGGATTTGGCTTTGTTGGAATTATAAGTATTTTGATTAGCCTAGCAATGAGTTCTTATTTGATAGTTTTAAAAATAATGGGTGAGGATATTGGAAATCGTCCCTTGCTAATGTTCTCATTAATATTAGGAATTGCTGGGGTTCAATTATTCAGCTTTGGATTATTAAGCGAACTTTTAATTAGGACATATCATGAAAGTCAAAATCGTCCAATTTACAGAATTAGGTCAATAATTAGTATTAATCAAAATTGAATTTACTTGAATTTTCTTATTAATAAAGCTGACATTTCGACGACTTCAGGAGAAATATCCCTTAAGCCTTTTCTTAAAATTGGTAATGTTGATTTATCAGCTAATTCTTCAGCAATTTTTAATGCCTTTAATTTATTTTCTGTATTGCCCTTAAAAAGAATAGACATATTATTTCTTTGAGAATTTTTATAAAATACTGAATACTTTTTTGCTTCGTGATTGTAAAAAAAACTTTTTTTAGTAGATGAAAATTTATTATTTTTGTTTAATTTAATAGAATATATATTCCTTTTATTTATGAACTTTTTTAAGCTTCTTTTTTTAAAAAATAGAAGTAATATTCCTATAAAAATAATAAGTAAAATTGCGAAAAAATTTATCATGTAAAAAGTTAATAATTTTTATATCATCCAGTAATAAAATTAACACTATTTCCCTTATAAATACTAAAGTGTTTAAAGATGTTTAAAGAACTATGCCATCTGATTTACCAAGTCTTTTACCTTCAATTTTTGTTCCATTAATTGGTATAGCAATGCCTGCTGTTTTTATCGTATTGATTGGAAGATTAATTACAGCAACTGAATAAATTATCAAACACTAAACTATTAAAAAAATGAGCGACTTTCAAAAATCATTCTCAGAATCAACAAGTTCTATTAAGTTTGATGAGAAATACATAGATACTTCTGTACAACCAAATGATATTGGTGTAGCAGAACAATGGGCAGTAAAAACAGTTGCTGATCCTTGTGTTGGTAATTTAGCTACTCCAGTTAATAGTGGTTATTTTACAAAAGCCTTCATAAATAATTTACCTTTTTACAGAGAAGGTATTTCCCCTAATTTTAGAGGTTTAGAAACTGGAGCAGCTTTTGGGTATCTTCTATACGGACCTTTCACAATGACTGGCCCATTAAGAAATTCTGAATTTGCTCTAACAGCTGGACTTCTCGCTACTATTGGAGCGGTTCATATTTTGACAGCACTTTTTGTTCTATACAACGCACCTGGTAAAGCACCTAATGTTCAACCTGCAGATGCGACTGTTATTAATCCGCCAAAGGACCTATTTACAAGAGCTGGATGGGCTGACTTTACAAGTGGATTTTGGTTAGGGGGATGTGGAGGAGCTGTTTTTGCTTGGTTACTTGTTGGGACATTACACTTAGATACCATAATGCCAATCATTAAAAATATTTGGACTGCTGGTTAATTCCTCAATAAAAGAATAAGTAACATTTAAATTTCTTTTAAAATTAAAAGGTGAGATTTATTAATTAACGTATAGTTCTGTCCCATCTATAATTTCTAACTACTCTTCCTGCCGAGATTAGTTTGGATTTATAGTACAATGAGATTCTGTCATTAGATTTTTTGAGGGTATCTAATCCTATTCCATTTCTGCCAAAATCCTTTCCAGAGCAATGGTAATACAATCCGTCTCCCTTGTAGATTCCAATATGATCACATTTTTCTTTATTTCCAAAAAATAAAAGATCCCCAGGTAGGAGAGCCGCATAAGACTCTTTGTAATAAAAAAGGTGTTTACAAAAACTTTTTATTTGAAAAGAGTCTCGAGGTATCTGAACTTGATGCTTTAAAAAAGCGGTCTGAATTAATCCTGAACAATCAAAATTGGGTCCTAATGTGCCTCCCCAAAGATATTCATTATTTAAATCAGATTGATCCTTGATCCATTTTAAAATTGAGTTAACTTTATCTTTGATAAAGAAGTGTTCTTTTATTGAATTCTCAGTTTTTCCTAATTCGTATTTATCAATAATTAATCCATCTAAATTTATCCAACAGACGTAACCATCTTCATATAGTTGAACTAGAATTCTTGAGATTTTATAATTGTTTTGATAAATATTTGGATAAATAAGCCTAAAAATTCTATTTTTAAATATTTCAGTAACTAATTTATCTTCTGTTTCATTTTGATATCCAGAAATATTAACTTTTAATTTCCACCAAATAGTTTTTGAAAAATTAGTTTGTTTAAATAGTGAGATAGGATTTTTATAACTTTCCATACAATGTCCTTTTATTATTTAAGTAAAGAAATGAGTCTAGCCTTAAATGATATTTTAGGGAGAGCATGCTCTTATAACAAAGATTTTTTAAGAGAAGATATTTCGATAACTTGGATTAATTATAAAAGTGAAAATAAACGTGTATTTAAAGGTTTTGGAACTGGTATTAATAATAAAAAAATGGTTTATCCCGCTAGCATAGTCAAGTTGGTTTATGGCCTCGCTGCATTTTATTGGATCAAAAAAGGAAGTTTATTATTATCAGATGAAATTATTGATGCTGTAAGGAAAATGTTGTCTTTCTCCAGTAATAATGCAACAAGCTTTTTAATTGATTTACTTACTGGAACAACAAGTGGACCTTGTATTGAAGGCGAACTATGGGAAAATTGGAAATACCAAAGAAGTATAATAAATGATTGGATAAATGATTTAAATTGGGAAGAATTAGTTGGTATAAATTGCTGTCAGAAGACTTGGGATGATGGACCATTTGGTCGTGAAAAAGAATTTTATGGAGATCATAATACAAATAGAAACGCTATGAATTCTGATTCAGCCGCACGGGTTTTGGAGGAAATTATGATTCATATAGATTATCAAGAAAATGATTTAAATTTGCGAAGTTTTTTAAAAAGAAATTTAAATAAATTTGTTCTTAAAAACGATTCACTTAATCAAATAGATGGTTTTTTGGGCGCAGGATTACCAGAAAGCATTAATCTTTGGAGTAAAGCAGGCTTAATGTCCGAAGTTAGACATGATTCTGCTTGGTGGGTTAATAGTCAATCTCTACAAACTTTATTAGTCGTTTTTTGTAATGGTGAAGAATATTCCAACGATACTTCCTTCTTACCATTAATAGCAAAGGAAGTATATGAATTTAATAAGACATATATTATTGAAGACTAAAATGTATCGTCTATGAAATTAGAGTCTAATTTGTTGGTATAGGCTTCATAAGGTAGCATCATTACTTCTACACAATTTAAATCATTCATAATCCATTCTCTATATTCTGCTAACAAACTTTTTCTATCTTCAATATCTAATTCATAAATACGCAATGCAGTATCTTTGAAATTTTCTTTAATTAAATTTTCAATTTCTGGCCTCCTCATTTTACGTTAATTCTCCTTCTAAAATCACTCTTCTTATTGTTGAAAGTGCAATTCCTGTTTGTGATCTGATTGATCTATATGAATATCCCTCATTACGCAATCTGATTACTAAAGATTCTTTTAAAGGACTGATTTTAGGCCTTCCTCCCATATTATTTCCAGATAATTTTCTGCGTAAAAGTTGTTCTCTTTTTATTTCACCTAAACTTTTGTCTTCTAGATTATCTAATTCATATAAAATTTTAAAAATTGAAGAATTTTCTTTGGGGGATTCATTAGCCGCAAAAAAACCAGTCAAAGTTCGCAATTTAATATCCTTATTAATAAGTTTATTTATTGTCATCAAACATTCTCTTTTATTTTTAAATGCTCGATCAAGCTGAGTTATTATTAATTGATCACCTTTATTTAAGAAATTTATAGCTTTATTGAGTTGGGGTTTGACTTCTGCATCTAAACTTATAAATTCAGAGAAAACTAAACTGCAACCTTCTTCCTTTAAATTTTTTATTTGCTCTTCTAAATTTTCAAATTCATTATTAGTAGCTCTAGCATAACCTATTGCTCTAGAGCTTTTATTCTTTTCAGATAGTAAAATACGTTTTCTTTTAAATTTAAAAGTCAATGTTTTATTACATATATTTTTTACTGTATCAATAAATAAATAAAAAAACAGTTTTAAGTACAAAAAAATTTAATTAAAAGTTGTATTAAATTAGTCAAGCGTGTTACTGAAAAGTATTGATTACTGTATTAAAAATAACGTTCTATTATCTGTTCTAGTTTAGGTTGATGAAACAGAAAAATTGGCTTTAAAACAACTTGGATAAGGATCTTTCAAATTGTCTATTGATTAATTAAATTTACTTATTTTTTGACTTCTATTGATTAGTCTTCATTTTTGAAATTCTTTATAGTTAATTCAAAATGTTTTTAGTAAAATAAAAATAAAGACTAGAAAAAATCATTTGACTAATAATTCCAATAGTTTAATTTCAAAACCTGATTGGTTAAGAGTAAAAGCTCCGCAATTTGAGAGAATTGGAAATACTGCAAATTTGTTAAATGATTTAAATCTTAATACTGTATGTCAAGAAGCAAGTTGTCCAAATATTGGTGAATGTTTTGCAAGTGGAACTGCCACTTTCCTCATAATGGGTCCTGGCTGTACAAGGGCATGCCCATATTGCGATATTGATTTTGACAGATCTAAAAGAGAATTAGATCCAACAGAACCACTTCGTTTAGCCGAAGCGGTTTATAGAATGCAACTTAAACATGTTGTTATCACATCAGTTAATAGAGACGATCTTGAGGATGGTGGTGCATCTCAATTTTTTGAATGTGTATATCAAGTACGAAAAAAATCTCCTGAAACTACTATTGAGCTCTTAATACCTGATCTTTGTGGTAACTGGAAAGCGCTTGAAAAAGTTCTTGATTCAAATCCAAACGTTTTAAATCATAATATTGAGACTGTGTCTTCTCTATATAAAAAAGTAAGACCTCAGGGTAAATATGAGAGAACTCTTGAGTTGCTTAAAAGGACCAGAGAATATTCTCCTAAAGTTTATACAAAGTCAGGCTTTATGCTTGGTTTAGGGGAAAAAGATGAGGAGATCTTAAGTCTTCTTAAGGATTTAAAAAGTAATTTCGTTGATATTGTTACTATTGGCCAATACTTATCTCCTGGCCCTAATCATTTACCTGTTCAAAGATTTGTAAGTCCCTCAAAATTTAATTATTATAAACTTTTCGGAGAAAAAGAATTGAACTTTATGCAAGTAGTTAGTTCTCCTTTGACTCGTAGCAGTTACCATGCTGAAGAAATTCAAAAACTTATGAAAAAGTATCCTAGATAGTCATTTTCATTTATTTGAATCTACCCACTCATTTAATTTCCATTCAACAAGATCATTTTTAATCATTGGATCATTCTTAATTATTTTTAGTGCATTTTTATAATTATTCATCTCAAGCATGAGTAATCCCCCGTCACCTGGCCTCTTGAACTCATCTACTAAAAAACCACTTTTTATATTAATTCCCTCTTTTTTTAATTTTTTTATCCAATCAATATGTTCGTTAATTATTTTTTGTTTTAAATCATGATTAATTAAGTATTCTTTTTTTATAATTTCAGTTTTTACAAAGACAGGCATTTAAATTTTCTTTAGGCCAAGCATTTCTTCTTCGCTTGGGGGGACTATTAATTTAAAAATACTCTTGTAATATGACCAATTCTCAATTATTTTGGTGGCCTTTAAGCTATTTGTTTTTGCTCGATATTCTCTAATAATTTCCAATAAAATATTTTCCTGTTTTGATGTAGTTATTTTATGAATGCTAACTATTTCTTTATTAACTTTATTACTCAAATCATTATTCTCATCGATTATAAAAGCTATTCCACCGGTCATGCCCGCACCAATATTCCTTCCTGTGGAACCTAGAATAACTACTTTTCCACCAGTCATGTATTCACAACAATGATCACCTGCTCCTTCTGTTACCGCTGTAGCTCCACTATTTCTTACTGCAAATCTTTCGCCCGATTTTCCTAATGCAAATAATTTCCCACCTGTTGCTCCATAAAGACAGGTGTTTCCTAAAATAACCTGTTCAGAAGAAGTTGTATCTATTTTTGGTGGAATTATTGTAAGTATTCCTCCATTCATTCCTTTACAAACATAATCATTAGCTTCTCCAATTAATTGAACATTCATACCTTTCAATAAAAAGGCACCAAAGCTTTGTCCTGCATATCCTTTGAAATTTAAGTTCAGTTC
Organism: Prochlorococcus marinus CUG1417; assembly: GCF_017695975.1. NCBI lineage: Bacteria > Bacillati > Cyanobacteriota > Cyanophyceae > Synechococcales > Prochlorococcaceae > Prochlorococcus > Prochlorococcus marinus. The sequence goes on along the minus strand of NZ_JAAORN010000002.1, from coordinate 408,858 downwards.
GCCATTGAAGCCAATGTTGCCGTGAAGTTCTGCGATTTCGCCTGATATTTTCGCACAAACACTTCTATCTGTATTTTTTATCTCAATTTCTTTGGTTAATATTTCGTGATTTTTAATTGAATCTATAAATTCAGCATCAGACAAAAATTCGTCTTCTAATACGTATCCATTACTATGGGCAGTCTTTGAATGTTTTAACCATGATCTATCAGTGGTTGAATTTTTATTCACTAAAGAGGAAAGATCAATATTAGAAGTTTTTGGAAGATCGATATTTCTAGCAGAAAGAAATTCTTGATTACCAATCAGTTCTTCCATATTAGAAACACCGATTCTACTCATTATCTGTCTTACTTCTTCAGCAATATATAAGAAAAAATTGACAACATTTTCTGGAATACCTTTGAATCTTTTTCTTAATTCTTCTTTTTGAGTGGCAACTCCAACAGGACACTTGTTTGTATGACAAACCCGAGCCATTATGCATCCTTCAGCAATCATAGCTACAGAACCAAAACCGTATTCTTCAGCCCCTAGTAAGGCTGCAATAACTACATCCCAGCCAGTTTTAAGACCTCCATCAGTTCTCAAAATTACTCTTTCACGTAAGTTATTCTCTAAGAGAGATTTATGAACCTCGGAAACACCTAGTTCCCATGGTAAACCTGCATGTTTAATAGAACTCAAGGGTGAAGCACCTGTACCTCCGTCATGACCTGAAATTTGAATTACATCTGCATTAGCTTTGCTTACTCCAGCAGCAATAGTGCCTATACCAATTTCAGAAACAAGTTTAACGCTTACTTTCGCTTTTGGATGAACTTGGTGTAAGTCATGGATAAGTTGAGCTAAATCTTCAATTGAATAAATATCATGATGCGGGGGAGGAGATATTAAAGCTACTCCAGGTTTACTATTTCTTAATTTTGCGATGTAAGAATCAACTTTCGGACCAGGCAATTGCCCCCCTTCTCCGGGTTTTGCACCTTGAGCCATTTTAATTTCGAGTTGTTTACCACTTCTTAAATATTCAGGTGTAACTCCAAATCTTCCTGATGCAATTTGTTTAATAGCTGAGCATGCGGTGTCTCCATTTTCTAGACCTTTAATGAAAGGCAACGTCGCTGATTGAGTATTTTCATCGATATCATTTAAAACGTTAAAACGAGCTGGATCTTCTCCACCTTCTCCACTATTACTTTTCCCACCAATTCTATTCATTGCAACTGCTAAAACTTCATGTGCTTCTCTAGATAAAGCGCCTAAACTCATTCCACCAGTGCAAAACCTTTTGCAAATTGATTCAACACTTTCAACTTCCTCTAATGGAATACTTTTTCTTTCTGAATTAATTGTTAGTAAATCTCTTAGAGATGTTGGCGGTCTATTACTAATTAATTTTTTGTAAGTTTCAAAATGATCATATCCTGGACCTTGTTTTACTGCTGAATGTAAAACTTTGGACATCTCTGGGTTATTGGAATGATATTCCCCATTATTTCTAAATTGTACAAATCCTAAAAATTCTAATTTCTTTAAATCGATCTCTGGATAGGCTTTCGTATGTATTGAAAGTGTTTCATTAGTTAATTCTTTTAATGTTATGCCAGCGATACGGCTTGTTGTACCATCAAAAGCAATTTTTATTAAGTCAGATCCAAGCCCCACAGCTTCAAAAATTTGTGCACCATGGTAACTAGATAAAAGTGAGATTCCTATTTTTGAAAGAATTTTTCTTAGACCGTCTTCTAGTGCTTTTTTAATATTTTCTTGAACATCAATTATTGATAATGGATTTATTTTTTTGCTATCAATGAGTTTTTGTGTTTTTGGATGTTTTAACCAGTGTCTACCTGCTTCGAAGGTCAACCAAGGGCAAACCGCGCTTGCACCATAACCAATCAAGCAAGCCAAGTGATGAGTACTCCAACATTGACCCGTTTCAATAATTAGAGAAGCTTTTAGCCTGATTTCTTTTTTTAGGAGGTAATGATGAATTGCTCCAACAGCAAGTAAGGGAGGAATAAAAGTCTTTGTAGGATTAATACCCTTATCAGAAATAATAATTAAAGAGCAACCTTCTTTTATAGAGAGCTCACTCTGTTTACAAATTGCTTTTAATTGGTTCTCTAAGCCTTGAACACCTTCCTCAATATCAAACAAACTTGAAATTGTTTGAGATTTAATTTTTGATTTTTTAATGGAAATGAGTTCTTCCTCATTGAGAATTGGACTTTGTAAATGAACAAAAGGTTTAGGATCTTTAATCTCAAATGGTGTACATCTTTCTCCAAGATGCATCTCTAGACTCATTACCAATTTTTCTCTTAAAGGATCAATAGGAGGATTTGTAACTTGTGCAAATCTTTGTTTGAAATAGTCATATAAAATATGTGGCTTTGAAGAAAGCATTGCTAATGGGATATCGTCGCCCATGCAATAGGTAGGCTCTTTAGCTAATGAAGCCATTGAATCCAAGATAAGATCATTATCCTCAGCTGAAAAACCGTACGCAGTTTGTTGTTGTAGCAGCTCAAGGTCTTTTAGTTTACAGTCTTTAAACCATTCACTATTATCAATTTTGATAGTTCTATTACTAAGGAGATTTTTGTAATCATGCCTTTGCGCGGCTTCAGATTTTACCTCCCAATTTCTGAGGATTCTATTTTGATGAAAATCAACTGCCAACATTTGTCCAGGTCCTAATCTACCTTTTTCAATTACTCTTTCCTCTTCAAGATCTACTACTCCTGTTTCGGAACCCATTATTACAAAACCATCATTTGTTATTGAATATCTTGCCGGTCTTAGACCATTTCTATCAAGTGTTGCACCTACAAAATTTCCATCTGCAAATACGATTAGAGCAGGACCATCCCAGGCTTCTTGTAGGCTCGCAGAATACTCATAAAATGATTTTATGTCTTCTCTTTGTTCAAGTTCTGGTTGATCTCTAAATGCTTCAGGAACAAGCTTTAACAATGAGTCAGTAATGGGCTGACCTGAACGAATATTGATTTCAAGAGTTGCATCAAGATTTGATGAATCACTTTTATTAATATCTACGATTGGCTTAATTTCGTTAGATAACTCCTCCCAAAAATCATCTATATGTGTTTCTGAAGCTTTAGCCCAGTTGATATTACCTAAAAGAGTATTAATTTCTCCATTATGTCCTAAGAATCTCATAGGCTGAGCTAGTGGCCATTTTGGAAGTGTATTAGTACTAAACCTCCTATGGTAAACAGAAAATGAAACTTTAAAACTCTCTTCTCTTAGGTCTTGATAAAATTCAGATAATATTTCAGAACGAACCATTCCTTTGTAAACAACTGTTTTAGAACTTAGTGAGGCAAAATAAAATTCACAATCCCCAACATGAGTTTTAAAACTTTCTCTTATTTTTTTCTCAATTCTTTTCCTTAATTGAAATAAAAGCTTTTCAATATCGTTTTTATTTTTCTTATCTATTAATAAAATCCACTGACTTATGAATGGAGCATTCGCTTTAGCCAAAGGGCCTAGGATTTCATTGTTAACGGGTACTGTTCTCCAAGATGTTTTGTTAATTCTTAATTTTTTTGCTTCCTCCTCGCATATTGATTTACATTCTTCAATTTTCTCTTTTTTATTAGGCATGAAGATCATGCCTAAACCTTTATCAAAGTCTTTTTTATTTTCAAGATTCACATCTTTTTCTAAGTAATTCCAAGGGATTGAACACAAAATACCTGCTCCATCTCCTGAATCACTATCTCCTCCACAACCTCCTCTGTGTTCCATGCAGTTAAGACCTTTCAGGGATTGTTTAAGTATCCAGTTGCTTTCTATACCTTTGACATTTGCTATAAAACCAACTCCACACGCATCTTTCTCACCAATTATTCCATTGGGGGAATAACTATCTTGATATGGCCCAACGATTCTTTTAATACTCTCTCCCATAGATTATTTAATACAATTTAGTTATTTATGTATTTCTATTATAAAAATAAATATAAAAATAAATCTAAAGATAATGAATATTTACCAAAGAATTTTAATTTGACAAATTTTTTTAAATTTTTCAAAAAAATATGATTAAAAACTTTTAGTTGGTGCTCGTAAAAGGTTATGATACTAAGATGTTTATTTTTATTTAAATATAATAGATGCCCACCATCTCACAATTAATAAGTTCAGAAAGAAAAAGTCTGACTAGGAAAACAAAATCTCCTGCGTTAAAAGCTTGCCCTGAGAGAAGAGGGGTATGTACAAGAGTTTATACATCAACACCCAAAAAACCTAATTCAGCTTTAAGAAAAGTTGCGAGGGTAAGATTAACTTCAGGTTTCGAAGTGACAGCTTACATACCTGGGATTGGACATAATTTGCAAGAACACTCCGTAGTTCTTCTTAGGGGAGGAAGAGTCAAGGATTTGCCGGGAGTTAGATATCATATAATAAGAGGAACGTTAGATACTGCTGGAGTCAAAGATAGACGTCAATCCAGATCTAAGTATGGAGCAAAAGCTCCAAAAGATTAATTTGTAACCATCACTTTTTTTAAAACATGTCACGTCGTAATGCTGCAGTAAAAAGACCAGTTCTTCCTGATCCTCAATTTAATAGCCGTCTTGCTTCAATGATGATTTCTAGATTGATGAAACATGGAAAAAAATCTACAGCCCAAAGAATATTGTCTGATGCTTTTTCTTTAATAAGCGAGAGAACAGGTGGGAATGCAGTCGAATTATTTGAAACAGCTGTAAAAAATGCTACTCCTCTTGTTGAGGTGAGAGCTAGAAGAGTTGGTGGTGCAACATATCAAGTACCGATGGAAGTTCGCCAAGAGAGGGGTACAGCTATGGCATTAAGATGGCTTGTTACATTTTCACGTGCAAGGAATGGCAAAAGTATGTCTCAAAAACTTGCTGGTGAGTTGATGGATGCCGCAAATGAAACTGGTAGTGCAGTTAAAAAAAGAGAAGATACTCATAAAATGGCTGAAGCTAATAAAGCTTTTGCACATTACAGATATTAATTTCATCAAAAAGGTACTTAAGTAGTTTATTATTATAAAAGTTTACTTTTAGGGTGAACTATACTTATCAAAAATTATTTTATTTGGAGCTTTAAAATTGGCACGCGACTTCCCCCTAGAACGAGTAAGGAACATAGGTATAGCCGCTCATATTGATGCAGGGAAAACTACAACTACCGAAAGAATTTTGTTTTATTCTGGTGTAGTTCATAAGATAGGTGAAGTTCATGATGGTGCTGCTGTAACAGATTGGATGGCTCAAGAAAGAGAGAGAGGGATAACTATTACTGCTGCTGCAATATCAACTAGTTGGCAAGATCACAGAATTAATATTATTGATACTCCTGGACACGTTGACTTCACTATTGAAGTGGAAAGGTCAATGCGTGTTTTAGATGGAGTGATAGCTGTATTTTGTGCAGTTGGTGGGGTTCAGCCTCAATCTGAAACAGTTTGGCGTCAAGCAGATAGATACTCTGTTCCAAGGATGGTTTTTGTTAACAAAATGGACAGAACTGGTGCAGATTTTTTAAAAGTTAATAAACAGATTAAAGATCGACTTAAGGCCAATGCACTCCCTATTCAGCTACCTATTGGAGCTGAAGGCGATCTCACAGGCATTATCGATTTAGTTGCAAACAAAGCATACCTCTATAAGAATGACTTAGGCACTGATATTGAAGAAGCGCCAATTCCATCTGAAATGGAGGATGAAGCTTCCGAGTGGAGATATAAGTTAATGGAGAGTGTTGCAGAAAATGATGAAGATTTAATAGAAATATTCCTCGAAACAGGAGAATTATCTGAAGAACAACTTAAAAAAGGCATTAGGGAAGGGGTTTTAAAACATGGATTAGTTCCAGTATTGTGCGGTTCAGCCTTCAAGAATAAGGGTGTTCAACTTGTTTTAGATGCCGTTGTCGATTATTTGCCAGCTCCAGTTGACGTAAAACCAATACAAGGTGTTTTACCAAGTGGTAAAGAAGATGTAAGGCCATCAGATGATAACGCGCCTTTTAGTGCACTTGCTTTCAAAGTGATGTCAGACCCTTATGGGAAATTAACTTTTGTAAGGATGTATTCTGGTGTTCTTTCAAAGGGCAGTTATGTTATGAATTCTACTAAAGATGCTAAAGAGAGAATTTCTAGATTAGTAATTCTAAAGGCTGACGAAAGAGAAGAGGTTGATGAATTAAGGGCTGGTGATTTAGGTGCTGTACTAGGGCTTAAGAATACAACAACTGGCGACACTTTATGTAATACAGAAGATCCTATAGTTTTGGAGACATTGTTTATCCCTGAACCAGTTATCTCAGTCGCTGTTGAGCCAAAAACTAAAGGGGATATGGAAAAATTATCTAAAGCATTAACTGCTTTGTCAGAAGAGGATCCAACCTTTAGGGTAAGTACTGATCCGGAGACTAATCAAACTGTTATTGCTGGAATGGGTGAGCTTCACTTAGAAATCCTTGTTGACAGAATGTTAAGGGAATTTAAAGTTGAAGCTAATATTGGGGCGCCTCAAGTTTCTTATAGAGAGACTATTAGGTCTAGTTCTAAAGGTGAAGGTAAATATGCAAGACAAACTGGAGGAAAAGGTCAATATGGACACGTAATTATTGAAATGGAACCTGCTGAAGTTGGGAAAGGTTTTGAATTTGTTAATAAAATTGTTGGTGGAGCTGTACCGAAAGAGTATATTGGCCCAGCATCTAATGGAATGAAAGAGACCTGTGAATCAGGTGTTCTTGCCGGTTATCCACTCATTGATGTAAAAGTAACACTAGTCGATGGTTCATTCCACGATGTAGACTCATCTGAAATGGCCTTCAAAATTGCAGGTTCCATGGCTTTCAAAGATGGGGTTAAAAAATGCAATCCTGTCCTTTTAGAGCCTATGATGAAAGTTGAGGTCGAAAGTCCTGACGACTTTCTTGGATCTGTAATTGGTGATCTCTCTTCTAGAAGAGGTCAAGTGGAAGGACAATCTGTTGATGATGGATTGTCTAAGGTACAGGCCAAAGTGCCCTTAGCCGAAATGTTCGGTTATGCCACTCAACTCCGATCAATGACTCAAGGTCGGGGTATATTTTCAATGGAGTTCGCAAATTATGAGGAAGTTCCTCGTAATGTTGCTGAAGCTATCATTTCCAAGAATCAGGGCAACTCCTGATCTCTAAACTAAAACACTTTAAACCCTCGATTCTTTAATTCAAAATGGCTCGCGAGAAGTTCGAAAGGAACAAACCACATGTCAACATAGGTACTATTGGCCATGTTGATCATGGAAAAACAACACTTACTGCTGCTATTACAAACGTATTAGCTAAAAAAGGTCAAGCCCAGGCTCAAGACTATGGAGATATTGATGGTGCTCCTGAAGAAAGAGAGCGTGGCATCACTATCAATACAGCTCATGTCGAATATGAAACTGAAGGTAGACATTATGCTCATGTTGATTGCCCAGGACATGCTGATTATGTGAAAAACATGATTACGGGGGCCGCGCAAATGGATGGAGCAATTCTAGTTTGCGCTGCTACAGATGGTCCTATGGCTCAGACAAAAGAGCATATCCTTCTTGCTAAACAGGTTGGAGTTCCTGCTCTTGTAGTGGCTCTCAATAAGTGCGATATGGTCGATGACGAAGAAATTATTGAACTTGTTGAAATGGAAATAAGGGAACTTTTAGACAGTTATGATTTCCCTGGTGATGATATTCCCATAGTTCAAGTTTCCGGTTTAAAAGCTCTTGAAGGTGATTCTACTTGGGAATCAAAAATTGAAGAATTAATGAAAGCTGTTGATGCTAGCATTCCTGAACCAGAAAGAGAAGTTGATAAACCATTCTTGATGGCAGTTGAAGATGTTTTCTCAATTACCGGTAGAGGAACTGTGGCTACTGGAAGAATTGAGAGAGGTAAAGTTAAAGTTGGAGAAGAAGTCGAAATAGTTGGAATCAGAGATACAAGAGTAACGACTGTTACTGGAGTTGAAATGTTTCGTAAACTTCTTGATGAAGGTATGGCTGGCGATAATGTTGGTTTACTTTTACGAGGCGTCCAGAAAGAAGATATTGAGAGAGGAATGGTACTTGTCAAGAAAGGATCCATTACTCCTCATACTCAGTTTGAAGGAGAAGTTTATGTTCTTAAAAAAGAAGAAGGTGGTAGACACACCCCTTTCTTTGCAGGATATAGACCACAGTTCTACATCAGAACAACAGATGTTACAGGTCAAATAACAGCATTTACATCTGATGATGGCTCTAATGTTGAAATGGTTATGCCAGGTGACAGAATCAAAATGACTGGTGAATTGATTTGTCCAGTAGCTATCGAACAAGGTATGCGTTTCGCAATCCGTGAAGGTGGACGTACTATTGGTGCTGGAGTTGTTTCTAAAATTCTCAAATAATCTTTTTGAATTTTAAATTTTAACCTCAATCATTTAGTATAGATTAGTGGCTTAGGGTCATTGTTAATCAATGACCCTCATCTAGAAGTTAATTTCAAATTATGACTGCATCAATTGCACAACAAAAAATAAGAATAAGACTTAAAGCATTTGATAGAAGAATGCTCGATTTATCTTGCGATAAAATAATTCAAACTGCTGATACTACATCCGCTTCAGCAATAGGTCCAATACCTTTACCAACAAAAAGGAAGATTTATTGTGTTCTAAGATCACCACATGTTGATAAAGATTCCAGAGAGCATTTTGAAACAAGAACTCATAGAAGATTAATTGATATTTATAGCCCTTCAGCAAAAACAATTGATGCTTTAATGAAGTTGGATCTTCCAAGTGGTGTAGATATAGAAGTTAAACTTTAACTAATCCCGAAAACGACATAAATTGATTAGTATAATTAGAAATAAGTGAGGTTTAAATGGGAGAGCTCTCAGTAAGGGAATTACCTTTATTTCCTTTGCCGGAGGTAGTTCTTTTCCCTAAAGAAGTATTGCCTTTACATATTTTTGAGTCAAGATACAGAATTATGCTTCAATCAGTTCTTGAAACTGATTCTATGTTTGGAGTCATAAAATGGGATTCTAGTACTAAAAATATAGCTAATGTTGGTTGCTGTGCCCAAATCATAAAACATCATACTGCAGAGGATGGGAGAAGTAATATTATTACTCTCGGACAACAAAGGTTTCAAGTTCTAGAAATCATTCGTTCAACTCCTTTTTATTCAGCAATGGTAAGTTGGATTAGTGACGATAATGTTGATAACCTTCAAAAATTAGATTCTCTAAAAGATTCAGTAAAAGAAGCACTTAGCGATGTTATTAATCTCACAGGCAAATTGACAAATACCCAGAAAAATCTTCCCGATAAATTACCTAATAATCCTATGGAATTATCTTTTTGGATAGGTGCTCACTTGGGAGGTCCAGTTGCGGAGGAACAGCAAAGACTTTTAGAAGAAAGAAATACCTATACTCGACTACAAAGAGAATATCAAATGCTTGATAATACAAGAAAACAACTTGCAGCAAGGACAGCTTTGAAAGAAAGTTTTCCTGATATAAAAGAAAATTAAATGTTTGAATTTTTATTACCCTTTTTTTTAATTTCTTTATTCTTTTTAGCTTTTTCTTTTATCTGGAGAACTACTGCTAGAAAATATATTTCTTCTGGTACTGTGGCATCAGCATACGATGCATGGACCCAGGATAAATTACTTGAGAGATTGTGGGGAGAGCATATACATCTGGGCTTTTATCCTTCAGAAAATAAAAATATTGATTTTCGACAGGCTAAAGTTAAGTTTGTTCATGAGTTAGTTAAGTGGAGTGGTTTAGATAAATTGCCAAAAGGTTCCAGAATATTAGATGTAGGTTGTGGAATAGGAGGAAGTTCTAGGATCCTTTCAAAATATTATGGTTTTAATGTTACTGGAATTACAATTAGTCCTGCTCAAGTAAAAAGAGCTAGAGAACTTACTCCTTCTGGACTAAATTGTAATTTCCAAGTTATGGATGCATTAGATTTGAAATTTGAGGATGGTTCCTTTGATGGTGTTTGGAGTGTTGAAGCTGGTGCACACATGAATGATAAAACTAAGTTTGCAGATGAGATGATGAGAACTTTGAGACCAGGGGGTTATTTAGCATTGGCTGATTGGAACTCTAGAGATCTCAGGGAATGCCCTCCATCATTTCTTGAGAATTTGGTTCTTAAACAATTACTTGAACAATGGGTTCATCCCAATTTTATTAGTATTAAAGATTTTGGTAATATTCTTAGAACTAATAAAAATAGTTCAGGACGAGTTTTTTCTGAAAACTGGAATACTTATACAAATCCTTCTTGGTACGACTCCATTATTGAGGGTATTAGAAGACCTTTTGCAATTTTGTCTCTTGGTCCTCTGGCACTAGTTAAGTCCATTAGAGAGATCCCAACTATACTGCTCATGAATTGGGCTTTTAGAAAAGGTTTAATGGAGTTTGGGGTATATAAATGTAGGGGATAAATCAATCTAATTCGAAATTTTCAGAAAAATAATTTCCAAAATCTACAAATTTCTTGCATAGTGGTTTAATATTTTCTTTCAATTCAAGAAAATTTGCAATATTCTTTTCATTATCTAATTCTAGATCAATATAAATTATATATTCGCCTAACTCTCTTTTTGAAGGTCTTGACTCTATTTTGCTCATATTGAATCCAAAATTTGCAATATAATTTAAAGCTTGAAGTAAAGCGCCTGGTCTATTGGATATTAATGAGAAAGCAAAACTAGCAATGTTAGCTGAATAAGAATTAGATTCTTTACTTAATAAGATAAATCTAGTGCAATTGCCTGGCACATCATTAATAGGAAAGGCTAATTCTTTAAGGCCTTCGATTTGAATTAATGATTTTGAACCAATTGCCGCTCTAAATTTACTGCCCTTGACCATGTTGACAGCTTCTGACGTTGAATTTGTTGGTAGAGGGATTGCATTTGGAAGATTTTCAGATAACCATTCTGAACATTGAGCTAATGCTTGAGGATGCGATAATACTTCTGAAATATTTGAAAGTTCTCCATCACTAATTAATGCATGTTTTATGGGTAAAACAATTGCTTTATTGATAAATATTTCAGGAAATTTCCAAAGTGCATCTAGAGTGGCTGTAACTGGCCCTTCTACAGAATTTTCAATAGGAACTACAGCAGCATCACAATTGTTGTACGCTATTGATTTAATGACCGAATGTAACCCATTACATGGTACAAATATAGGTGTCTGAAAATTGGCAAGCTTGGATAGTATATGAGCTGCTTTTTCTGCGTATGTCCCTTTAGGACCTAAATATGCAACTTGTTTGCGCATGATTAATCGTAAAAAAAAAAGAGATCAAATAAGCATTGGGGGAATATAGACAATGCTGTTATCTTTTGATGCTAAACAGAAACTAAAGCTTTCTGTAACACGAAATAAAGAATATCTTTCTAAATATCTTTTGGAAGAAGAAAGAGTTGTTGGTGCAATGCTGGACTCCAAAAAATTAGTACCTGAAGGAGAAGGTAGGTATAAGTATACAGTAACAAGTTTTAAGGTTTTTCAATTAGATATTAACCCTGTTGTTTCAATTGCGGTAGAAAATAAAGATGGAATTTTAAGAATGAGTGCCCTTGAAAGTACATTAGATGGTTTAGGGATGATAGATGACTTTAATCTTATTTTGAAAGCGAATTTAGAAGCAACTTCCATTGGATTAGAGGGAGAGGCGCTTTTAGGGGTATCTGTAAGTCAACCCCCTTTATTAAAACTTGTGCCAAAGAAAATTTTGGAATCTACAGGTCATTCGGTATTAAACGGAATTTTGTTGGGTATAAAGGCAAGAGTTCAACAGCAATTAGTTAAAGATTTTTTAGACTGGTGTAGCTTAAATAAGCTTTGATTTTTTTAAAAAACTTTTTCTGTGCAGATTAGTTATTCCATATTTTTTGATAATTGAAAGGTGCTCTTTGGTTCCATAGCCTTTATTTTTAAATATTAAGTATCCTGAGTATTTTTTTTCTAACCTTTCCATTAGATTATCACGAGATACTTTTGCAACTATGCTTGCTGAAGCTATTGATGTAAACTTCGAGTCTCCTGATACTATATTTTTCTGATTTCTATCCCATAGCCTTAATAATAAGGGGCCATCAATTATTATTTCAGATGGCTTCTGCTTTAATTTTTTTAAAGCTCTTATCATTGAAAGTTCTGTCGCAACTCTAATACCAAACTTATCTATTTCTCTAGTTGAGGATTGCCCAATTCCATAATCTGAAGAAAGTAATAAAATTTTCTGAAGAAGAAATTTTCTTTTTTTTGGAGTTAATTTTTTGCTATCTATTACTCCAAATTGTTTCAAAATAAGTTTATTTTTTTCAGTTAATACAACAACTGCTGAGAAAACTGGACCAAAAACTGCTCCCCGTCCAACTTCATCTATTCCAACTTCGAATACTTTATTCAATATTTGCTGAAGATCTTCTTCTTTTTTTTCTTGCATTTTTTATCTCATCTGTAATTTCAATTTCATCCTTTTTATCTATAAATGCAACTTCCTTAACCTCATTAGTTTTGTTTGTTGATAGATCTTTGGAATTTGCATTTGCTTCAATTTTAATATCAATATGTTCTTCTTTAGATTTTGAGATTTTTTTAATTTGTTTTGCTTTTGTTTTTTTATTATTTAAAGTTTTTTCTTTTGCTTCATTATTGTCTTTTAAACGCACAAAATTATTACTAGCAAGATATTCTTTACCTAACTTTATGAGTGGATTAATACCTAATTGACTGAAAACAATTTTTTCTTGATTAGTAAGATTAACTGTTACTATATTTTTTTCTTTTGAATTTAGTGGGTTCAAATAATCATTACCTGGTTCTTTTTTATAAGAATTGTTCTCCTTACTTCCTTCTTTGTGGTTAGGTAAATCCTTGCTAATTATTTTTTCCTGCTCATCAATTGTGTGAGGAGGATTTATATCTAAAGGTTTCAAACTGTTTGTTTTATTAGATTTATCCTCTATTTTTTTTAATCTTTGGTTAAAAATTTCATTATTCAATTTATTTTCTACATATCCAGTACCATCGCAAGTAAGACATTTTTTACCGAATAATTCATATATATTTTGCCCTTGTCTTTTTCTGGTTAACTCAACCAAACCTAATTCAGTAAGCTGAGCTATTTGAGGCCTTGCAGAATCATCTTTTATTGCTGAAGTGAAATGTTCTAGTAACTGGAATTGATCTCTTCTAGAGTCCATATCAATAAAATCCACTACGATAACGCCACCAATATTTCTTAATTTCATTTGTCTTGAGATTTCAACGGCTGCTTCACAATTCGTCCACAAAACTGTTTGTCTTGAGTTTGCAGATCTGGTAAATGATCCAGAGTTCACATCAATTACTGTAAGCGCTTCAGTGGGTTCAATGATGATATATCCTCCTGAAGGAAGATCCACTCTAGGTTGAAGAGCTTTTTGAATTGTTTTCTTGATTTCATATTTCTCTAAAATATGTTGGTTTAAATCGTTATCGTGAAATTCAATATCTAAAGTAGATTCATAATTTATTAAGAAATTCTTTGCTCTTTCAACTGAAAAATTATTATCGATGATTATGCTTTTAGTTGATGATTTAATATGATCTCTCAAGATCTTAATAGAGAAATCATCATCTCTTTTTATTAAATTTGGTGGATTAGAAGTCTCAGAAACTTTTAATATATTTTCCCATTGTTGAATTAAGTTTTCTAAATCATCGATAAGTAGTTCTTCTTTTATGGTTTCAGCCTCTGTTCTAAATAGTAAACCTGTGCTGGGCGGTTTTATTAAGACCCCAAGAGCTTTTAAGCGACTTCTTTCTGTTTCTGTATTTATTTTTCTGGAAATATTTACTCCTTGACCATATGGCTGTAATATCAAGTATTTTCCAGGTATAGAAATACCTCCTGTTAGTCTAGGTCCTTTAGATCCTGTTGGTTCCTTCATTACTTGTACTAGAACTTTTTGTTTTGGTTCTAGTAATTCGGTTATTCCAAATGCCCCATTTTTTTGTTTTAATGGACCAAGATCTGAAACATGAATAAATCCATTTTTTTCACTTTCACCAATATTTATGAAAGCGGCATCAATTCCAGGGAGAACATTTTCAACTGTTCCTAAAAAGATATCGCCAATTTGATATTGACCTTGTGCGACGATTAATTCATCAACTCGATCATCTGTGAGCAGTGCTGCAATTCGAGCCTGCTCAGCGATGATAATTTGCTGAGACATATATTTTATTATGAATGGTTTGAATTTTGAAAGTCATCTAAAGTAAAGAGTTAATTTTTTTATCTCTTAAGAAAGCAATTGTTTATAGCTAGTATTATGATTTTCTTAAAATTAATAAAGTTAATAGCAATTTAATTCTGCTATGTATAAATCTTTAGACGATTTTAAACTAATTGAAATTGAATTTATAGTTATGATTAACTCTTAATTTAAACATAACTACCATAATATTAACATCTAACCACCACTTAAGCACGTTGATCCATTATCCTAATATTGGTTAAATTCATTAATGCAAAGTGGTCAAAGTAAACGAAAATTATTTAAAACTCAAAGCTGGGTATTTATTTCCTGAAATTGCTAAAAGGGTAAAAATATATTCTCAATCAAATAATAGTTCAGAAATAATTAAGCTAGGAATAGGCGATGTGACAGAACCATTACCAAAAGCATGCAGAGATGCTATGGGTAAAGCATTAAATGAAATGGGAACTGCCGAAGGCTTTAAAGGCTATGGACCAGAACAAGGTTATTCTTGGCTAAGAGAAAAAATATCTGATCATGATTTTATTTCGAGAGGCTGTAAAATTTCACCTGAAGAAATCTTTGTTTCAGATGGTTCTAAATGCGACAGTAGCAACATTTTAGATATTCTTGGCAAAGATAATTCAATTGCTGTAACAGATCCTGTTTACCCTGTTTATGTAGATAGCAATGTCATGACAGGAAGAACTGGAGATGCCCTCATAAATGGCACTTATAAAGGATTGACTTATCTTGCAATAAATGAGGAAAATAACTTTCTGCCAGAACTTCCTCAAAAGAAAGTGGATATTTTATACCTTTGTTTTCCGAATAATCCTACTGGAGCAACAATTACTAAGGAAGAATTGAAAAAATGGGTTGATTATGCTCTTCAAAACAATTCTTTAATACTTTTTGACGCAGCTTATGAATCGTTTATTCAAGATAAAAATATTCCTCATTCAATATATGAGATTGAGGGAGCAGAAGATTGTGCTATTGAATTTAGATCTTTTTCTAAGAATGCAGGATTCACTGGAGTTAGATGTGCTTTTACAGTAATACCTAAAAATCTTAAAGGGTTCAGCTCAACAAATGAGGAAATAGCCTTATGGCCTCTATGGAATAGGCGACAATCTACAAAATTCAATGGAGTTAGCTATATCGTGCAAAGAGGAGCAGAAGCAGTATATTCTCTCGAAGGAAAGAAAGAAGTGAGAGGTTTAATTGATTTTTACATGGAAAATGCAAAAATTATGAAAAATAAACTTCAGACTGCGGGATATAAAGTTTATGGAGGGGACAATGCACCTTATATTTGGATCAAAGTTCCTGATAAAATGACATCTTGGGACTTTTTTGATTTTCTTCTTCAAAAAGTTAGTGTTGTGGGCACCCCTGGGAGCGGATTTGGATTATCAGGAGAGGGTTATTTTCGTTTATCAGCATTTAACTCAAGATCAAATGTCCTTGAAGCAATGGAAAGAATAATTAATATATAATTATAACTATGATTTAAATTCAAGTAATTTAATGCTTTCTATAAAGTCGGAACAAAGTGTGAGTAATAATTCAGCAGTTATTGAAAAGCAACCTGCTGAATTAAAAAATAAATCTCCAAAATATAAGGTTTTACTTCATAATGATCCAGTTAATTCAATGGAGTATGTAACTATTTCACTAAGAGAAGTTGTTCCTCAATTAAGCGAGCAAGATGCTATTGCCATAATGTTAGAGGCACATAATACCGGTGTGGGTTTGGTTATTGTTTGTGATTTAGAGCCAGCGGAATTCTATTCAGAATCATTAAAATCTAAAGGAATATCTAGTTCAATTGAGAAAGAGGATTAACAATAGTTCAATTTATTTCGAATGAGCGAGTTTCCTTTCTGATAGAGGACGAACTTTTAAAGATTCTTTTAAAGAAGATTTTCCATATTCTCTTTCAAGAATGTTTATGACTGTTTTGCCAAATTCATCTTCTTTATTATCAAAAGCTTCTAAGCATACTTGACCAAGCTTTTTCCCTAAGGTTCCTGGATTCCATAAAAGTTTTCTTGCTGTCCAGGGCATCATGCTCATTGGATTATAATTCGGATTCAAAATTTTATGATCTAAGGCATACTTCTCAAGGAGAGTATGAGGTTGTAAACCAATAAAGAAAATAGCTGGGTCAACTAACCCTTTGCCAAAAATATTTTCTAATTCTCTATGGTATGCAATAGTTTGTCTAATGGTGCTTGGCGTTTCATCAAAAACATTAAATGAGTAATTGACTGAAACATGATTTTTGAAACCTGATTTGACCAGCATTCTGCAATTGTTTAATACAGTTTTAAGGTCATAAGCTAGTCTCATTTTTCTTACGAGTTCCTGAGATCCTGAAGTAATACCTATTTCAAAATAACTCATACCTGTATCCACCATTAGCTGTGCTAGCTCGGCATCAATATTATCAGCTCTAATGTATGCAGCCCAATTAATGTCCTCCCAGCCTTGATCCTTAATAGCTTGCAAAAGATTTTTTGCATCTTCAATATGTTTTTTTGCTGGAATAAACTGCGCATCTGTGAACCAAAATCCCCTTACTCCCAAATCATATAATTGCTTCATTTCTTTTATTACTTCGTTAACTGGATTTACACGAACCTGTTTACCCTCTACAACCGTATAAACACAGAAACAACAATTATGAGGACAACCTCTTTTTGTTTGTACTCCTATATAGTAATCTCCACCTTCTATATACCAATTGAATTCAGGCCATATTGATTTAATATATTTATAGTTGCAGGCAGTTTTAACAGTGCCCGAAGGTTGTTCATGTATTAATTTGTTCCGAGGTTTTTGACCAGCAATATAACATCTTTCGTCTTCTATCGAATCACCCTTAA
This sequence comes from Prochlorococcus marinus CUG1417, assembly GCF_017695975.1. Classification (NCBI taxonomy): domain Bacteria; kingdom Bacillati; phylum Cyanobacteriota; class Cyanophyceae; order Synechococcales; family Prochlorococcaceae; genus Prochlorococcus; species Prochlorococcus marinus. The sequence continues at coordinate 391,631 of NZ_JAAORN010000002.1, read as the reverse complement.
TAATTTTCTCAATAAGATTTTCTCCTTCTCCAACAGAAATTATGGTTCCTTTTGGAAGATGATTTCCTAATTGTTCATAGAAAACACTAACAGCACCACCTCCTAAAATTACTTTTACATCTTTGTTGTATTTTTGTGCTCTTTTAAGTCCCATCTTGACTAATCCGGTATTTCTATATATTTCTCCGTAATGGGATGCAATTAATTTTAATCCTCCCCAAGAACCTCTAATTTTTTTGAGTATATTTTTTGAGTAGAAAACCTCAAAAGAATTTTGCAGAGGATTTCCACTTCTCCCATCTACAGGTGCATAAATTTGTATATCTCTCCATGAAAAAATAATAAGATGAGGTCTAAATTGATCAATTTTTCTACATAAATATTTAGAAACTTTTTTAGAAGGAATTATTGCTAGATCAATAAATTGCTGATCTATGATTGGAAAACATTTATGAATATGATCTGCTAAGTAAATTGGCCCTATTGGAAATATTGGATTACATGGAAGTCTTACAGTAAGAATTTTCCCATAGTGGTTTCTGTAGTGATTTTTTTTATTTAATTTTTTGAACTTAGAATTCATTTTATGAAATTCTTATGAATTATATATTCATTAAGAATCTAACTACTTTATTACTAATTCGGCGAAATTGAAAATTTTTAGAAAATACCTCTGAAGATTTATTTAAATTCAGATATCGGAAATCATATAAATCCAACATACTTTGAGAAGTTTTAATCCATCAATCCATCTGGATATATTTGGTGCTCCAGATTTTCTGGCGTAATATCTAACAGGATAATTAAGTATTTTTATATTATTGTTAGCTGCCTCAAATATTATTGTGAAGTCTCCAAATGGATCAGACTTGGAATCCCAACTCCCATTTTTTTTCATAAGTTTAAAGAATTTTCTTGAAAAAACTTTTGTTCCACAAAGTGAATCTGATACTGGTTTATTTATGAGAATTGATAAAAATATTGCAAAGAGTCTATTTCCTATATAATTAGCCCATCTCATTGCATTTTTTTCCATTGGAAAAGTTGTGCGGGCGCAATTAATTAAAATATTTTCATTTTTAGTTGATTCCATAATGGCTGAAATACTGTCATCAATATCTACAGTGAAATCACTATCAATTATTGCTAGGGTTTCACCTTTAGAAATATTAAATCCCTCTACAACTGCATTTTTCTTTCCTTTAGAAGTTTGTTTTAAAAGAGATATCTTAAAAAAATCTGAAAAATTTTCTTTTAACTCTTGCAGAATTTTGTATGTATTGTCTTTGCTATTCCCTTCTACAAATATTATTTCTAATTTATTAGGTATTTTTTTAAATTTATTCAGGGCATTTATTAGTAGTTGTTTATTGCCAGCTTCATTTCTTGCTGGAATTACAATCGATATTAAATGATCGGAGATAGTTTCATCATATTTATAAAAAAATATTTCTAGTTCATAAGCAAGTTGTTTTATTATAGGAAATTTACGAAAAATATTTTTTAAAAATTGTGGAATTAGTTTGGTTGGCAAAGGTGTTAATTTTTTTGCTTTCCATCTAATTGATCTATAATTATAAATTTCTGCTAAAGATTCAATATCGCATAAAGTTATTCTTGCTTTGGTAGTGGTTTCTCTAAAAACTCTTGAATCTAATCTTAGCCATCTTGTAATTGGCTCCCAAGTATTACCCCTTACTTTAACTGAAATAAATTTGTTATTGTCTTTGAATAATTGATGCAGTTTATTATTTGTTAAATTCCAACTATTAACAGATTTCATTACTTTATAAGGTTTTATCAAGCCACTTTAGTATATAGGGATTATTTATTTTTTTTTTATTAATTTCCAAGGATTTAAAATATGGTTTTCATATATAACTTCATAAGAATTATTATTATTTCTTTCTTTGAATTCAGTTGACCATGCCAATTCAGACTTCTTTAACTGATCTATACTTTTTAAACCTTCACCTAGTTTTGGAGTTAATAACGAAATTCTTATGATTTTCGATTGAGATCTAGAATTTTTTATTCCACTTTTATCCACCTTTATTTCTTTATTTTTTAAGAAATCAAGAGATGCTACGTATTCCATTTCTTCTCTTATTTCTCTAGATCTATCGGTAAATAATCCAGACTGTAACAGAAATGAAGTCATCAAATAAGGACCAATTATTAATGTTATTAATATTTCTTGGAATGAGTTTTTATGTTTTATAAATGACCAAGATATCCCAAAAAATAATAAGCCAATAATTAAAAATGTATTTTCCTTAAAGTTAAAATTAATTATATTCTTAAATAAAAAATAATATGTGAAAGTGATAGAGATTATAAATAAAGGAACAATTTTTGAAGTGATAAATATAAAAATACTTTTAAATCTTTTAGAGTTAAATAAATACACTATCCCTTCATAGGTATTAAGTGCAAGAATAGATGAAATTTGTAGAGTGTAGTAAGGAGTTTTCGTAGAAAAAATACTAAGAATTCCTATTAAAAGTAATGGGAAAATGGAAAGTAAATATTTCTTCTCTTTACTTTCATATAAATTTAAAAATGTGCCAATAATTGCAAAAATACTCCATGGTAGATATGTTGCGGGAATATTCCAAAGATAATAGTAGAAAGGATTAGTAAAAGTATTTTTATTAGATAGTATGGTAAATTTTTCAATTAAGTAAAAAATAATGTTTTTCTCTAAATAAAGGTTAATAGATAATGCCCAATATAAAAAAGGAACAAATCCAATGAGTAGTCCAAGCCAAAAATATTTGTTTAGTAAAATATTCTTTTTTATAAATAAATATGGTAATAGTGATAATAATGGTACGAATACTAGAAAAGTTTTCATCATAAAAGACAAACCAATCCAAATTCCAAAAAGAAGAATATAAAATTTGTTATCTTTATTTTTTATTTTTACTAAAGAAAATACTCCAACTGTAACTAAACATGAATAAACGATATCTTGTGTGGCTAAGTGTGAGTAGTCAAACCAAAGATATGTAGTAGCAAGTATTAAAGGAGATAAGATTGCATATTTTTTATTAAATAATTCTTCATGGAATTTGTAAGTAACGAATAGCATTAATATTGCGGCGATTGTTGTTGGAAGATATGCAGCAAACGTATTTCTTCCAAATATTTCTTGTGACTTTGCTATTAAAAACTGTAATCCTATTGTTCTATCCAAAATATATTCATCCCACCAAAGAGGAATTGTCCAGTTACCTTTATCCAATATCCATCTAGCTTGTAGTGCATAAAATCCTTCATCAAAAGCAATATAACTCCTCTTGCCAAAATAAAATATTAAAGGAAAAAAAATTAATAGCTTATAAAGATTTTTAAATTTTAGAATTCTATTAATCATTTTTTGTTTTCAATTTGCTTTTAAAATGCCGATAATTGGAATTGAACCAATGACCTACTGTTTACGAGACAGTTGCTCTACCGCTGAGCTACATCGGCAAAACTAAAATATTAATATTTTCTTATAGACTTAAGTTAATAATTGAAAGTATTAATGTCAAAAATAGATCCTGAATTAAAAAAGAAACTATTAAAGGAAACCCAATCCCCTTTCAAGGGATTAAGAAGAATATTGTGGATAGCTTTTAGTGGTTCTGCATTTTTGGGACTTTTTATAATGATTTCCAAAATTGTAAGTGGAACTGAGTTACAGCAAAATAACCTCCTCATTCAATTGGGTGCTTGTGTAATATTTCCTTCTTTATTATTTCTTGATAAAAATAAAGATTAATAATTTAGATATTTAATTATTGTGTCAAAGATCTCTTTTTAGTGACAAATTTGAATGCTTCGATTATGTCTCCTTCAATCCATGAAGAGAATTTATCGCAGCCAACTCCACATTCAAATCCCGTATTTACCTCTTTTACATCATCTTTAACCCTTTTTAAAGAGTCTAAATTACCCTCAAAAATAACTTTATCTGATCTAATAACTCTAAGAGAACAATTCCGTTGTAATTTACCAGTTTGTATATAACAGCCTGCTATAGCTCCTTTACCTACTGCGAAGGTTGCTCGAACTTCGGCTTGACCTAATGATTCTTCTACAAGATCTGGTTCAAGTAAACCTTCCATAGCTAACTGAATATCTTCTAAAAGTTTATAAATTACTTCATATTCTCTTATGTCAACATCATTGGCATCAGCAGCTCTCTTTGCTCCGGATGCCAATGATGTGTTAAACCCAATGATTACAGACCCTGATGCAGCTGCGAGATCTATATCTGTCTCAGTAATTTCTCCAGGAGCAGAGAGTAGAACTCGAACTTGAACTTCATTTTTTGGTAATTGTTCTAGTGATCCCAATATCGCTTCAACACTACCTTGAACGTCTGCCTTTAGAATTAAGTTTAACTCTTTTAATTCTCCATCATTTGCTTGAGTTGATAAAGAAGATAAGCTAACTCTCCTTGAGGCCATTTGTTGAGCTAATTTTGTGGCTCTAGCATCTGTAGCTCTATCTCCGACAATGGCTCGAGCAGTTTTTTCATCAGCGTAGACTTCAAATTCATCGCCTGCTGTTGGCACTTCACTGAATCCAAGTGCTTCCACCGGAAATGATGGTCCTGCTTCTTTAATTCTGTTACCATGTTCATCCACCATCGCTCTAATTTTTCCAAGGACTGAACCTGCAGCTAAAACATCTCCAGACTTTAAGGTGCCGTTTTGTACTAATAAAGTGGCTACAGGACCTTTAGCTTTATCCAGATGGGCTTCAATAACTGTACCTTTAGCTGATCTGTCAGGGTTAGCTTGTAGGTCTTCAACTTCTGAAACTAGTAAAATCATTTCAAGCAATTTATCAATATTTTGTTTTTTGATTGCACTTACGGGAACCATTACTGTGTCTCCCCCCCAATCTTCAGCAATTAAATCTTTTTCTGAAAGTTCCTGCTTGACTCTTTCTGGAGATGCCCCTTCTTTATCAATTTTATTTATTGCAACAACAATTGGGACTTTTGCGGCTCTTGCATGACTGATTGCTTCAAGTGTTTGGGGTCTACAGCCATCATCCGCAGCTACTACAAGAACAGCTACATCGGTAACTTTTGTACCCCTTGCTCTCATTGCCGTAAAGGCTTCATGGCCAGGAGTATCAAGAAAAGTTAACTTTTTCTTTATAGATTCATGTTCAAATTCTACTTGATAAGCTCCTATATGTTGAGTTATCCCCCCTGCTTCTCCTGATGCTACTCTTGATTCTCTTATAGAGTCTAGAAGACTTGTTTTGCCATGATCTACATGACCCATTACAGTAATGACAGGCGGCCTTTTTATTAGATTATTGATATCATCAGATTCAATCATATCCACTGTTTTCTCTGCAGCTTCTTGGATGTCATCTTGTAAAACAGGTACTCCAAATTCTTCCGCTACCGTTTCGATAGTTGCTAAGTCAAGAGATTGAGTTACTGTTGCTGTGATTCCTTTAAAGAAAAGAGATTTAATTATTTCAGAACTTTCAAGACTTAATTTATCGGCTAATTCTTGAACTGTTAAATTATCCTCGGGAACTATTATCATTTCAGGTCTCACTTGTTTGGCCTCTTTGGCAGCCTTAAGTTCCATCGCTCTTCTCTTTTGTCTTTGCCTTGTGGTTTCTTTTTTCTTCTTCTTGAATTGTTTTATAGATTTTTGAGCTTTAGGTTCATCAGACTTTTCTTTTTTGGGACGCGCCAAACTGGCTGATAATATTGAAAATTTTTCCCCTGAGTATCCACTTGTTTCAGATGTTAATGAGTCATCGTTATCACCTATAATATGAACCTTTTGCCTTTGTTTTTGAGGATTTTTATTTCTTAATGCTTCTAGTTTTGCACTATCATCCCAATCAGTCTTTCCTGGTTTTTTTGAACTATTTGAAAATGATCTATGAGGCGGTTTTTTAGAACTTGGGGCGGCATTGGGACGGACATTAGGTGCTTTCGCCTTATGTTTTTGTAATTCAATATTTTGTTTTTCGTTATTATTTGTAACTAGTTTCTCTTTCTCAGATTTATTAGTTTTTTGAAGTTGCAAAAGTTCATTAGGTGATACTGGTTTTCTAATCCCAGATGACCTTTGGCCATTGAATTTAGAATCAGGCCTATTGGGCATACCAGTTCTATTGGGAGAACCGGGTCTATTGGGAGAGCCAGGTCTATTGGGAGAACCAGGTCTATTCTGATTAACTTGTCTATTGAACGAACCAGGTCTGCCTTGATCTGATGGTTTGTTTCTTAATCCAGGTCTATTGGGAGAACCAGTTCTATTGGGAGAACCAGGTCTATTGGGCATACCAGACCTATTGGGAGAACCAGGCCTATTGGGCATATTAGTTCTATTGGGAGAACCAGGTCTAGCTTGATCTGATGGTTTGTTTCTTAATCCAGGCCTATTGGGTATACTAGGTATGTTTGAGACAGTTTGTTTAAAAGAATTATTCTGCTTATTATTATTTTGCTTATTAGAATCATTTCTTCTTATCGGAGCTCCTACTAGCTCAGGGGTGTTACTTCTATTATTTAAAATGTTTGTTTTAGGTTTGTTCGTATTTTGATCAGGTTTGTTTGATAGTTGCTCTCCAACCCCTTTATTGTAAGTATTTTTGGATGTTTCATTAGATTTAACATTGCTATTTATATTTTTTGGCTTGGCAATTAATTGAATAGGAGGTTTTGATGGACTTTTGATAGGTGGGTTAATGTTATTAAGGAAAGTTTTTTTATCTTGTTTGAAATTTTGTGAAGGTTTAATATTAATATTTTTATTTGTGAGATTAGCTTGAGATTGTGAAGATTTAGCAATATTGGGATTTTTAGGTTGATTTGAAATTATTTTTATACTCTCAGGTTTATTAAGAGGTTTTATCAATAATGGCTTTTTGTTTGAATTCTCTTTGAGAGGTTTTCCTTTTAAGGAGGAGATGATAGGAGATTTATCATCTTTATTCTGTTTGTGATTATCTTTCTTAATTGAAGGTTTATTAATGGCAAGTATTTTTTTATCTGAATTCTTTTTATTAATAAGATTTTGTATTTTTTTTGCGTCCTCTGCACTAATAGAACTGCTATGGCTTTTTACTGAGATTGATAGTTTTTGAGCGGCATCCAATATATCTTTATTTTCCAGATTTAAATCTCTGGAAAGTTCATAAATTCTGATTTTATCGCTGATAGTCATTTAATCTGATTTGTACTCTTTGTGAAATTAAAGAGGATTTAATTTAATTATATTCCCTTATTGGGATTGTTATTGTAGCTTGTAATTTCTTTTTCAAAAATTTCAATAAATTCAGGTTCTAAAGAAGTTTTCAAAGCTTTTTGAAGCTTTTTTTTTATCTTGGAATCTGAGTAACATTTATTTGACTTGCAAATGTAAGCTGATCGCCCTGTTCCCTTTTGAATCATAATCCCTTGCTTATGATCTTTGGTAATCTTAAAAAGATCTTTCCTGTCATATGTTTTTCTACATGAAATGCATATACGCATAACAGGGGTTTGTTGTATCACCGTTTTTTCTCCTCTTTGGAGGATATTTCACTATCTTGAACAGTCTCCAATTGTTCATTATCTGAGAATGTTTCTTCTTCATATTGTTCTTCCCCGTATTCTTGATCATCCTCGGGAAGGGGATAAAGCTCTCTCAATCTTGCATCTTCTGCAGCACGCTCAGCTTGTTCAGCCTCTACTCTTAACTCAGCTTCCCGCTGGAGGTTTTCTTCCTCTTCTCTTTGAATGATTAATTCAGAGACTGCAGCATCTTCTGCTTCCTGATCATATTCATGTGAGTTTTTAACATCAATCTTCCAGCCAGTTAATCTTGCGGCGAGTCTTACATTTTGACCTTCTCTACCAATCGCAAGACTCAATTGATCAGGAGGAACTAATACATGCGCATGTTGCCCTTCTGGGTCAACTAATCTTACTTGATCTACTTTCGCAGGACTTAAAGAGTTGAGTATGTATTGTATTGGATTAGATGACCATTTAATAACATCAATTTTTTCTCCTCTTAATTCATTCACTACTTGTTGAATTCTTGCTCCTCTAGCTCCAATACACGCACCCACAGGGTCGACTTCTTCTTCGACACTATCAACGGCGACTTTTGTTCTTGGCCCAACAGCTCTTGAAGGAGGGTTTGCTTCTCTTGAAACAGCAACAATTTTAACTGTACCTTCTTGAATTTCTGGCACTTCATTTTCAAATAAATAAACCACTAAACCAGCATTTGCTCTACTTACGAAAAGTTGTGGTCCTTTTCTTGCTATTTCGCTAACTTCTTTCAAAAATACTTTGAAAGTTGCATTTGCTCTGTAATTATCATTTGGTAATTGATCTCTCTTGGGAAGTTCAGCCTCTACTTCAGGTCTACCAATACCCGAACTAACTCCCATTATGACTGATTGTCTTTCGAATCTTATAACTCTTGCCGTTAAAACGGGATCTTCCAAATCTGCAAATTCTTCCTGGATCATTTTTCTTTGTTGATCTCTCAATTTTTGGGCTAAAACTTGCTTTGTCGTTGCAGCAGCCATTCGCCCAAAATCCTCTTTTTCTGGGGTAACGTCTAAAACTACCGTGTCACCTATTTGAGCATCATCAGCTACTTGTTTAACTTCCACTAAAGATATTTGATGATCTTCGCTTTCAACGTTATCAACAATTATTTTACTAGAAAGTATCCTATAACCTTCTTCATCGAGATCTAGACCAACATCAAAGTTACTAAAATAATCTTCATCAAATGGATCTTCATTAACTCCAATGTAAAAAGTTTTTCTATATTTTTCGTATCCTTTTAATAAAGCTTCGCGTAGTGCAATTTCCACGATATTTGGAGGTAACTTTTTTTCCTCGCTAATATCTTCAATAAGATTGTTTAAACCTGGGAGAATAACTAATGCCATCTATGATGGGTAAATTGGATAATGGTTGAAAATAATTAATCTTTAATTGTACAAAGACTAATCTTTAGTACTTCATCAAAGGGGATTTTTTTTATATTACCTTTAATGTTAATGGCTAAATAATCTTTAGACTTTTCATAAAGTAAACCATTCAGAAATTTTAGTTTTGAATTCTTCTGGTTTAACTCAACATTAACTGGAAAACCCTTAAAAGTTTTGAAGTCTCTCTCTGAGGTTAATTCATCACTGACCCCTTGACTACTAATTTCTAAGACATATGAACAATTTAAAAGATTTGAATTTTCTATTTCTTCAGAGGCTGGGGTATTAAATAGTGCACAATCATCAACGGTAATATCATCACCATTAGTTTTTTTTATGATAATTTTTAAAATTATGGGATTTTGATTAGTTTGTATATTTAAACTACAGATTTCAAAATCCCGCACATAGGCAACTTTTTTTAATAAGTTTTCTAGCTTATTTTTGTTTTCTTGATTCAAATTTAATTTTTAAACCCTGATTTAAAATAATTTTCACATAAAAAAAAGTTTTTTCTATAGAAAATTCAAAAATATGTATTTTATGGATGTAAACAAAAAAACAACAATAAATTATTTCTTCAATTAGATTTACCAAATAAATCAAAAACTACTAAACGCAATGAAGAATTTTAAGATTAAATTTATTAATTTAATCCAAATATTCATTATTGTTTGTTTTTGTTTTGCAAATTTTTCTCAGAAAGTAGAAGTTCTAGCTTTGACCTCTTCTGAAAGTCACAATTTTGTATCATCTGCAGTAAAAAATGTTGGTCCTGCAGTTGTAAAAATTGATACTGAAAGATTAGTGGAGAGACAACAATTTGATCCTACTTTGCTTGATCCTTTATTGAGGGACTTACTTGGGGAACAGGGGATTACCCCTGAAAGAGAGAGAGGTCAAGGTTCTGGAGTAATTATTGATGAGAATGGTTTGGTACTTACAAATGCTCATGTTGTAGAGAGAGTTGATGAAGTTTCAGTAACTTTGGCAGATGGAACTATTTGTGATGGCCAAGTTTTGGGAACAGATGCAGTTACTGACCTTGCTTTAGTTAGAATTAAGGAATCTACCCATTCTACTTTTGCTCCGCTTGGAAATTCTGAAGATCTTGAAGTTGGAGATTGGGCAATTGCTTTAGGTACTCCATATGGTCTAGAAAAAACAGTTACTTTAGGGATTGTAAGTAGCCTACATAGGGATATTAATAGCCTAGGGTTTTCAGATAAAAGGCTTGATCTTATTCAGACTGATGCGGCAATAAATCCAGGAAATTCTGGCGGACCACTTATTAATTCTAATGGTGAAGTAATAGGAATTAATACATTAGTAAGGAGTGGTCCTGGAGCTGGTTTAGGATTTGCAATACCTATTAATCTAGCTAAACATGTTTCGGATCAGCTTCTTCAAAAAGGTGAAGTTATTCATCCCTATTTAGGCGTACAATTGATTTCTTTGAATCCTAGAATTGCTAAAGAACACAATAAAGACCCTAATTCACTAGTCCAATTACCTGAAAGAAATGGAGCCCTCATTCAATCTGTAATACCTAATAGTCCAGCTGAAAAAGCTGGTTTAAGAAGAGGGGATTTAGTAATAGCCGCTGAGAATATTTCTATTAAAGAGCCTAAAGCTTTGTTAGATGAAGTAGAAAAAGCTCAGATAGGCAAAGTATTCCTCTTAAATGTTTTAAGAGATAATAAAGAGATACAAATAAATATCAAACCCGAACCGCTTCCTGGTTTGACATAAATCACCCATTGAAATTAAATAATCTATAACCTTAGAAAAAATAGATTTTGGATTCACAAACTCAAATGAAACAAATAGTTGCTGATGCAGCAATTAAGGAAGTAAAGAGTGACATGATTCTCGGATTAGGATCTGGATCTACAGCCGCGCTAATGATAAAGAGCCTCGCTTCTGAAATTCGTTCTGGAAAACTGCAAAATATAAGAGGTGTTGCAACTTCATTTCAATCAGAAGTTCTTGCGCTCCAACTTGATATCCCCCTTATCGACTTGGCTTCTGTTTCTAAAATTGATTTAGCTATTGATGGAGCAGATGAAGTTGATCCAGGCTTTCAATTAATAAAAGGAGGAGGAGCATGTCATGTTAGAGAAAAGTTAGTGGCATCTAAAGCTAGTGAATTGTTGATAGTTGTTGACGAAACTAAACTCGTAAAAAATTTAAATCAATCTTTCCCTTTACCTGTAGAGGTCCTTCCAAATGCTTGGAAACAAGTTCAGGATGTTATTTCAGAAATGAGTGGCAGTTCTACTTTAAGAATGGCTACTAAGAAAGCTGGTCCAATTGTTACTGACCAGGGTAATCTTATTTTAGATGTATCTTTTAATGATGGTATAAAGAATCCCAAGAAAGTTGAAATGGAGATTAATAATATTCCAGGAGTATTAGAAAACGGACTATTTGTTGATCTCACAGATAAAGTATTGGTTGGTAAAATTGAAAACAATATTCCAGTTGTTTACTCTCCCTCAAAAGTTGACTAATTTTCAAATCTTATTTGTACTGAGTTAGCGTGACTATGTAAACCTTCACTTTTAGCAAGATTAATAATATCAGGACTGTTAACTTTTAAACTTTCTTCACTAAACTCTATTATTGAAGTGTTTTTCATAAAAGTTTCAACTCCTAAAGAACCGCTAAATCTTGAATTTCCTGATGTTGGTAAAGTATGGTTCGGCCCGGCTAGATAGTCTCCAACTGCTTCCGGTGTCCATTTCCCTAAAAATATTGCTCCAGCATTCTCAATTCCTTCAAGAATCTTTTTTGGATTAGCAGCTAAAATTTCTAGGTGCTCTGGAGCGAAGTTATTACTAAGATCAATACATGTTTCATGATTTTCGCAAATAACAATTAATCCCCAATTTTTTATTGATTGCATGCAAATTTCTTTTCTTGGATGATCATTTATTTTTTTATAAAGACCTTCTGAAACGTCTTTTGCTTGGTTCTTTGACGTAGTAAGAAGTATTGATGAAGCATATGGATCATGTTCTGCTTGTGCTAATAAATCAGATACTATATGTGCGCTTTCAGCTGTTTCATCTGCAATAATTAAAATTTCACTTGGACCAGCTAAGGAATCAATTCCAGTAGAACCATATATTTGTTTTTTAGCAGTAGTTACATAGATATTTCCTGGACCTGAAATAACATCAACTTTACTGATTTGTTTTGTGCCAAATGCTAAAGCACCAATTGCCTGAGCTCCTCCAATTCTAAAAACTTTATTGATTCCCGATAAGTGAGCTGCAGCTAGAACAGTTTTGTTTATTTTCCCTTCTGTATTCCCCGGAGATACCATTATTATTTCTTCCACTCCCGCGACTGTTGCAGGTATAGCATTCATTAATACAGTACTTGGATAAGCAGCTCTACCTCCAGGGATATAAATTCCTGCATTTTTAACTGGTCTCCATTTCCTTTGAACTACATCACCATGTTCACCTTTAATAATGAAGGAAGATGGAATTTCTTTTTCATGGAATTTTTTAATTCTTTTGTAGGCTACTTCTAGTGATAGCTTTAAATTGTCATCAATTTCATCCCAAGCATCCTTTAAATCATCAACGCCAACTTGCATAGGATTAGGGTTGAACCCATCAAATTTTTTTGTATATTTCTCTACAGCTATATCGCCATAAGTTTTTACGTCTTGCAAAATTTCTTCGACAATTGCATTTGTCTTATTGTTATTTTCTGAATTAGTTCGATTCGAAATCCTTTTTAATTCCTGGATAGCATCGTTTTTATTATTTATGATCCTCATATTCTTAATTTTTCAGATTTAAAGGCTCTAGCAAATTTAACAAGCTTTCTAAAGTATATATTATTGATTAGTAGTAGATTTATTTGTTATGATAGAAATCTTCTAATTTATAAACCATCTGTGGCCAATAACAAATCAGCAAAAAAGAGAATACAAATTGCGGAAAGAAATCGTTTAATCAATAAATCATACAAATCTACAGTTAAAACTTTGACTAAAAAAACTTTAGAAAATTGCGCAAAATATAAAAAAGAACCTAATGAGGATAATAAAAATTTAGTAATTTCAAGTCTAAGTAAAGCTTTCAGTTTGATTGATAAGGCAGTTAAAAAAAATGTTCTACACAAGAACAATGGAGCAAATAAAAAATCAAAAATTAACAATTTTGTAAAATCTGTTCTCACCGCAAAGTAAAAAAGCCGAGGATTAATAATTATGAGCGATATTCAACTCATAGATTCGCATTGTCATTTAATATTTGAAAATTTTGAGAAAGATCTTGAAGAAGTTGTTCTAAGACTGCGTTCCAGAGGCGTAAAAAAATTAGTTCATGCTTGTTGTGAATTAAAAGAGATTCCTAAGTTAAAAACAATATCCCATAAATTTAATGAAATTTATTATTCGGTAGGTTTGCATCCTTTAGAAGCGAGAAAATGGGAACTAAATTCTAAATCTCTTTTACGAAGGTCAGCTCAAGAAGACAAAAGAGTTGTAGCTATTGGGGAATTAGGCCTAGATTTTTTTAAAAATCAAAATAAAACTCAGCAAATTGATGCTCTTATTCCACAGATGGAGTTAGCTTTTGAACTTGAATTACCCGTTATTATCCATTGCAGAGATGCTGCAAATGAAATGATTGAGATATGCAATGACCTTTCTAAAAAAGGTAAATGCCCTAAAGGTGTACTTCATTGTTGGACAGGAAACACAAAAGAGATGAAGCAATTCTTGGACCTTGGTTTTTATATAAGTTTTAGTGGAATAGTAACTTTCCCAAAAGCATATGAAATTCATGAGTGTGCCAAATTAGTCCCTAAGGATAAATACTTAATTGAGACCGATTCACCCTTTTTAGCTCCAGTTCCTCACAGAGGTAAAAGAAATGAACCTGCTTTTGTTGAAAATGTTGCTAATTTTTTGGCGGATTTAAGGTCAACCAATTTAATTACAATTGCTAATGAGTCATCTCAGAATGCTAAAGATTTGTTTAAATTTGACTTGTTAAGTTGACATAGAAGCTGCTAAGATAAGGAATTACTGCAAATTTTCTCAATTTTTTTGTTTTAACTTCCTTTTGCAATGGTTTTGAGGCCATTAAATTCAATTTTAAAGTTTTTTTATAAAGTTGATTTTTTGTTGAAATCGAAACTTAATTATTGATTTCTCATTAAAAGAAAAGTTACAAAATTAAAAGTTGATTAGATTTAAAGTAAATAGTAAATCTCACATAATCTTAGGTTTCTTGGATGAGCAGTAGCGCTTTACAGGTAGCAAAAACAGCTACTTATCTACCAGATTTAGTTGAAGTACAAAGAGCAAGCTTTAAATGGTTTTTGGAAAAAGGGTTAATAGAGGAACTGCAAAACTTTTCTCCAATTTCTGATTACACAAGTAAATTAGAGTTACATTTCATTGGTAATGAATATAGGTTAAAAAGACCAAGGCACGATGTTGAGGAGGCAAAAAGAAGAGATGCAACATTTGCCTCTCAAATGTATGTGACTTGCAGATTAATCAATAAAGAGACTGGAGAAATTAAAGAACAAGAAGTATTTATTGGGGAATTACCATTAATGACTGAAAGGGGAACTTTCATAATTAATGGTGCAGAAAGAGTTATTGTTAATCAAATTGTTCGAAGTCCTGGTGTATATTTCAAAGATGAACAAGATAAAAATGGTAGAAGAACTTACAATGCAAGCGTTATTCCTAATAGAGGTGCATGGTTAAAATTTGAGACCGATAAAAATAATTTACTTTACGTAAGAGTTGATAAAACTAGAAAAATAAATGCTCATGTTCTCATGCGTGCGATGGGTCTTTCTGATAATGATGTGATAGATAAACTTAGGCATCCTGAGTTTTATCAAAACTCTATTGATTCAGCAAATGACGAGGGCATTAATTCAGAAGATCAAGCCTTATTGGAGCTATACAAGAAACTTCGTCCTGGGGAACCACCTTCTGTTTCTGGAGGACAACAGCTATTACATAGTAGATTTTTTGATCCCAAAAGATATGATTTAGGCCGAGTTGGTAGATATAAAATAAATAAAAAATTAAGACTTACCGTCCCAGATGAAGTGAGAACACTTACTCACGAGGATGTCCTTTCGACAATTGATTATCTAATTAACCTAGAATTGGATATTGGTGGTGCGAGTTTGGATGATATTGACCATCTTGGTAATAGAAGGGTTAGATCTGTAGGAGAACTTCTTCAAAATCAAGTAAGGGTTGGATTGAACCGTTTAGAGAGGATTATTAAGGAAAGAATGACAGTTGGAGAAACAGATTCTCTTACTCCTGCTCAATTGGTCAATCCTAAACCTTTGGTTGCTGCGATTAAGGAGTTTTTTGGCTCCAGTCAATTAAGTCAATTTATGGATCAAACTAATCCTCTGGCTGAATTAACACATAAGAGAAGAATATCTGCTTTAGGACCTGGTGGTTTAACGAGAGAAAGAGCAGGTTTTGCGGTAAGAGATATACATCCATCCCATTATGGAAGACTATGTCCTATTGAGACTCCTGAAGGTCCAAATGCAGGACTTATTAATTCTCTAGCTACTCATGCAAGAGTAAATGAGTATGGATTTATTGAAACCCCATTTTGGGAAGTTAAAAATGGTAAAGTAAACAAAGAAGGTAATCCTGTCTATCTTTCTGCTGATTTAGAAGACGAGTGCAGGGTCGCTCCTGGAGATGTGGCAACTGATAAGGATGGAAATATAATTGCCAATTTAATACCAGTAAGATACAGGCAAGATTTTGAGAAAGTACCTCCTCATCAAGTTGATTATGTACAGCTTTCTCCTGTTCAAGTAATTTCAGTTGCGACTTCGCTAATTCCATTTTTGGAACATGATGATGCAAATAGAGCTTTAATGGGATCAAATATGCAACGCCAAGCAGTTCCATTACTCAGGCCAGAGCGTCCTTTAGTAGGTACAGGTTTAGAATCACAGGTTGCTAGAGACTCGGGAATGGTCCCAATAACAAAAGTTAATGGAACTGTGTCTTATGTAGACGCTAATGAGATTGTTGTTAAGGATGATGATGGTAATGAGCATTTTCATTATCTACAAAAATATCAAAGATCAAATCAAGATACTTGTTTAAATCAAAGACCCATAGTTAAAATTGGAGATCAAGTCATTTCTGGTCAGGTATTAGCTGATGGATCCGCATGCGAAGGAGGGGAAATAGCATTAGGTCAAAATGTATTAATTGCATATATGCCATGGGAGGGGTACAACTATGAAGATGCAATTCTTGTCAGCGAGAGGATGGTAACTGATGATTTATATACATCTGTACATATTGAAAAGTATGAAATTGAGGCAAGGCAAACAAAGTTAGGACCTGAAGAAATCACAAGAGAGATTCCTAATATCTCTGAAGAAAGCCTGAATAATCTTGATGAAATGGGAATAATTAGGATTGGTGCTTTTGTTGAGAGCGGAGATATTCTTGTAGGAAAAGTTACTCCAAAAGGTGAATCGGATCAACCACCAGAAGAAAAACTTTTAAGAGCTATTTTTGGTGAAAAGGCTAGAGACGTAAGAGATAATTCCCTGAGGGTTCCTAAGACTGAAAAGGGAAGGGTTTTGGATGTTCGTATTTACACCAGAGAACAAGGGGATGAGTTACCTCCAGGAGCTAATATGGTTGTTCGAGTTTATGTCGCTCAGAGAAGAAAAATCCAAGTAGGGGATAAAATGGCTGGAAGGCATGGTAATAAAGGGATTATTAGCAGAATCTTACCTAGAGAAGATATGCCTTATTTGCCCGATGGAACTCCTGTAGATATAGTTCTTAATCCTCTAGGTGTTCCAAGTAGGATGAATGTTGGTCAAGTTTTTGAATTATTGATGGGGTGGGCAGCCTCCAACTTAAATTGCAGAGTTAAAGTTGTTCCTTTTGATGAAATGTATGGTGCGGAAAAATCACATCAGACTGTTCAAGCATTTTTAGAAGAGGCTTCAAAACAGCCAGGTAAAGCATGGGTTTATAATCCTGAAGATCCAGGAAAATTACTACTCAAGGATGGTAGAACAGGAGAACCCTTTGATCAGCCAGTAGCTGTTGGATATTCCCATTTTCTTAAATTAGTACATTTAGTTGATGACAAAATTCATGCAAGATCAACTGGTCCTTATTCTTTGGTTACCCAACAGCCATTAGGTGGTAAAGCCCAACAAGGTGGACAAAGACTTGGTGAAATGGAAGTTTGGGCTCTTGAAGCTTATGGAGCTGCATATACCCTTCAAGAACTATTAACAGTTAAATCTGATGATATGCAAGGAAGAAATGAGGCTCTAAATGCAATTGTGAAAGGTAAACCAATCCCCAGGCCTGGTACTCCTGAGTCATTTAAAGTTCTTATGAGAGAATTACAATCTTTAGGTCTAGATATTGGGGTTTATACAGATGAAGGCAAAGAGGTGGATTTAATGCAAGATATAAACCCGAGAAGAAATACTCCCTCTAGGCCTACCTATGAATCACTAGGAACCTCTGAATATGAAGAAGATTAAATATTCAATTAAAAACTTTTAATTTTAAATTTTTTGAAAATGACAAACAGCAACCTAAGAACTGAAAATCACTTTGACTACGTCAAAATTTCTATAGCTTCTCCACAAAGAATAATGGATTGGGGACAGAGGACATTACCTAATGGACAAGTGGTAGGTGAAGTTACGAAACCTGAAACTATCAATTACAGGACACTTAAACCAGAAATGGATGGATTGTTTTGTGAAAAGATTTTTGGACCCTCTAAAGATTGGGAATGCCATTGTGGCAAGTATAAAAGAGTTAGACATAGAGGGATTGTTTGTGAGAGATGTGGTGTTGAGGTAACTGAAAGTAGAGTTAGAAGACATAGGATGGGCTACATAAAACTTGCTGCGCCAGTTTCCCATGTTTGGTATTTAAAAGGAATTCCTAGTTATGTTGCAATTCTTTTGGACATTCCGCTTAGAGATGTAGAACAAATAGTCTATTTTAATTGTTATGTTGTCTTAGATCCCGGCGATCATAAAGATCTCAAATATAAACAGTTACTTACTGAGGATGAATGGCTCGAAATTGAAGATGAAATCTATGCTGAAGATTCAACAATTGAAAATGAGCCTTTTGTAGGTATAGGTGCTGAGGCCCTCAAACAATTACTTGAAGACCTTGATTTAAATCAAGTCGCTGAAGAGCTCAGAGAAGAAATTTCTAGTAGTAAGGGGCAAAAAAGAGCAAAATTGATAAAAAGGATAAGAGTCATTGATAATTTTATTGCAACTAATGCAAAACCAGAATGGATGGTATTAGATGCAATTCCCGTTATCCCTCCAGATCTTAGACCTATGGTTCAACTTGATGGAGGAAGATTCGCAACGTCAGATTTAAATGATCTATATAGAAGAGTTATAAATAGAAATAATAGACTAGCTAGGCTTCAAGAAATTTTAGCTCCTGAAATTATTGTAAGAAATGAAAAAAGAATGCTTCAGGAGGCAGTTGATGCTCTTATAGATAATGGAAGAAGGGGAAGGACTGTTGTTGGGGCAAACAATAGAGCTCTTAAGTCTCTTAGCGACATCATTGAAGGAAAGCAAGGAAGATTCAGACAGAATCTTCTCGGCAAGCGTGTTGACTATTCAGGAAGATCTGTAATTGTTGTGGGCCCCAAATTAAAAATGCATGAATGTGGTCTTCCAAAGGAAATGGCGATTGAGCTCTTTCAACCTTTTGTAATTCATAGATTAATTCGTCAAAATATTGTAAATAATATTAAAGCTGCAAAAAAATTAATACAAAAAGCTGATGATGAAGTTATGCAGGTACTTCAGGAAGTAATTGAAGGTCATCCAATTCTTTTAAATAGAGCACCTACGCTTCATAGGTTAGGAATACAAGCTTTCGAACCAAAATTAGTTGGAGGTAGAGCAATTCAACTTCATCCTTTAGTTTGTCCAGCATTTAATGCTGATTTCGATGGAGATCAAATGGCAGTTCATGTCCCTTTAGCTTTAGAGGCTCAGACTGAAGCAAGAATGCTTATGTTGGCAAGTAATAATATTCTTTCTCCTGCGACTGGTGAACCAATTGTTACTCCATCTCAAGATATGGTTTTGGGATCTTATTATCTAACTGCTTTGCAGCCTAATTACCAAAAACCGGATTTTGGAGATAATAAGACTACTTTTGCTTCATTAGAAGATGTTATTTTTGCTTTCGAAGATAAAAGACTCAGCTTACATGAGTGGGTATGGGTTAGATTTAATGGCGAAGTTGAGGATGAAGATGAAATGAGAAGCCCTCAAAAAACTGAAGAGTTAGAAGATGGCTCAAGACTAGAAAGATGGAATTTGAGAAGAGACAGATTTGACTCTCAGAATAACTTAATAAGTAGATTTGTTCTCACAACAGTTGGGAGAGTAGTGATGAACTATACCATCATTGATTCTGTATCTAAAACCTAATCTTTAAACCTATTTTTCATTCATCTAAAAATCATGACATCATCCAAAACTAAAAAAACATCAAGAGTACGCAAAACTACAAAAAACTCAAAAAAGAATAATCCATTGATAATGCCGGCTTTAGCTAAAACTCCGCCATCTTTCAAGAATAAAGTGTTTGATAAGAAAGCTATAAAAAATTTAGTCTCTTGGGCTTATAAAACGCATGGTACTGCTACAACTGCAGCCATGGCTGATAACTTAAAGGACTTGGGATTTAAATATGCTACTCAAGCTGCTGTTTCTATATCAGTAGATGACTTAAAAGTTCCAGAAGCCAAACAAGATTTAATAGGACAAGCTGAAGAGCAAATATCTGCTACAGAAGAATGCTATAGACTTGGTGAAATTACAGAAGTTGAGAGACACACAAAAGTTATTGATACTTGGACCGAAACTAATGAGAGATTAGTTGATGCTGTTAAAAATAATTTTAATCAAAATGATCCTCTAAATTCTGTTTGGATGATGGCGAATTCAGGAGCAAGAGGTAATATGTCTCAGGTAAGACAACTCGTTGGTATGAGGGGATTGATGGCTAATCCTCAAGGAGAAATAATCGACTTGCCAATTAGAACAAATTTCAGAGAGGGACTTACCGTTACTGAATATGTAATTTCATCATATGGAGCAAGGAAAGGCTTAGTTGATACCGCATTAAGAACTGCGGACTCTGGTTATTTGACACGAAGATTAGTTGATGTCGCTCAAGATGTAATTGTTAGGGAAGAAGATTGTGGAACAGAACGATCAATAGTTGTTTTAGCTGAAGATGGTAAATATGGTACAAGACTTCTTGGCAGACTCACCGCTGAAGATATTTTAGATTCTGAAGATAATTTAATTATTCCTCAAAATACTGCAATAGATCCTTCCTTGTCAGAGAAAATTGAAACAGCATCTATTGCAAAGGTGAAAATAAGATCCCCATTAACATGTGAAGCTAATAGATCAGTTTGTAGAAGATGTTACGGATGGGCATTGGCTCATAATCATCTAGTTGACTTAGGTGAAGCTGTAGGCATCATAGCTGCTCAATCTATTGGAGAACCAGGAACCCAATTGACAATGAGAACTTTTCATACTGGAGGTGTATCAACTGCAGAAAGTGGAGTAGTAAGATCAAAAATTTCTGGAAGAGTTGAATTCAGTTCTAAAGCAAAGGTTAGAGGTTACAGAACTCCACACGGTGTAGAAGCGAAACAAGCGGAAGTTGATTTTATATTAAAAATACTTCCTCAAGGAAATAGTTCTAACAAGGCTCAGAAAATTGAGGTTTCTAGCGGATCGCTTTTATTTGTTGATAATGGTGAAGAAATTAATTCTGACATAACAGTCGCTCAGATTAGTGCAGGAGCAGTCAAAAAGAGCGTTGAAAAAGCAACCAAAGATGTTATCTGTGATTTGGCTGGTCAAGTAAGGTATGACAAGGTTATCCAACCAAAAGAGGTTACAGATAGGCAGGGTAATATTACTTTAAAAGCTCAAAGATTAGGAAGATTGTGGGTTTTAGCTGGAGATGTTTATAACTTACCCCCTAATGCAAGACCAGTAATCACAACTGGTAAGTCTGTAAAGGAAGGAACTGTTTTAGCAGAAGCAAGTCAAGCAAGCGAGTTTGGCGGACAAATTCGATTAAGAGAATCAATAGGAGATTCAAGGGAAGTTCAGATTGTCACTACTTCAATGACTTTAAGCAATTTTAAATTAATTGAAGAATCTACACATTCAGGTCAAATATATAATTTGGAATCTAGTGATGGAACCTCATATCGTTTGAATGTTTCACCAGGGAATAAAATCAGTAATGGTGAAATAATAGCAGATTTAACAGATGAAAGGTTCTGTACAAAAACTGGTGGGTTAGTAAAATATTCACCGGGATTAAGTGTTAAAAAAGCAAGATCATCCAAAAATGGTTTTGAAGTTAGTCAAGGGGGAACATTGCTTTGGATTCCTCAAGAAACACATGAAATAAACAAGGATATATCTCTTCTAATGACTGAAGATATGAAATGGATTGAAGCAGGAACAGAAGTAGTTAAAGATATATTTAGTCAAACATCAGGAATAGTTACTGTGACTCAGAAAAATGATATTCTCCGTGAAATAACTGTGAGAAATGGAACTTTCCATGAGTGCGACGATGAAGAAGTTTTGAATAGATTTACAGAAGAAGGAAATCTAGTTAATCCAGGTGAAAAGATTTTAGATGGCATTGATAATAAAGAAATTCTATTTGTTCAGAAATTAGAAACTTCTAAATGTAGAGGGTTATTATTGAGAACTGTAGAAGAATTTGCGATTCCTGATCAAGCAGACTTACCAGAGTTAGCCCACGTTAAGCAAGAAAAAGGACCACACCTAGGATTAAAAGCTATACAAAGGCTTACTTATAAAGATGGTGAATTGATAAAATCAGTTGATGGAGTTGAATTGCTTAGAACACATTTAAGCGTTGAAAGCTTTGATGCTACTCCCCAAATGACAATTGATGTCGAGTCGATTAAAGATAAAAATGATGCATCAATAAATAGATTAAATTTAGTGATATTAGAATCAATTCTCGTAAGAAGAGATACTATGTCAGACTCCAGTCATGGTTCAACACATACTGAATTGCAAGTCAAAAATAATCAAATAGTTAAAGCAGGTGATGTAATAGCTACTACTCAAATTCTTTGTAAGGAAAATGGATCGGTTCAATTGCCAAATGTTATTGAGGATGAGCCCATCAGAAGGTTAATTGTTGAAAGAGAAGAAGATAAAATCAAACTTAAGATTAGTAGTAAAGCAGTTGTCAAAGTAGGGGATCGTGTAGTCGATGGTGACCCTATTAGTGAATCTGAAAAATCTACTTCTTGTGGAGAAATTGAAGAGATTTCTAGTAGTTCAGTAACATTAAGACTTGGTAGGCCTTATATGGTTTCTCCAGATTCAGTTTTACATGTTAAGGACGGAGATTTAGTTCTTAGGGGAGATGGTTTAGCTTTACTTGTTTTTGAGAGGCAGAAAACTGGAGATATTGTTCAAGGATTGCCTCGTATTGAAGAGTTGTTAGAGGCTAGGAGACCCAGAGATTCTGCAGTTTTATGTAAAAAATCAGGAATTGTTCAAATTAAAAAAGGTAATGATGAAGATTCAGTTTCTTTATCGGTTATTGAAAAAGATGATTCAGTCAACGAATATCAACTTCTAATTGGTAAAAATATAATGGTTAGTGATGGTCAACAAGTTACAGGTGGAGAAATTTTAACTGATGGTCCAATCAATCCGCATGAATTACTAGAATGCTACTTCAATGATTTAAAAGATCAAAAACCTCTTATAGATGCAGCTCGTGAATCTATTTCAAAGCTACAAAGAAGTTTGGTGAATGAAGTCCAAAACGTCTATAAGTCTCAGGGCGTCTCAATTGATGATAAGCATATTGAGGTGATTGTAAGACAAATGACAAGTAAAGTTCGTGTAGAAGATGCTGGGGATACTACTTTATTGCCAGGTGAACTTATAGAGTTAAGGCAAGTTGAAGATACAAATCAAGCTATGGCAATCACGGGGGGAGCTCCTGCAGAGTTTACTCCTGTTTTGTTAGGTATTACAAAAGCCTCTCTAAATACAGATAGCTTTATTTCCGCTGCTTCATTCCAAGAAACTACAAGGGTTCTTACTGAAGCTGCAATTGAAGGTAAATCTGATTGGTTAAGAGGTTTAAAAGAAAATGTTATTATCGGTAGACTAATACCTGCAGGAACTGGCTTTAGTGGATTTGTAGAGGAATTAGCCTCGGAGGCTGGCCCCCATCCTGATATTCTTGCGGAAGAATCTGGTGGATATAGAAGAGCTCAGAACTTAAGACCAGACTATACAGTAGATATGCCACAATCGACGGTGGTAGGCTCTACTTCTATACTAGATGACCCTAGCGATGAAGATTTGGAGACCACGAGGAACAGACATGGAATAGATCCCTCTTCCAGTAATTTTGCTGCCTTTGCGAGACCCAGTGCTGAAAATCAATTTTCTGAAGATCAATTACCGGATCCTGCTGCATTGGAAGGATTACAAGAAGAGGGTCTCCTTTCAGATGAATAATATTATCTATTATTTCTTTTATTGAGTAGAATGATCCTTTAAATTTTAAGTGATGATTAAGCCTGAGATTGTCCCCAAAAGAAAATTACCTCGTTATGGATTTCATTTTTATAATGAAAGACTTAATGGAAGAATGGCCATGATTGGCTTTATTGCACTTATTCTTACGGAATTCTTTTTAAAACATGGTCTATTGTTATGGTAAAGATAATTTAATAGTAAACATAGGTTAATTTGAAAAATCTTCTTGGCAGTAGTATTCAAGATTTAGAAAAGGTGGCTTTACACTATGGTCAAGCTGCTTTTAGAGGTCGCCAAATTTATAATTGGATATATAACTACAAGAATAAAAAGAAAAATATTGATCATATAGATGTCTTACCTTTAGATTTTAGAAAAAATTTAAAAAATGATGGCTTTAAAGTAGGTGAACTTAAATTTCAAGAAAAAAATTTAGCTAATGATGGCACTTTAAAGTTATTACTTTCAACAAACGACAATGAAAGTATTGAGTGCGTTGGCATACCAACTGAAAACAGACTCACTGCATGTCTTTCTAGTCAAGTTGGCTGTCCAATGGACTGCAAATTCTGTGCAACTGGGAAGGAGGGTTTAAAGAGATCTTTAAAAACAACTGAAATATTAGATCAAATTTTATTTATTGAAAATGAAATGAATAGAAAAGTGACAAATATTGTTTTTATGGGAATGGGTGAACCCTTACTGAATATAGATGATTTGCTTCTATCCATTAGATCTATAAATGAGGATTTTCAAATTAGCCAAAGAAAGATAACTGTGAGCACTGTTGCTGTACCAAGGATGATATATAAATTATCATCAAAGTCTTTTCAGATTTTGGGTAAATGCCAGTTTACATTAGCAATAAGCCTTCACGCTTCAAATCAAAAAATAAGAGAAATGATAATACCAAGTGCAAAAAACTATGATATCAAAAATATAATTGAGGATTCCAAGCAATTTGTAAAAGATACTGGCCGGAGGGTAAGTTTTGAATATTTAATGTTAAGTGGCGTTAATGACAAATTAGAACATGCCGATGAATTGAGTGATTTGCTAAAAGGGTTTCAATGTCACGTCAATTTAATTCAGTATAACCAAATTGATGAGGTTGAATTTAAACGAGCATCTTCGAAAAATCTGCAATTATTTCAATCTAGACTTTCTAATAATGGAATCGCTGTAAGCTTGCGAAAAAGTAGAGGTTTAGATAAAAATGCTGCATGTGGTCAGTTAAGACAAAATGCGATAAATAAATAATATTATCTAAAGAAAATTTTTTTAAAGTATATATAACAGGTTATTATTGATTTAATTAATTTTGAATCTTTGGGTTTTATTAAGACAAAACTTTTACCTTTCGCTATCGTCGTACTTTTTGGGATTGCCTTCTTTGCAGTTAGTGCGAGAATTTGGTTACCAGGAGATATGATGTCGCCTGCACCCATGAATTAATATTTTTAGTTTTTTTTAAATGACAAAAAATAATGATCCTAAAAAAGAAAGCCTAGCTGAAATTGCAGTTGATCCAGATATTTTAGCAAGAGAACTGGCTCTAGAGATTGAAATAGATCCTTTAGAACAGATTGATGAAGATGCATTTTCAAAAGGTTTAAACATAGCTCAAGAGTGCAATGAAGCTTTAAAAATGCTTACAGGTAACAGAGAAGAAAGAATACAGGGTTTAAGAATATTTTGTGAATATAGAGATAAAAGATCTTTCCCCCTTTTATTACCATTGCTTGATCAACCTTGTCCTGTTGAGAGAATGAGTGCGGTATACGCTTTAGGTAGAAATCCATGTCCTAGCGCAGTTAAGAAACTTGTAAGTCTTTTGGAGACTGATGATAATGCTTATGTTAGAAGGGCAACTGCATGGAGCTTAGCTAATTATGATGACCAAATTGTACTAAATCCGTTAATTAGTGCTTTAAAGAATGATGTAGCCGCAGTCAGGTTATGGTCATCTAGTTCTTTAGCTGAAATTGGAAATGTTTCTTTGGAAAATGCTCAATTAGCAGCAGAACAGCTTTTAATAAGTTTAAAGATAGATAACGAATCAGGGGTTAGAAGTAATTGCATTTGGTCATTGTGTAGGTTGTATGAAAAATTGAACAATACATTTCAAGAAAGTTTCGTTGATGAATGTACCAAGATAGCTCTTTTCGATAAAGAACCATCAGTTATGGAAGAAGCAAAAACTGCTTTGGATTCAATGGGGATGCAAGGTTTTTATAATTAAATATCTTGATTTAGTTACCAGAACGCTACCTAAAAAATTAATTTATCAACTATTCAAAATAAAAATTAAAATTAATTAACTTGTACCAACTGAAACAAAATATTTTCGTTATTCTATATAAAGTAAAAGTACTCAGTACTTGAATTTAATGCCTCAAAAAACATTGAGATTCAAAATTCATCAAGACGGAAGAGTTGAAGAGACAGTTGAAGGATTCACTGGTAATTCATGTAATGAAGCTACTAAAAATCTTGAAAACGCTCTCGGAAAAGTAACAGTTAAGAATAAAACATCTGATGCTTTCATCTCCAACCAAAATGAAAACTTAAAACAATTAAACAACGAATCTAATGTCACATTTTAGTACTATTAAAACTCAGCTTAAAGAAGTAGATCCTTTAATTAAAGCCTTGAACAACTTAGGTTACTCAATTAATCAAGAAGAAAAGTTTATAAAAGGGTATAGAGGAAAATCTACAGCAGTTGATATTAGCCTCAATTTACAGAGTGATACTAAAGTTGGATTTAAATGGGATAATAATTCAAATTCTTATGAACTTGTTACTGACCTTGATCTATGGAAACTTAATATCCCAGTCGAAAGATTTATTTCTAAAGTTACTCAAATGTATGCTTATCAAACAATTATTACTAAGACAAAAGAAGATGGATACCAAGTAGTAGAACAAAAAAATAAAAATGATGGTTCTATTGAGTTGGTTTTAACTAAGTGGGAGAACTAACGTCAGAGTATGGATTTTAAAGATCCATTTATTAATTTTCAAGAAAATATCGAAATTACAGGATTTGAACCTGTTTTAGGTGGTGAGTTATCTGAAAAAGCTGTATGGGTTGATGAGGCTAGGTGTATTGGTTGCCAATACTGTTTACATGTTGCTTCAAATACTTTCATTGTCGATGAATTTCATGGTAGAAGCCGAGCTATGAGACAAGATGGAGATAGTGTAGATGTTATTCAAGAGGCAATAGATACGTGTCCAGTTGATTGTATTCACTGGGTAAAGTTTGAAGAATTAGATGATTTAGAGAAAAGTCTAGATAGAGATATGTTTCAATCATTTGGAAAACCACCAAGAATGAATAAGCATTAATTATCAAAAAAATGGAATATCGTAGATTTGGCAGAACCAATCTAAAGATTCCTATTCTATCTCTGGGTGGCATGAGATTTCAAAAAAGTTGGGATCAATTAGACTTTTCTGAGATTTCATATGAAGAGCAAACTAAAGTAGAGAATATTTTAAAACTGGCAAACAAATATGGCTTAAGTCATGTAGAAACTGCTAAGTACTATGGAACTTCTGAGGTGCAATTAGGAATAGGTTTTAAAAATATTGAAAAAATCCCAAATATTATTCAAACCAAGATTCCTCCAAATAGTGATTCCGAAGTTTTTAAGAAAGATGTTCTGACAAGTATTGATAAATTGAAAGTTAAAAGAATTGATTTGCTTGCGATACATGGCATTAATACAGAGGAACATTTGCATCAGGCTATTAGAAATGGAGGTTGTATTGAAATCTTAAGGAAGATGCAAAAAGAAAATTTAATTGGATCTATTGGATTTTCAACCCATGGAAAATCTTCACTTATTGAGAAGGCCATATCAACAAACTTATTTGATTATGTAAATTTGCACTGGTATTTCATAAATCAAAAAAATACAAAGGTTATTAAATTAGCAAATAAGTTTGATCTTGGGGTTTTCATAATAAGTCCTACGGATAAAGGGGGACATCTACATACTCCCTCAACAAAAATGTTGGAACTTTGTAGCCCACTTCATCCTATAGTTTTTAATGATCTTTTTTGCTTAAGAAATCAAAATGTCCATACTTTGAGTGTGGGTATTGCAAAAGAGACAGATTTTGCTCTGCATTTACAAGCTGTCTCGTTGTTATCAGAATCTGAGAAGTATGTGCCTAGGATAATTAACAAATTAAGGCAGGAATCAATTAATTCTTTAGGTTTAGAGTGGCATCAAAATTGGAATAGAAATTTACCAAGTTGGGAATATACCCCGGGAAATATTAATATTCCCGTTCTGCTTTGGCTTTCAAATTTAATTAATTGGTTGGGTATGGAAGGATATGCAAGAGCTAGATATCAATTACTTGGTAATGGAAGTCACTGGTTCCCAGGATGTAACGCAAATTTACTAGATGTAGATGTTTCTGAGGGACAATTATTGAAAGTATTAGAAGGTCATATAAATCCAAAAAAAGTTATAAAAATATTGAGAAATTTAAAAGAAAAGTTTGGAGATAAGAATGGTAAAAGATTATCAAAAAAATAATTTTATAATGGATTTTTTTCAGGTTTGCCAACTTTTCTTGGGTAAATTTCAGGACAAAAATTCTTTGGTTGAATAAGAATAATGTTTCGAGTGCCTTTATTTCTTGGTAATTGTATCTCTTTTTTATCTTTAACTTTCCCTTCTAATATTTCTAAAGTTTTATCTAGATTTTTGCTTTCTTCATTAGTCCATTTGCCACAATATAAAACTCCAAACCCTTCTTTTTTTAACATTGGTAGAATATATTCTGAAACTGTTGATGGATTACTAACTGCTCTAGTTGTTGCAATATTAAAATTATTTCTCATTGACGATTGGTGGGCTAAGTTCTCAACACGATCATTGATTACATGAATATTGTTTTTGAAATTGATCTGTTCAACTAAAATTTTTATTGCATCTGTTTTCTTTTTCAAAGAATCAATTAAGTATATCTCAGAATTAGGATGAGTTATTGCATAAGCTAAACCTGGGAAGCCACAGCCTGATCCAATATCTAAAAATTTTTTATTATCAAAATTAATATTCGTGAAAGCTTTGAATGGCCAAATGCTGTCAAAAACTTGAGATACCCAATAATCATCCCCATCAGTTAATTTTGTAAGATTGGTTTTATTATTTAATTCTTTAATTTTAATTTGTAACTCTTGAAATAAATTTATTTCTTCTTCATTTATTAAGGAAAGAATTTCTTCTGGAATGTTTTGTTTTTTCATTTCGTTATAAATATGAATTTTAACCATCCATTACATACATTCTATTTAGTAAAAATTTATTAGAATTACAATATTAATAAAAGATTATTTTGAAAGGGGAAACTTCCTATTACAAAATTTTAGGTGTAAATGAAAATGCATCCAATCATGAATTAAGAAAGGCATTTTGTAAACTTTCTATTGAGTTACATCCCGATACAACTTCATTAGAAATAGACGTTGCTAAAAGTAAATTTCAAGAAGTTCTTGAAGCTTATGAACATTTGAATAATAGTAATTTGAGGAAAATATATGATGAAAAACTAAAAGAAAACTCTAAAAGTAATAATACTAACGTTTTAAATAATTTAGTAATCGATTCTAATAATCAAAATTTAATAGGAAATAGAAGACCTTTTTCGAATGGAGAATTGTTTTCGTTGTTTCTTTTAATTATCATAATTTCTATAAGTTTAATTTGTTCAATTTTTATTGCTTCTTTTACTGGAAAAGAATTAGAGACAATACCGCTTTGGCTAATCAACTAATTTTTTTAAAAAGTCTGTGAATCCCTCTAAAAAACCTATCAATCAAAATTCACTGCAATCATTGGAATTGTGGCTAACTGATTTGGGTGCTGTGAAGGATATTAATAATCCATCTAAATGGTATCTGTTACTTTCAAATTGGAATGCAACTATTATTTTTGAACAAGAAGATTTAAGTGTTATTTGGGAAAGTGAAGGACAAGAAACTAAAAGACTATTTTCCTATTGCATTAATAGAGAAGATGTGGAAAATGCAATACTGCAGGGACCTTAAATTTCTATCTAAATATTTTCTAAGATTCGCCTTATTATCCAGTAACTTTTTTCTAATTGATCATCGGTTATACAGAGAGGTGGCAAGAGATAAATAACATTTCCGAGAGGTCTAATAAATAAACCTTGCTCCATTGCAAGACTCTTTATTTCTTTCCCAATATTATTGAAATAACCTTTTTTGTTCCCAATATCTAAATCGAAGGCAGCAATTGTGCCGGATACCCTTATTTTTTTTATATAGGGTAAGTTTTGAAATTTAATTAAGTGAGATAAATGTTTTTCTTCAAATGAAAGGTATTTGTGTGGTTCTTTTTCTAATAAATCAAGGCTAGCGTTTGCCGCAGCACAACCTAAAGGATTAGCAGTAAAACTATGTCCATGCCAAAAAGTTTTTCTTGGGGAATCATCAATAAAGGATTGAAAAATTTTTTCTTTACATAAAGTTATTCCCATTGGTAAAAATCCACCAGTTAAGCCTTTTGAAATGCTTATTAAATCGGGAACGATTTTTGCCTTTTGAAACGCAAAAAGACTTCCACATCTTCCAAACCCAGTCAAAACTTCATCAGCAATTAACAAAGAATTATTATTGTTTATAATTTCTGAAACTTTTTTTATAAACTGAGGCCTAACCATATTCATCCCTCCTGCTCCCTGAACAAGTGGCTCAAGTATTACTGCAACTGTGGGAGTTTTAAGTAGAGTTTCTAATTTTTGGATCGCCTCATTTTCCTTACTTTCTACTTCTTCATCGTTCATCCAAGTTGAAGGCCATGGGACTCTCCTAACTGGGAACATAAGATTATCGAAATTCTCATTAAAAATATTTCTTTCACCTAAAGCCATTGCTCCAAATGTATCGCCATGATAGGCGCCATCAAAAGCTACTATTTGAGTTCTTGTCTCTCCTCTATTTTGCCATGATTGGAAGGCAATTTTTAAAGCAACTTCCACTGCAGTAGAACCGTTATCAGAAAAGAATAATCGTTCTAGTTTTGTTAATTTACTAAGTCTTTCCGCCAATTTTTTTGCCTGTGGATGTAAAAAATCAGCAAATATAACTTGCTCAAGTTTTTTTGATTGATTGAAAATGGCATCCGCAATGTATTGGTTACTATGTCCATGAAGAGTTACCCACCAACTACTGATTGCATCTATTAGCTCTTTTTTAGGATTTTTAGTAAATAGGAGGGCATCTTGCCCATGAGTTACTTCTATTTGCGGTTTGCTGTTATTGATTTGTGTAAAAGGTGGCCAAATATTTGGGTGCCAATCTTGATTTGGAGTTTTTGAATCCAAAGATTTCATTTAACTTATTTTTGAGTTTAAAAGTGAGATCAACTTATTCTTGATGTCTAGTTCTTTCCATATTATATCTAAATTGTTTGAGTCCATTTTTTCGATGTAAGGAAATTCAGCAATTAACGGAATACCACTAAAATCAACTAGTGTTCTTGGATTATCTAGGTGTTTTTCACCATTAACTACTAAACCTAAAATCTCAATATTTCTTCGTTTTAAGGCCTCAATACTAAGTAGGGTATGGTTAAGAGTGCCAAGTGAGCTCTTGCATACAAGTATTACCGGAAGATTCCATTGTTTTATTTGATCTATTTGCAAAAAATTTCGTGTTATTGGAACCATTAATCCACCTGCAGTTTCTACAATTAATGAGCCTTGCACTTTTGGCAATCTCAACTTGTCAAAATTAATAGTTTTTTGATCTATTTCAGCAGCCCAATGAGGAGATAAAGGTTTAGTAAAGACATAAGCTTCTTTGATGATTTTTTCTTTACTTAATTGTGCAAGCTTTTCAACAGTTTGACTATCAGTTTGCGATTCAATACCGCTTTGAATAGGCTTCCAATAAAAGGAATTTAATCCTTTAACGAAAAAAGAGCTTATTAAAGTTTTTCCAATATCAGTATCTGTTCCACAAATTATAAATTTGAAAATACTATCCTGACTACTCATAATTTCTTTATGATTTGAATCTCAATTTGCCATGAAAGGTTAACTGTATTATTGTAATTCTTAGGCCAAAACTTTTGCATTTTTTTTAACTCCTTTACTGTTTTGAGTTTACAATTTGTTGATTGTGCCCCTACATTTTTAATGCTTCTAAAAAGCTTATATACATCTTCAAAATTTTCAAGATAATTAAACTGTTCTGAATAATAAATTTCAGTTGATTTGAAATCTTTTAATAATTCTTTAGAGCTAAGGAAATTAAGACCACTATATTCAATATCAATTTTTCTACAAGTATTTTTCCATTCAGGAAAACAATTTTTTGTTGGATAAGAAATGATTAAAAACCCTCCAGATTTTAATTTACTAAACCAATTTTTTATTATCTTTTCTGGCTTGTTTAACCAATGGATGCAAAAGTTAGATGTTAATAGAGAACAGTTATTGATTTCAGGAGGTAAATCATTATTCAAATCCCATAAAATTTTTTTACTAGATAATTTATTCTCAAGAAGCATTTTTTTGCTGAAATCAATTCTGGATACTTTTTGGGAAGAAAAACTTTTTTCTATTTCATCAGCTAATATTCCTGGTCCTGATCCTAGATCTATCCATTCACCTTTTTTTTGGGGATTTAATTCTTTGATAAATTGAACAATCTTTTTTGCAAAAAATTTCTGAATATTTGAATGCTCTAAATACCGATTTGCAGCATCATTAAAATTATTTTTTATTTTCTCATTCCACTTTGTATTATCCATTTCAATCATTAAATGTTTTAAATAAAATCTCGTATAAATTTAAATTAGTTAAGCAATGACCTTGTTGAGCTAATTTGATTAAGATGGGCTTCCTATCAATTGTTCTATTTAAGAAATCTAAAAAGTTATTATTTGCTTCGTTATCAAGAATCAAGTCATTTTCTGATTTTATAAAAATAATTCTGCAATCTTTTTTTAAAAAAACTGGAAAATCTCTATTGATGTAAAGTTGTTTTAAATCATTTAAAAGAAGAGTTTTATTTAAACTTTCTAAATTTTTATATAAGATATTTCTAAAACTATAATTTATATCGTTTGGCATAAATGATCTATGTATAAATTCTTTCAAAATATCTTTTGTCGCATCTTTTATGATTTTTGTTTCCATTCTTTTTAGAGACCTCAAAATAAAGTTTCTCTTATTACTTAAAGGCAGAAAATTATTAAAAGAATTTATTAGAACGATATGAGTAGCTTCTTTTAAAATTGTTTTTGGCATTAAATGAAAACCATATGAATGGCATAAAGTCATTCTGATTTCTTTTTTTTGGTCGCTTTTAATCCATGTTGCTTGAAAATTATCTTTCGAAAAATATCCTCTTTCATTATCTTGCCAATGCCAATTATTCTTTAAAAAATCAACTTTATATTCATCCCAGAAATGTTTATTTAGTCCCCACCCATGTTGAGTAATGATTTGTTTCATTTAAACTCTTTTAAAACTTTAATGAAATTCTTTAGCAGATTAGAATCTAAGTTTCTTCTTATTGTTATTCTGATTCTTGATTGACCCAGAGGTACAGTTGGAGGTCTTATTGCAATTGCTAAAAACCCATTTTTTTCGAGATACTTTTGTAGATAAATTGCCTTCTCTTCTTGGCCAACAATAATAGATAAGATGTGAGAATCTCCCAAAATTGGAAAACTAAAATTTTTAATAATTTCATTTTTCCATATCTTCGCAGAAGATAACAAATCATTAGCCCATTCTTTATTTTTTAAAATTTTTTTTAAACCTTCTAGTGCCGCAGCAGCTAAGGCGGGAGCAAGCGCGGTTGTATACCTAAATGCACCACTTGTTTGGATAAGATATTCACCAATTTCTGAATTGGAAGCTATGAAAGCTCCACCGCTTCCAAATGCTTTTCCAAAAGTTCCAGTAATCATTGTTATATCCGAACGATAATTAAAACTTAAACCCCTGCCTTCAGGGCCCAAGATCCCAATTGCATGGGCTTCGTCAACTAATAATTGAACACTATTTTTGTTGCAAATTTCCGTTATTTCTCTGAGCGGGGCAATTGATCCCTCCATGCTATAAAGAGATTCGACAACAACTAAAATGGAATTTTTTGCGGGGTTAGACTTAATAATTTTATCTTCTAAATCTTTTAAATTATTGTGTGAAAATCGAACTAGTTTAGCTTGAGCAGCTTTAACTCCAACCAATAAAGAGTTATGGATTAATTTATCTGCTATTACGATACTATTTTTGTTTGCTAAAGTCTGGATAGCGGCTATATTTGCTTGAAATCCGCTTGGGAAAAGTAATACTTTATCTTGATCAAGCCACTTGGCAAGTTCTGTTTCTAATAATTTATGTATTGGTCTTGAACCTGTAATAAACCTAGAGCTTCCTGAACCAATACCTTCTAACATGCTTATTTCGTAAGCAGCTTTTATTAAATCCTTGTCCCTACTTAACCCAAAATAATCATTACTGCATAAGTCTATAAGTTTTTTATTTTGCGAATTTAAACTTAGAAGTTCGAATGATTTTTTACCTAAAGAAAATGTTTTTAATTTACGGATTCTATTTTTTGGAATTTTTATTTTTTTCATTTTGGCAAAATAAAATATAGTGGATTTAATTAAAAAGATTTAGATTTACTATTAAAGTTTGCAAGGTATTTTTTGTTTATTAATATCTATATAGATCATATATTAAGAAGTTAACTCATCCTCTCATCAATCACAATTATTGCTTAATTTAGAGGAATATTTCCCCTTTCCACTAGATGAGTTCCAATTAGAAGCAATTCGAGCTATTAATAGCGGAAATTCTGTTGTTTTAACGGCACCAACAGGTTCGGGTAAAACATTGATAGGTGAATTTGCTATATATAGAGGCTTATCTCATGACAGTAGAGTTTTTTATACAACACCTTTAAAAGCACTATCAAATCAAAAGTTTAGAGATTTTGCTAATCAATATGGTGATAATAAAGTGGGTCTTTTGACTGGAGATATAAGTATAAATAGAGAAGCACCAATCTTAGTTATGACGACTGAGATTTTTAGGAACATGCTTTATGGCGAATTTGATGAATTTGATGATCCCTTAGAGAATTTAGAATCTGTGATTCTTGATGAATGCCATTATATGAATGACCCCCAAAGAGGCACAGTTTGGGAAGAAACTATAATTCATTGCCCCACTAGAACTCAAATAATAGCTTTATCAGCAACAATAGCGAATGCAGATCAACTACAAAATTGGATAGAAAAAGTTCATGGGCCCACAGTACTAATTAATAGCGATAAGAGACCAGTCCCACTTGATTTTATTTTTTGTAGTATCAAGGGCCTCCATCCACTTTTAAATAATAAGGGTAATGGAATTCATCCAAACTGTAAGATTTGGAGAGCTCCAAAAGGGCAGAAAATGAAAGGAAAAGTGGGCAGGATAATGCAACCAAAGTCTCCCTCAATTGGCTTTGTGATCTCTAAACTAGCTGAACGAAATATGTTGCCAGCTATTTATTTTATCTTTAGTAGAAGAGGATGTGACAAGGCTATTGAGAATATAAAAGACTTAACTTTAGTAAGTTATTCAGAAGCGAATATGATATCCCAAAAATTAGGTGTTTATCTTAAAAATAATCAAGAGGCAATTAAAGATAAATCTCAATGCGAGGCATTAAAACGAGGTATCGCATCTCACCATGCTGGATTATTGCCTGCATGGAAAGAATTGGTTGAGGAATTATTTCAGCAAGGTTTGATAAAAGTTGTTTTTGCAACTGAAACTCTTGCTGCAGGAATTAATATGCCCGCAAGAACTACTGTTATTTCTTCTTTATCAAAAAGGACAGAAGATGGGCATAGATTATTATTTAGCAGTGAATTTTTGCAAATGTCAGGAAGAGCTGGAAGAAGAGGAAAAGATACCCAAGGATATGTTGTTACATTACAAACAAGATTCGAAGGTGCCAAAGAAGCAAGTGCACTGGCTATTAGCAAACCAAATTCTTTAGAGAGTCAATTCACTCCTAGTTATGGAATGGTACTTAATCTTTTACAAAGTTATACTTTAGAAAAGTCTAAAGAATTAATTAAAAGAAGTTTTGGTAGTTTTTTATATTTAGGTGAATCTTCAGGTGAAAATATAATTCTTGAAAATTTAGATAAGGATTTAATTGAATTAAAAAAAATTACATCTAACGTTTCATGGAAAGATTTTGATGCCTACGAAAAGTTGAAAAATCGTCTTAAAGAAGAGAGAAGACTCTTGAAAATATTAGAAAAACAAGCAGCAGAAAAATTATCAGAAGAGATCACTAATGCACTCCCATATATTAAAGATGGAAGCTTAATTTCAATCAAAGCTCCTCAAATTAAAAGAAAAATTGTTCCAGGATTAATTTGTAAGAAAATATATGAATCCCAAAAAATAAAGAGTTTATTGTGTTTGACAGTTGATAATTTATTTATTCTTATAAAACCCTCATACATTGTAAGTATTTTTAATGATTTGGATGCAATTGATGTCTTAGGACTTGAAGTACCAAAGATGTATTTTTCTGGAGAGGTATTTAGGGGGGATGATGTGTCGCAGTGTTATGCAGATCGAATTTTAGAAGTTTCTAAAAAAAATGATTTACAAACTCAACAATATGATTTGTCAACGGAAGTTTTGACACAACAGCAACAAATTAATAATTTAGAAGAAATAGTCAATGATCATCCCGCACATAGATTTGGAGACTCTAGAAAATTAAAGAAATATAGAAAAAGAATTGTTGATGTTGAACAAGAAATATATATGAGAAAAAAACTTCTTGAGGATAAAGAAAATCATAACTGGAGAACTTTTACCAATTTGATTAAAATTTTAAATCATTTCGGTTGTTTAAATGATTTGGAATTGACAGAAGTTGGACAAACAGTTGGTGCAATAAGAAGTGAAAATGAATTATGGATTGGTCTGGTTTTAGTTAGTGGTTATTTAGACGATTTAGATCCTCCTGAGTTAGCTGCAATTATTCAAGCTATCTGTGTTGATATAAGGAGGCCCAATCTTTGGTGTAATTTTAAGCCTTCTTTAAAGGTAATAGATGTTTTTAATGAATTAGATGGTTTGCGAAAATTAGTCGCCTCTCAACAAAATAAGTTTCATATTGAAATTCCTATTTATTTAGAAACAGAGTTAACTGGAATTATTTCTGAATGGGCAAGAGGAAAAAAATGGAAAGATTTGGTTTTTAATACTTCATTAGACGAAGGTGATGTAGTGAGGATTATTAGAAGATCAATTGATGTCCTTTCTCAAGTTCAATACTGTATTGGTGTTAGTAATAAATTAAAAAGCAAAGCGAAGCTAGCATTAAAAGCTATTAATCGTTTTCCTGTTTCTGAATCTAATGATCTTATAAAAGTCTCTGAAGATATTAATCCTGCAACAAGAAGAATTGACAATAATTCTTAAATTTTTTAAATCAAATCATTGAATTGATATTCATTGCTTCATCAAATTCATCTTCATTTAAATAGCCTAATTTAAGTGTAGCCTCTTTTAAATTTAATGATTCTTTGAAGGCAAGGTTTGCAATTTCAGCTGCTTTTTCATAACCAACTTTTGGCACTATGGCTGTAACCAGCATTAGTGAATTTTCTAAATTTAACTTCATTCTCTTTTGATTAGGTTCCATCCCATCAACTAATTTTATCCTGAAGTTTTCTATTACATTTTTTATTAATTTTAAACTCGTGAGAATATTAAACCCAATAAGAGGCTTATATTCATTCATCTGTAAAGTGCCACTGGAATTTGCCATTGAAACTGCATATTCAAGACCCATTATCTGAGTGCAAACCATTGATAAGGCTTCGCATTGAGTTGGATTCACTTTACCCGGCATGATAGAACTTCCAGGTTCATTTTGAGGAATAATTAGTTCATATATTCCTGATCTTGGACCAGAAGATAGAATTTTTATATCATTTGAAATTTTAAATAATGTACCTGCTAATATTTTTATCTGACTCATTACTTGAGCTAGACGATCATGAGAGGCCATGATAGAAAAATTATTTTTTGATTTATAGAACATTAGATTAGTATCATCGGAAATTGATTTTATAGACTCTTCACAAAATCCTTTTGGACAATTAATCCCTGTTCCAACTGCAGTTCCTCCCAGAGGTAAGAAATACAATTCTTTCAGACTAATAATAATTGCATTCTCAGCATCTTTAAGTTGCTCTGACCAGCCTGATATTTCTTGCCCAAAAGTAAGGGGAACTGCATCTTGAAAATGGGTTCTTCCTATCTTTATAAGGTCTTTCCATTCTTCACTTTTTTTATCAAGGATCTTCGTAAGTTTTCTTATTGTTGGAACTAAATTTTTTATTATTTCATTAACAACAGATATTTGAATAGCAGCAGGAAAAGTATCATTTGTTGACTGAGATTTATTTACATCATCATTTGGATGAATTGGTTGATGACTACCAAGCTCTGAATTAGTTTTTAAAGCTGCAATATTTGAAATTACCTCATTAACATTCATATTTGTTTGCGTACCACTACCTGTTTGCCAAATCTTTAGGGGAAACTGTGAATCATGAAGCCCATCAAGTATTTCCGTACATGCCTCTACAATCAAATCTTTTTTCCTTTTATCAATTAAACCTAAATTGAAATTCGCAATTGAAGCAGCTTTTTTTATGAGGGTGAGTGAATAAATTAACTCAATTGGAATTAATTCTTCTCCGATAGAAAAATTTATTATCGATCTTTGTGTTTGAGCGCCCCACAAAGCTTCCATGGGAACCTCTATTTTTCCCATACTATCTTTTTCAATCCTAAAGTTTTTTGTCATTATTCCTCTGAAAACACTGGTTTAACTTAGATAAGGTTTTCAGTAATCCTAGATACCTAACTTTTTCCATATTACACTTAAATTATTGAGATGAATTGAAGGATTAAAACATTCTTCTAAGTCACTTTGATCAATAAGATCCATTATTTCATTATCACTCTCTATATTTTGTTTAAAATTCCCATTCTGAGTATTCCAGGCCTGATGAGCATTTTTTTGTACTAATCTATAAGCCTTTTCTCTAGAAAAGCCCTTCTCTACAAGCAAAAGTAAAACTTTCTGACTAAAGATTACACCACCATATATATTTAAATTTTTGAGCATATTTTTTGGATAAACTTCCAAATTGCGTACTATTTCTTTCATTTCCCTGAGCATAAAATGCAAACAGATTGATACGTCAGGTAACATGATACGTTCATTTGAACTATGGCTTATATCTCTTTCGTGCCAAAGTGGAACATTTTCCAGTGCTGTTAAGACGTAACTCCTCAAAATTCTTGCTAAACCGCTTACTCTTTCACTTCGAATAGGATTTCTTTTGTGAGGCATGGCAGAACTTCCTTTTTGCCCTTTTGTAAAGCCCTCTTCAACTTCTAAAACATCAGTTCTTTGTAAATTTCTTATTTCAGTTGCAAATCTATCTAGAGAAGCGCCAACTAGTGCAATAGTTTGAACATATTCTGCATGTCTGTCTCTAGATATAACCTGCGTACTTGCTGTATCTGGTTTTAAGCCTAGTAAATCACAAGTTATCTGTTCCACCTCAGGGTTTGTATTAGCGTAAGTTCCCATGGCTCCGCTTATTTGTCCAATTGCTACAGATTCTTTCAGTGTTAACAATCTTTTTTTGTTCCTTATTATTTCTGCTAACCATCCAGCAAGTTTAAAACCGAAAGAAATTGGCTCCCCATGAATTGCATGAGATCTCCCAATCATTAATGTATTTTTATGCTTCCCAGCTAATAATCTGACTTCATTTTCTAGGTTCTCAATTTCTTCTAATAACAATTCGCAAGAATCTTTTAACTGAAGAGATAAGCCAGTATCCAGTACATCGCTACTGGTCATACCGACATGTATGTATCTTCCAGAATCTCCCACAAATTCATTTACGCTTGTAAGAAATGCTATGACATCATGTTTAACTTCTTTCTCAATTTCAGTAATTCTGGATTCATCAAACTTTGCATTTGAAAGTATCTCTTTCATGGCATTCTCAGGAATTTTCCCGAGGGAAAAATTTGCTTCACATGCAGCTAATTCAACCTTAAGCCAACTCTGGAATTTTGAGCTTTCAGTCCAGATTTTCCCCATTTCGGGTAATGTGTAACGCTCGATCACGATTTTTATTAAACATCAATTTAAACTTTATAACCAAAATTGAATTATTGCCCTATACCTTAAAGATGTACTTGCCATTGAACATATTTGCCTGATTATTATTTTCTTATGTAACATTTTTCTGTCAATCAAAGAAAGTTTAAATAAAAAATATTTGCGTTTATTACCTTCTTTATTAATGGGTAATTTTTTAGTTCTAATTTAAAATTAGAAGGTATGAGAGAATTTGGATCTTAATCTTGTATAAGTTCATTATTCAGTCTTTTGTTATTGATGAATAGATGATTAAAAAAATTAGATTAGACCTTTATCTTCTTAAAAAAGGTTTGTGTGAAACTCGTCAAAAAGCCCAAGGTTTAATTCTTGCTGGCAAGGTTAGAGATATAAATGGAAAAGTATTGGATAAACCTGGACATCAAGTATTGATTGGATCTGAATTTTTTATTGATTCCGAACCTATGTTTGTTTCAAGGGGAGGGGAAAAATTATTGGAGGCATTTAAAAAACTTGAAATTAAAGTAAAAGATAAAATATGTATTGACGCAGGAATCTCAACGGGAGGATTTACTGATTGCTTATTGCAACAAGGAGCAAAGTTAGTCTATGGGATAGATGTTGGTTATGGACAGACTGCATGGAAGATTAGAAAAAACCCAAAAGTGGTACTTTTTGAAAGAACAAATATTCGAAATTTAAAACCTAAGGATCTTTTATCTAGAAGTGATGAATTACCAAATTTTGTAGTTGCTGATTTGTCTTTTATTTCATTAAAGTTAGTTTTTAAATCCATTAGTAATTTATTAGTAGGAGATTGTATAGAAGGGATATTTTTAATTAAACCTCAATTTGAGGTGGGTAAAGATAAAGTCAGTAAAGGTGGTGTAGTTCGTAATCCTAAATTCCATACTGAGGCCATAGAGTCTGTTATTGAAACTGCTAAAAGTTTTCAATGGAATATAAAGAATTTGATAGCTTCTCCTTTAGTAGGCCCTGCTGGAAATCATGAATATTTAGCTTGGATGTGCTTCAAAAGTGAATCAAATCCACGTATTAATAGTGAATATATACAAAATTTAGTAAGAGAAACTCTTTAAATTAAAGAGCTTCTTCATCTTTGTCGCCAGTTCTAATTCTCACAACAGAATCAATTGATGTGATGAATATTTTTCCATCACCTATCTCACCAGTTTTTGCTGCTTCAGCAATCGCATCTATTACTGAATTAACCTTTTCATCTTCCACTACAACTTCTACTTTGAGTTTTTGAAGGAACTCTACAGTAAATTCGGAACCTCTATATCTTTCAACTTGTCCTTTTTGCCTCCCAAAACCTCTGACTTCGCTAACTGTCATTCCGACAATACCTGAGTTTACTAATGCAATTTTTACATCCTCTAGTTTAAACGGACGTATGATCGCCTCAATTTTCTTCATGATTAGAGATTGAATATTATTATTTTAATCGTTTTTTTGGAAAACATCCAACATTGAAATATCAGAAAAACATTTAATATCAAGGCCTGCATCTGTGGCGTCTTCAATTAATAATTTGGAATTTTCCTCAGAAATAATTATTGTATTGTTTGATAAAGCTTCCCACTGATCATTCTCGAAGTGTGTTTGAAGCCATAACATTCCAATTGCACTTTTCGGCTGAAGTGACTTATTTAAGTTGTTATCGATAGTTATCAAACAAATGTCCATTAATTTTTCTTTAAACTAGAAATATCTAACCGTTTAGAATGGCATCAGAATGTTGCGGATGATACAAAAATAAGTTTTCACATCTTTTGACTTAGTCAATTGTCATAATTTACCTTAATGAGATTTTGCGAATTTTGATCTTTTTATATAGTTTTAGTAAATAAATTCTACTAAAAATGAGTAAAGCTAAATTAGATGATTCGACACAAAGACCTTTATATGGTGAGAGAATTATTGAAGAATCAAAAATAATTTGTTTCGATAATCCAAATAAGAAAAGAATTTATGAAATTTCTATTCAGTTACCTGAATTTACATGTAAGTGCCCCTTTTCTGGTTATCCAGATTTTGCAGAGCTAAATATCATTTATCAACCTAATTTGAAAGTTTATGAGTTGAAGTCTTTAAAGCTTTATATTAACAACTATAGAGATATAAAAATATCACATGAGGAAGTTGTAAATAGAATTATGGATGATTTAGTGAATGAAGGTTCACCTCATTGGATACATTTAAATGCTGCATTTAACCCCAGAGGGAATGTCTCTATGCAGTTAGATATTTTTAGTGGGCAGAAAAGAAATTAAAAATTTTTTATTTCGTCTGATAATTTAAAAAATTCTTTTTTAAAACCAACTAGATTTTTATTACTAAGGCCTCCAATAGATAACTTTTGTGATTCTTTATTTACCAGTATCCATAATTGGTTAGTTGGTATAAGACTTATTATTGTTCCAAAAATTATTAAGATAAAAGAAAAGTAAATAAATGGTATTGATGGATCATTTTTAATTATTAATCCACTGCTGGGGATTATTTTTTTCAGAGATACTTTTGAAGAGTTAACTTCTAAAGGATCGTCATTGATATAGAGATTATTCCCGGAAAAATTTTCTATATTCGAAATTTTAAGTGGACCATTTTCATTATCTATTGTCAAAAGAAAATTTTTTTTAGTATCCGATCCTAATTCAACTAAAACTCCCCAAAGTTGATTACCAATTTCTGGAATCTCCTTTAATTGTAATTGATAAAGGATATTATCTATTTCTAAAACAACATTTGATATTGCCCAATCTGCTTGATAAATAGTTAATCCTTTAAACCTTATTGGGTGATTAACTTTGGTTGTTTTTATTTCATTTAAATTTAGATCTTCGGAAGAAAAATTTAATTTTGAAATAAACTGTTTGGGCACACCATCACTTTCACGTTCTATAAAGAAATCGACTAATTTTATATTGGCTTTTGAGTTTGTGCTCTCATTAATAAGATCTAAAGTTTCTCCAGGCAGTAAATATTGTTCTTTTGATTGACTTGTAAAACTTCCATATGCTGAACCTATAAGTAAGATTATTAATCCGATATGTACAACTAAAGGACCGATTTTTCCAATTAACCCCTTTCTTGCAGAAATATGACTATTAAATTTGTATGTTTTCCATCCTTTTTTTTTAAGTAATAAATCTACTTTTGATATATGTTCTCCATCTTGATTGATTGGATGACTTGTACTTAGTTGCAGTTTGCTAAACTTTTTCTCGCTCTTATATTCAATCCATTTCAATGAAGCTTTTAATGAAGGAATTTGTCTCCTGAAACTACAAGCTGCAAGAGAAATGCAAAGAAGAATTAATGTAAATAAAAACCAAAAGCTTGTGTATATATGATCCAATTGAAGTTTTAAGACTTTTTCTCCATCTAAAAATCCAAAAATGGGAGCACTATCGAAATTATCAATATAGAATTTACCATTACTACCTTGAGGTATAAAAGTACCTATTCCAGAGGCAATAGCAATGAAGATTATCAGCGATATAGAGAATCTTAAACTTGATATTTTTAAAATTAGATTCTTAAAAATAATCATTTAAATCCAATTTGAAAATAAATTTAATAACCCTAGGGAAACTAAAAATATCCCACTTAAAGTAGGAATTATTTGACTAAATTTTCTAAGAGCTAAAAATTGCTTTAAGTTTTCTGCTGTAGCTCCTGCAATGATTAATGGGGTTACTTGGCCTATACCAAAGAAAAATAAAAAAATAATTGAGATTATCGGGTTTTTAGCTTGCGATACCCAAGCCAAAAGAGTTGCTAAAACTGGAGTTATGCATGGCGAAGAGGCTAATCCAAAAGTAGTCCCTATGGCAAAAGGCGTTATAAATGTTGGTATTTTATCTTCAAATATTTTTATATCAGGTCCATTCGGAAACTGAAACTTTAGAATTCCTAATAAATTTAAACCCATTATTATTGCTATTAGGGCAACAAATGAAGTGTAATAAGATGGAATTTGCCCATATATTTTACCTAAGAATCCACTCGCAGCCCCCAGTGCAACAAGCGAAAAAACTACACCTCCTGAAAAACTAATAAGTTTAAATTTATTTTTCTCTGTTCCGCCGATGTAAGCAATAGTCACTGGCATTAATGATAATGAACATGGCCCAAGACTTGTTAAAAGTCCTGCACTGAAAACCAAAAATATAGTAAATGGACCAGGACTATTAAGACCATTCTGCATAAGCAGATTACCCTTTTGAGATAATTCTGAAATAACTAAATTAAATGATTCGATAGCTGAAATTTAATCTTTTAAATTCTAACTAATTAAGAGTCTTTCGTGTACTAATAAGACCTATGAATCCTGTTGATTCTAATGAACATCTCAGTAACATACCTGCAATAAAAAAAGACGCCATTAATGAATTGCCACCATAACTAATGAAGGGTAGTGGTAAGCCTGTAGTAGGCATTGAACCTGTTGTTACAGCAATATGCATTATTGATTGACCTGTTAACAATACGCCACATCCGATAGCAACTAATTTTGTATAGTTGTTCCTGCACTTAATACTTATTCTTAGGCTTATATAAGAGAATATTGCTAAAAAACCTAAGAATAAAGTACACCCTAACAAACCAAATTCTTCAGCAAAAATGGCAAAAATAAAATCTGTGTACATGAAAGGTAGATACTGTAATTTTTGTATAGACAGTCCAAAACCTTGGCCAAACAGACCACCTGAACCTATTGCTAATAAACTCTGAACCAATTGAAATCCACTTTCCTGTTGGTCTGCCCAAGGATTAATAAATGAAGTAACTCTAAGTTTTTGATATTCGTTATTTAGGATGCTAAAACATCCAGTAAAGAACCCTAATGAAGCAAATGAAAAAAGAGAGCTAAGTTTTACGCCTCCGCATAAACCCATTACCCAAAAAAGAA
The DNA here is from genome assembly GCF_017695975.1 of Prochlorococcus marinus CUG1417. NCBI lineage: Bacteria > Bacillati > Cyanobacteriota > Cyanophyceae > Synechococcales > Prochlorococcaceae > Prochlorococcus > Prochlorococcus marinus. The sequence goes on along the minus strand of NZ_JAAORN010000002.1, from coordinate 346,809 downwards.
TTCCAGTTAAAGATGCAGTACTTAAATTAGGTTGCTTGAGTATTAATAAAATTAACAAACCAAAGGAGAATATTGAAATTAATTTTTTATCATTCTTTATAAGATTCCAATGAGCAAAAAGGTTAGAAGCTTCAAGAATTAGAAAAGGTTTTATTAATTCAGATGGTTGCAGACGTAAGTTCCCTAGTTCTAACCATCTTGAAGAGCCATTTACCGTAATACCAGTAATATTCGTTAGAAAAATCAAAAAAAATAAAATATAAAAAATAATTCTTGAAAACTTTAAAAGATTTCTAATTTTCGTATTCAGAACGCAATAAAACAGACCAATGCCTGGAATTGTCCAAATAATTTGTTTTTTCAAGAAATAAGCCCAGTTTCCCATTTCTCTGCTAGCCACCCACCAACTTGAAGATCCTAGAATGCATATTCCAAATATTGACCAAATTCCAATAATTAATATTAAAATTTTTGCCTCATAAGGCCATATTGTCCAAGGTAAAGGAAAAAAAGACTCTATTACGTTCCTTTGATTACTTTCTTTAAAAGGATTATGGGTTTTTTTTCTTTTAGAAATTCTTTTATATTTTATTTTTTCTTGCCTTATCTCCAAATTTTTTTAAATGAGTATGTACTATTGAGACGTTTAATTGAGATTTTGCCAAGTCTTTATTAACTTTTTAAAGTGTTTAGGCAATTAATAAAAAAAACTTTTTTATAGTTTTTATTTTTGAATAATAAAGTAAAAATTGGTCTATAAATGCATCATAAATCTTAAGAATTAATTTTTTATAGAAAAAAACTAGCTAAAAGGCACCTCTCCGTGATAGATTCCCTGAGTTTATATACTTAATACAATCCATTCAGAGAGGGTTTCTAAACTATGTTCACATCAGTGGACTCAAATAGAAAAAAACTTGAGCATCCTTCTAATGAGAATGTTCAATTTCCTCATTCCCTAGATAATTCGATCATCAAAGAAAGTAAATCTGTTAGTGCTAATCAAATAGATAAATTGCTTTCTCAAAATGATGAATACACAAAATTGCAATTAACAATTTTTGGAATTACTTTTATTGTTTCTATTTTATTAGCATCAATAACTGGAATTTTTCTAGGCTTTACTTTTGGTTTTAGTATTTTTATAGGTGCAATTGCCGGCATTTTTTACCTACGTTTGCTTGCCAAAAGTATAGGGAAACTTGGTAAAGAATCATCAGGTGTATCAAAATTGCAACTATTAGTTCCAGTTTGCCTCTTTATTTTTGCGAGCAAGCTAGGATCATTGGATATTTTTCCTGCGATGATAGGGTTTTTCATTTATAAGCCTTCACTCATTCTCTATTTTTCACGTTCTTAAGTAAATTTTTTTATTCAAAAAAATGTTTTTTAATTCCTTGCTAACAAATTTTGCAGCACTAGAAGTTGGTCAACATCTTTATTGGCAAATTGGAAATATCAGACTTCATGGGCAGGTATTTTTAACATCTTGGATTTTATTAGGAGCGTTATTAGTTTTTATTTCTTTAGGAACTAAAAAAATGGAAAATGATCCTAAAGGCCTTCAAAACCTGCTTGAGTTCCTCTGGGATTACATTAGAGATCTTGCTAGGACGCAAATAGGTGAAAAAGTTTATAGAGATTGGATGCCATTTATAGGGACTTTATTTTTATTCGTCTTTGTTAGTAATTGGGGAGGGGCTTTAATTCCTTGGAGATTGATTAAGTTACCAAGTGGAGAATTAGGAGCACCTACTGCAGATATCAATACAACTATAGCCTTGGCTTTATTGGTTTCACTTTCTTATTTCTATGCTGGTTTAAGCAATAAGGGTTGGAGATACTTCGAATACTATGTTCACCCAACTCCTATTATGCTTCCTTTCAAAATTCTAGAGGACTTTACGAAACCTTTATCACTCTCTTTCAGGTTATTTGGAAATATTTTGGCTGATGAACTTGTTGTTGGTGTTCTAGTCTTTTTAGTTCCGCTAATTCTTCCAATACCTGTTATGTTCCTAGGATTATTTACCAGTGCAATTCAGGCATTGATTTTTGCAACTTTAGCGGCCTACTACATTGGAGAAGCTGTTGAAGAACATCATTAGCTGTTTTCCGATACATTCAGACGCTTTTACAAAGGGTCTGTAATCTGGCAAAATATCTAATCGCGTAGGTCTGAAAATATCAGACCCATTCTTAAAACAAAGGATGTCCAAGCGTGTATGACAACAAAGATTATCACAAGTATTAAGCTCTTTATTTCAAAATTATGGATTCGATTACTTCCGCTGCATCAGTTGTAGCTGCTGGTTTAGCAGTTGGTCTAGGTGCTATTGGCCCAGGTCTTGGACAAGGTAACGCAGCTCAAGGTGCTGTTGAGGGTATTGCCCGTCAGCCAGAAGCTGAAGGTAAAATCAGAGGAACTCTTCTTTTGTCTTTCGCTTTCATGGAGTCATTAACAATTTACGGATTAGTTGTGGCTTTGGTACTACTTTTTGCGAATCCTTTTTCCTAAAAGTTAATATTGCTTCTAACTCCTTATTAGCAATATTTAAATTTAATTTTTTAACTTCAACTGAATCATATGTTGGCCTTTAATTTTTTTGGTGCTTCAGAAGGTGGATTATTTGATATAAATGCCACTTTGCCACTAATGGCAATACAAGTAGTTGCACTTACTTACATATTAAATTCTCTCTTTTTTAAGCCTGTTGGCAATGTTGTAGAAAAAAGAGAAAAGTTTGTAAGTAATAATATTATTGAGGCCAAAAATAAACTTTCTGAGGTTAAAAAATTAGAAGCTGATTTATTAACTCAGCTTCAAAGTGCACGTACAGAAGCCCAACGAATTGTGAGCGAAGCAGAGAATGAGTCTGACAAGCTTTATAAAGAAGCACTAGAACTTGCTAATAATGAAGCAAATGCTTCAAAAGAAAAGGCAAGACTAGAAATTGAAAGTCAGACGTCCGCTGCTCGTGATCAACTTTCTAAACAGGCTGATGATCTAAGCAAACTTATTGTTAATAGATTGATTCTAGAAAAATGAATTTAACTCTTTTAGCTACAGAAGGTTTTGGATTGAACTTCAATTTATTCGAAACTAATATCCTTAATTGGGCTGTAGTGGTTTTCGGTCTTTATAAATTTTTGCCTGGTTTCTTAGGTAAAATGCTTCAAAAAAGGAGAGAAGGAATCCTTCTTGAATTAAAAGATGCTGAAGATCGACTCCTAAATGCAACTCAAGCTTTAGAAAAGGCGAAGAAAGATTTATCTTCAGCAGAAGAAAAAGCTTCTCAAATAAAAGCAGATTCTCTTAAAAGATCTGAATCAATCAGAATGGAAAGTGAGAAAAAAGCGATAGAGGAGATGGCACGAATTAAACAAAGTGCAATTTCTGATGAGAGCTCTGAAGCATCCAGAGCAATTTCTCAACTACGAAAAGAAGCTGTTGAACTGGCAATTAAGAAAGCTTTAGAATCTCTCCCAAATCGACTTGATAAAACAACACAAGAAAATTTGGTAACTCAATCAATTAACAATATTGAGGTGAACTAATGCCACTATTAAATTCAGTTACTACACCATACGCAGAGGCATTACTTCAAGTTGTGAATGAAAATTCGCAAACTGAAGAGATGGTTTCTGAGGTTAAACAACTTTTGGAATTAATAAATGATTCCCCTGAATTGGAGAAGGCATTATCCTCTCCCATTTTAGAGACAGATGCTAAGAAGAAAATCATTATTGAAATTTTTTCAAATAAGGTTAATTCTTCTTTACTAAATTTCTTGAAATTATTGGCCGATAGGCAAAGAATTGGAATCCTCACTTCAATTCTTGATAGGTTTTTAGAGATTTACCGAGAAAATAGTAATATTGCTTTGGCAACTGTTACTTCTGCAGTCGAGCTTACTGATGAACAGAAAGGTTTAATTACCAAAAAGATCATCAATATTGCTGGAACAGAAAAATTAGAACTTGTAACTAAAATCGACCCATCTCTTATTGGTGGTTTCGTCGCCAGTGTAGGATCAAAAGTAATTGATGCTTCCCTTGCTTCACAAATTAGAAAACTTGGCTTATCCCTTTCCAAGTAACTTTTAAATCAACCTTAAATTCTTAAATCCATGGTATCTATACGCCCTGATGAAATCAGTTCAATCTTAAAACAACAAATAACTGATTATGACCAATCTGTAAGTGTTAGCAATGTAGGAACTGTTCTGCAAATCGGTGATGGCATTGCAAGAATATATGGCTTAGATCAGGTCATGGCAGGTGAGTTATTGGAATTTGAAGATGGTACCGAGGGTATAGCTTTAAATCTAGAAGATGATAATGTTGGAGCTGTTTTAATGGGAGAGGCACTTGGTGTCCAAGAAGGAAGTAACGTTAAGTCCACAGGTAAAATCGCATCTGTTCCAGTTGGTGAAGCAATGCAGGGGAGAGTTGTTAATCCTCTAGGTCAACCAATTGATGGGAAAGGTGAAATTCCTACGAGTGATAATAGATTAATTGAAGAAATGGCTCCTGGAATAATCAAGAGAAGATCAGTGCATGAACCAATGCAAACAGGTATTACATCTATTGATGCAATGATTCCTGTTGGAAGAGGTCAAAGAGAATTAATTATTGGTGATAGACAAACTGGAAAATCTGCTATTGCTATCGATACGATAATCAACCAAAAAGGCCAAGATGTAGTTTGTGTTTACGTAGCTATTGGTCAGAAGTCAGCATCAGTAGCAAACATCGTAGAGGTATTAAGAGAGAGAGGAGCACTAGATTATACAGTCGTAGTTAGTGCAGGAGCTTCTGAACCTGCTGCTTTACAGTACTTAGCACCTTATACCGGTGCAGCAATTGCCGAACATTTTATGTATCAGGGTAAAGCAACACTCGTTATTTATGATGATCTAACAAAACAAGCTCAGGCTTACAGACAAATGTCTCTCCTTTTAAAAAGACCACCAGGAAGAGAAGCTTATCCTGGAGACGTGTTCTATTTACACAGTAGATTACTAGAGAGAGCAGCAAAACTTTCTGATGCTATGGGAGGAGGCTCTATGACAGCTCTTCCAATTATTGAAACTCAGGCAGGGGACGTTTCGGCTTACATCCCAACTAACGTTATTTCAATTACAGATGGACAAATATTCTTGAGTGCAGATTTATTTAACTCAGGATTAAGACCCGCTATTAATGTAGGTATTTCTGTTAGCCGTGTTGGAGGTGCCGCTCAGACAAAAGCAATTAAAAAAATTGCAGGAACTTTAAAATTAGAACTCGCACAGTTTGATGAACTAGCTGCTTTTTCTCAATTTGCATCCGATCTTGATGAAGCAACTCAGCAACAACTTGAAAGAGGTAAAAGACTAAGAGAGTTATTAAAGCAACCTCAATTCTCCCCGCTTAACCTAGCAGAACAAGTTGCAGTAGTTTATGCAGGAGTTAAAGGTCTTATTGATGAGGTACCTGTTGAAGATGTTACTAAATTTGCAACTGAACTTAGGGAATACCTAAAGTTAAATAAATCAGAATTTATAGAAGAAATTCTTAAAGAAAAGAAATTAAATGATGGATTAGAAGCAACACTAAAAGAGGTGATAAATGAAGTTAAATCATCAATGCTTGCCACAGTTTAAATTTATATAAGGAGATACCATGGCAAATCTTAAAGAAATTAGAGATCGAATCGTTTCCGTAAAAAATACAAGAAAAATAACGGAGGCCATGAGACTTGTTGCAGCTGCAAAAGTTAGGAGAGCTCAAGATCAAGTTCTTAAGAGTAGACCTTTTGCAGATAAACTTGCACGGGTCTTAGAAAATATCCAATCTAAAGTTCAATTTGAGGCTGTCGACTCTCCTCTATTATCCAAGAGAGAAGTAAAGAGTATCACTTTGGTTTGTATAACTGCGGATAGAGGTTTATGCGGTGGTTACAATACAAATATAATAAAAAAGGTAGAAATAAGATACGCAGAATTAGTCAAACAAGGGTATCAGCCAAATTTAATTTTAGTAGGGAAGAAAGCTATTGGATATTTTCAAAATAGAAAGGATAGATATGTAATTAAAAGTACTTTCAAAGAACTAGAACAGGTACCCACAGTCAAGGACTCTGAAGGAGTAACAAATGAAATTTTAGCTGAATTTCTATCAGAAAATTCTGATAGGGTGGAAATTATTTATACGAAATTCATTACTCTAGTCAGCTGCGCTCCTGTCGTTCAAACACTATTGCCACTTGACCCTCAAGGAATTGCTGAGGAAAACGATGAAATTTTTAGGTTAACTACAAAAGATAGTAAGTTACTTGTTGAAAAATCAAATATGGAAAAAAGTGATTCAGAGAAGTTGCCATCAGATATTGTTTTTGAACAAAGTCCTGATCAACTATTAGATTCCTTATTACCATTATATTTACAGAATCAGGTACTAAGAGCTCTTCAAGAGTCAGCAGCTTCAGAACTTGCTTGCAGGATGACTGCTATGAATAATGCGAGTGATAATGCTAAAGAATTAGCAAGTACTTTGAATCTAACCTATAACAAAGCTAGGCAAGCAGCTATTACTCAAGAAATATTAGAGGTTGTAGGAGGTTCTGCAGTTTAGCAATAAGATTTAGGATATGCCTGAATACAATATCAAAGTTCAATTTGAGCAAAAGACTTTTAGTTTTTTATGTTCTGAAGATCAAGATATTATTTCAGCGGCAAGAATGAATGGAATAGATTTACCAAGTAGTTGTTGTTCAGGAGTTTGTACAGATTGTGCATCCATGATATTGGAAGGATCTGTAGATCAAGATGATGCTATGGGATTAAATGATGATTTGAGGGAAAAGGGCTTTGCACTTTTATGTGTGGCATATCCCAAGTCTGATTTGAATATTGTTATTGGTAAAGAAGTAGAAGATGATTTATATAATGATCAATTTGGTAAATATCAAAAATGAAATTAAGTTCAGTTGATTACTACTTAGATTGGCCAGCTTCAATAAAAGTAAAAAATTTAAGGGAATTCATCATTGCAAATTTAGAAAAAAAAGGTGATTTAATTCGATGGTCAATTGTTGATATTCAAAATTCTATTGACTCTTTTGGAACAAAAAAACTTAAAATTAAAGCTGTCTTAGCTAATTAAGAAATATAAATTGAAATATTCTTAAATAATGGAAAATTCACCAACAATATTCATAATTCCAACTGGTATTGGTTGTGAGGTAGGAGGTTTTGCTGGAGATGCACTTCCAACCGCCAAATTATTAGCATCGGCAAGTGGATGTTTAATTACTCATCCAAATGTTATGAATGGTGGTAATCTTTCTGAAAAAGATAAAAATATTTTTTATGTTGAGGGTTATAGTTTAGACCGACTTGCTAAAGGAGAAATCGCTTTAAAAAGGGTAAAGCAACAGAAAATTGGGATAATTTTCGATTCAGCCATTGAAAAAGAAATATTAGTGAGGCATTTACAAGTTGCTGATGCATGTGTTTCTACTTTAGGAATTAATGTTCATTCTTATGTGATTACAAGAAAGCCATTAAACATAGTTATTGATTCTGATTCTTCAAAAATCAGTGGTGGCACAATTGAAAATCCTGATACTCTAATTGATGCTGGAAAATTTTTAATAGAAAAAGGAGTTACGGCAATTGCAATTGTGGCAAAATTTCCAGATGATCCAGATTCTTTAGAAACAAATATCTATCGAGAGGGGAAAGGGGTTGATCCTATTGCTGGAGTAGAAGCAGTTATAAGTCATTTAATAAGCAAATTTTTAAAAGTTCCCTGTGCTCACGCACCTGCTTTAAATCTAATTGAATTGAATGAAAATTTAGATCCTCGTGCCGCTGCAGAAGAAATAGGATACACTTTTTTACCATCTGTACTGATTGGATTAAGCAATGCACCTGATATTGTTGAACTGCCCGCTAAAAATGAATCAATCTCACTATACCCTGATCAGATTGAATCGATTGTTGTTCCTAATGGTGCATTGGGAGGAGAAGCAGTACTAGCAGGGATTGAAAAAGGTTTAAATATTATCTCTGTAAAAAATCAAAATACATTAAAAGTGACAAATGAGTTTTATAATTATCCCAATCTTTTTGAAGTTGAAAATTATTTAGAAGCTGCAGGCATAATTCTTGCTATCAAAAAAGGTATCAATATTGATTCAGTTAAACGGCCTTTAAAAAAAATCCAAGAGTGTCCTTATAGTGATTAATAAGATATTGCTATGGGAACTCTCCAGTCACTTCCAAATGATTGACTGCTTAGTTTTAGGATTGGAGGAGCCTGCTTTCTTTTAAATTCGGCTTTTTTTATGAGTGAGATGATTTTTAAAATTAAATCTTTTTTATAACCATCTTCTTCTAATTGTTGTAAATCTTTTTTCTCTTCAATAATTCCTTTAAGAATTTTATCTAAAATAGAGTAAGGCGGTAGAGAATCAGTATCTAATTGATTAGGCCCTAATTCAGCACTTGGAGCTTTTGTACGTATATTTTCTCCAATTATATCTACACTAGTATCTAACATATATAACTTTCTACTATTAATTGAATCTTCACTATCGAGCCAATTGCATAATTTAAAGACATTAGTTTTATATAAATCCCCAATTACAGATAGTCCCCCATTCATATCACCATAAAGTGTGCAATATCCTACGGCTAGTTCTGATTTATTGCCTGTTGAGAGTAACAAATGCTTTTCTTGATTTGCTAAAGCCATCAGAAGTGTTCCTCGGATCCTTGATTGAATATTTTGATTTGTTATTTCAGCCATCTCGAAAGATATGGTTTTTATAAATGATTCTTCAAAAGAGGTCATCAAGTTTTCAATTGGAATGCTCTTGAAACTTATCTTTAATCTTCTTGTTAAATCTTTTGCATCACTCTTTGAATGAGATGAGCTCCACTTAGAGGGCATTGAAACGCAATAAACATTATCACTTCCTAGAGCCGCTGTAGCAATTGCTGAGACAAGTGCTGAATCAATACCACCACTTAAACCAACTAAAGCTGTTTTAAATCCACATTTTTTTGCATAATCTTTAACACCAAGGACTAATGCATCAAAAATTGATGACATTTCGGAGTTTTTAAATTCATTTTTTTCAGGTTTTGTTTGCTCAATTTCCCAGCTGGAGAAATCTTCCGAGAAAGATTTTAATTGCTTAATTTTAGATCCATTCTTATCAAGAATAAAACTATTTCCATCAAAAATTAAATTATCATTTGCTCCAATCTGGTTGACATAAATCAGCGGTACTTGAAGATATTGTGCAGCAAAACTGGAAACCTTGGATCTTAACTCTAACTTTTTCAGAGTATATGGGGAGGCTGATAAATTTACTAAAATATCAACTTTTTTTTTCTTTAAATCAATAATGGGATTTTTTCTATGGATTCCTCTACCTTCTATATCATTGTTGACCCATAAATCCTCACATATAGTAAAGCCAAGTCGCCAAGTTTTATTCTTTATTTCTTTTGTAAATACAGAAACTTTTTCTTCTGATCTAAAGTATCTTTTCTCATCAAATACTTCATAAGTGGGAAGAATAATTTTCCGAGCAATTATTTTCCATTCACCGCCCTCAACCAATGCAATAGAATTATAAAGATTAGGGAAAAAAGAATCATTAACCTTCTCAGCTATTCCGACTGAGATGCTTAAGTTACCATATTTTTTATTAATATCTAAAGCTAATTGATCAAGAATTTGGTATTGATTTTTGATTAAATTTTTTTTAAAAAGTAAGTCATTTGCAGGATATCCCCATAATGATAATTCTGGAGTAAGAACAAAATCAGCAGAAATTGAGCTAGCTTTCGAAGCAATATAAAGTATTTTTTTTGCATTGCCCTCTAAATCTCCAACAATTGGATTAATTTGAGCAAGTAAGAACTTCATTCAACTAATTTAGTGGATTCATATAAATTATTCTTTTTAACAAGATCTATTAATGAAGTTGGTAAATTAGAATAATTAAAATTTGACCTGAACTTAGAACTTGAAATTTTTGGGATTTTTATGGTTGAAATCTTAAATTTCACTTTATAAGTTTCTAACATTTTAAGAGTTTTTGTTTCAACAGGATATCCGTCTCTCAAAATTATAAAAAAACTTGCCTCATTTATGATTTTATCAAAATTTTTCCAACGGAAAATATCTTTGATTAAATCACTCCCAATAACAAAATCTAAATTATTAAATTTATAAATTCTTTTACATTTTTTAATTGACTCTACTGCCCATTGGCTACTAACACTTTGATTAAATAAAATTTTAGGATTATCTAAATCTTCAATAAGAGTTTTTAATAAATGGCTACGAATAGAGATATCCACTTTGTGATTTTTGTTTGGGTTGTTGCTTACATAACTAACCGTAAAAGCATAAATTTTGGATAATTCTTCAAGTATTTTTTTATGACCAATTGTAGGTGGATCTGCACTGGTACCAAATAATGCGACATTTTTTCCCATGTTAAGGAAGTAAACTCACAAAATTTTTATTTAAGTTCCTTTTTGATAAATAAATATTAATGTGGTTAAAAATATCTGGTTCTTTAAAAGATATATTTTGGATCATAATAGAAGGCTCTACATAAGAAGATTTGCTTCTTATGAATATCTCTTTAGCTGCTAATTTTCCAAGATTTTTTGTAGAATGCACTGCGATTGCTGCCTGAATAATTGCGATTGGTCCATATGGTATTAATGATAGTCCGTTAGTAAAAGGTGCTGAAAATAAAATTACTTTCTTGATAATGTTGAAAGATGCATTGATACTAACTTGAGTGAATCCCAAAAATAAGTTGTTGATAGATATATTTTGGAATATTTTTCTCGTAGATTCACTCTTTAAATTTAAGCCATAAACTTTACTTAATTCCCTTATTAATGCAGTATCTAGAGCAAAACTACCAGCAACATCAATCAAAAAAAAGGGATTAAGAGCTACTGCCGATGCCTTTATGGTCGAAAATTTACCAATAGTTGACTGAGCTAATTTACGCCTTTTTTGTAGTCTTTGTTCCTTTATTTTTAGAAACAACTTGTCAGCTAACTGGAGAGAATTTAATGTTAATAATGTCTTTCCATATTGATTGATTATTTTTGTTATGTAGTTTGTAAGATTGTTTTCATGATTAATAATAATTGGAATATTTAAATCACTGGGCAGCTTTAACTTTATATTTTCTATTATTTCTTTTAATCCTTTTTGTTTAAAAAGATCGATTTTATTTAAAATTAAAATAATTTTTTTCCCATCTTTAATAAATGAGCTAATTTCGCTTACTTCGTTTCTATTAATATCTCCTGCAACTACAAATAAAATAAGATCTGATTGATTTATTCGAGAGTAGATTTTATCTGGGAATTTAATATCGCAGAAATCAAATCCTGGCGAATCTAGTAACTCTATACTTTTGAGCGCTTGACCTTTCAGGTCCCATTCTTCAGCCTGTATTTCACTTGTAGAACCGTTAATAATATTTGTTTTAAATATGTTTTTCTTTAATAAAGAATTTAAAACAGAAGATTTACCTACGCCTGATTTACCATATGCACCAATTGTAATTTTATTTTCTTTGAGCCTAAAAAGTTGTTGATTAAAAGAAATTATTTCTCTATTAAAAAAACTTTTTTCATAATTGGTAAGATCTAAAGCCTCCCACCAATTTTTTAAAAGTAAATAATTTTTATTAATTTTAAATTGTTCCATAATTTATTTTTTCCACCAACCAGCTAATACAGATAACACAGCTTCTGCACTAATAATCCCCACAAAACCACCAAATTCATCTACTACTACTTTCACTCCTTTATGATTCTTGTCAAATCTTGTTAATAATTGATCTGCCTTGATCATTTCGGGAATGTAGTCCACAGGTTCGCAAATTTCTGATAGTAATATTTTATTTTCCCCATTAATTAGTTCCTCTAACATATTTTCACGTTTGACTACCCCTTGGATTTTGTCAACTTTATCTCCCAAAATAACCCACCATGGTGAGTTGTCTGACATTATAAGTTTTGAAATTTCATCAAGATTTGAAGATCCATCAAGACATGGTGCTGATACCCTAGGGATCATTAAATCTTTGGCTTTTAAATCATTTAATTGAAAAACCTTAAATATCATTGCAGCCTCATCAGCCTCTATCAAACCTTTTTGACTTCCAATTTTTGCCATTTGTCTAATTTCTTCTTCATCAGTTGAAATTTCATTTTCCGCAGTAATAACTGGAAATATTTGCTCGATTAACACTAGAAATGGCCTCATTAAAGTATTTAATACACGCAGGATTGGAACTGATGTTAATGCTATTTGTACTGAAAATCTCGTGCCAAGAGCTTTGGGTAGTACTTCTCCAACTAAAACAACAAGTACATAAAAAGCAATTGAAAAAAGGGTTAAGCCATAACTACTTTTAATAACTAACGCTCCGTATACACCTAAAATAAGACTTCCAATTATGTTAAATCCATTATTAGTGATTGTAATTACAGTTAATGTCCTCCCAAGATGTTTCCTAAGTTTAAGAAGTTGATTCGCAGAACTTTTAGGCTTCTGTTTTGAGGCTATTTCCAAAATTCTAATTGAATTTACAGCTAAAAAAGCAGCTTCTACTCCCGAACAACATGCTGACCCAATTAAAATAGTAAAAATTAGTAAAATTAAAACGTAAACACTTGGTTCCATTAAGATAAATTAAAGAATAAATCTGTTTTGATTTATTCTTCCATTTTTTTTTAAAACTCGCCAATACCTAATTCATGATTAAGTCCAATAATAAAGTTTTTGAAGAAAGAAGGGAAATTTTCCTAGAAAGATTAGGGGGTAAGGCTGCTATTATCCCAGGAGCTAAGCTTGTGAAGCATCATGCAGATTGTGAATATCCTTTTAGACAAGATAGTAATTTTTGGTATTTAACTGGTTTTGATGAGCCTGATGCGATTGCTCTTTTCTTATCTCATAAGCCTAAAGGAGAGAGATTTATTTTGTTTGTTGCCCCTAAAGATGTAATCAGCGAAGTGTGGCATGGCTTTAGATGGGGTTTAGAGGGCGCTGAAAAAGAGTTTAAAGCTGATAAGGCTCACTCAATAAACGAATTCAGAGACCTACTCCCAGGCTATATAAATGGTTCTGATGAACTTGTTTTTTCAATTGGTAAGCATCCATTAATTGAGAAAATAGTTCTTGAGGTATTTACTCAACAACTTGAAAATCGATCAAGATTGGGAATTGGTGCAAATTCTATAAAATCTCCAGAAATTTATTTAAATGAAATGAGATTAATTAAAAGTGAATTTGAAATTAAAAGAATGAGAGAAGCTATACAAATTTCAGCTGAAGCCCATGAGTTAGTAAGAGAATCTATCTCCTCTAAGAAAAATGAAAGACAAGTTCAGGGTCTGCTAGAGGGATATTTCTTAGAAAAAGGTGCTAGAGGCCCTGCCTATAACTCTATTGTTGCTTCTGGAGATAATGCCTGTATTTTGCACTACACTTCAAATGACTCCCCTTTGAAGAAGGGTGATTTATTGTTGGTAGATGCTGGCTGTTCATTAACTGATTATTACAATGGAGACATAACTAGGACTATTCCTATAGGTGGGAAGTTTTCTAAAGAGCAAAAAATTATTTATGAAATCGTATTGAGTGCCCAGAAAAGTGCAATTAAAAGTGCCATAACTGGATCAAATTCTAGTAATGTGCACAATGTTGCTTTAAAGATTTTAATAGAAGGATTAAGAGAAATCGGTTTGTTGTCCGGTAGTACTGAGCAAATAATTGAGAGTCAATCATATAAACATCTTTACATGCACAGAACTGGACATTGGCTTGGTTTGGATGTTCATGATGTTGGGGCATACAGAATGGGAGACTATGAAGTGCCATTACAGAATGGAATGATTCTTACTGTAGAACCTGGTATTTATATTAGTGATAGGATTCCGGTTCCTGATGGACAACCCAATATTGATGATAAATGGAAAGGCATTGGGATAAGAATTGAAGATGATGTACTTATCAATAACTCAAATCCAGAAGTTTTAAGTTTTGCTGCGCTAAAAGAAATTTCTGATTTAGAGTTTTAAAATTTGACTTATCTAGTTATTAGATTTATTTTGATAAAGTTTAATGTTCAAAAATGAATAATTCAGATTCATATGATTCTAAACTCTCTAAGGCGAGAGGCTTGGCTAGCCAGCTTGGAATGTTTGCAGAAGAAAACGATATTCCTAAAGATCTTTGGGATTCATTGGAAGCAAAAATTTATGATTTTTATCAAGTTTCTCTTGAAAGATAGAAATTCTGTTTAAAAATTATCAATAACTAAATCAAGAAATTTTGAATTAATCAATCAAAATGTTACCTCTAACTGATAAATTATTTATTGAACATAAATAAGATAATGACCTCATCAGATAAGTCGAGTCAAAATTCAACAGAAATTAAAGACAAAAACAGTGATCATCAAAAAACCAAAAATTCTTCTACTAATTTAGGGATGATGGGTGCTTCAGCTGTATTAGCAGCTGCCACAATAGATGAAGATGGAGTGCCCACTGGTTATACCCCCAAGCCTGACGAAGGAAGGTTCATAATTAAAGTATTATGGCTACCTGATAATGTTGCTTTGGCTGTTGATCAAATAGTGGGGGGAGGACCAAGCCCACTAACTGCTTATTATTTTTGGCCAAGAGATGATGCTTGGGAAAAATTAAAAAGTGATTTAGAGAATAAAGCTTGGATTACAAATAATGAAAGAGTTGAAATATTGAATAAAGCTACAGAAGTAATCAATTATTGGCAAGAAGAAGGTAAAACGAAAAAATTAGAAGAAGCTAAGTTAAAGTTTCCCGAAGTAGCTTTTTGTGGAACTGCTTAAATTTAGTTTTTTGCTGCTTGAATCCTAGCCTCGGCCTTAGAAATTGCTTTTAAGGCTTTTACTTTTTCTGGACTTTTCTCATTTTCAGGGAATTTACTAATTGCTGATTTTGCTTCTTGAAGATCTTGTTCAGCATTTTGAACATTAATTTCAGATCCAATTTCGGCATTATTTACCAAAACTATAACTTCATCTGACTCAATTTCAGCGAAGCCTCCCATTAAAGCTATTGATTTCCACTGAGAATTAGTTCTTAGCCTTAAGACCCCAATATCAATAGCCGTAACTAAAGAAATGTGTCCTGGGAGAACACCAAGTTGACCAGTAGTACTGGGAAGGATAACTTCTTCAGCTTCTCCTTGATAAACATTTTTATTAGGTGCTAAAACTTTGAGAGAAATTGCCATTACTATAAAATTATTGAAGGTAAAAAATATTTGTAAATATTTATTTTTCTGACTTTATTTTTTCAGCCTTTGCTTTGACTTCGTCGATGTTTCCAACTAAGTAGAAAGCCTGCTCGGGTAAATCATCTAATTCACCTGACAAAATCATGTTAAAACCAGCAATGGTATCTTCTAATTTTACGTATTTACCAGACATTCCCGTAAATATTTCTGCTACAAAGAAAGGTTGGGAAAGGAATTTTTCAATTTTTCTAGCCCTGTCTACTGTCAATCTATCTTCCTCAGAAAGCTCATCTAAACCAAGAATTGCAATAATGTCTTGTAGTTCTTTGTATCTTTGCAAAGTGGATTGAACTGCTCTTGCAGTTTTGTAATGTTCATCACCTACAACAGATGGTTGAAGCATAGTACTTGTTGAGTCTAATGGGTCAACTGCTGGATAAATTCCCTTAGCTGCAAGGGCTCTAGCAAGAACTGTTGTAGCATCTAAATGGGCGAAAGTTGTTGCTGGGGCTGGGTCAGTCAAGTCATCAGCAGGTACATAAACAGCCTGAATAGATGTTATTGATCCTTCTAGAGTAGATGTAATTCTCTCTTGCAATTCACCAACATCAGTTCCAAGAGTTGGTTGGTATCCAACTGCCGAAGGCATTCTTCCAAGTAAAGCTGAAACTTCAGATCCAGCTTGAACAAATCTAAAAATGTTATCAACAAAAAGTAGTACGTCTTGTTTGTTTACATCTCTAAAATGTTCAGCCATTGTAAGTGCCGACAATCCTACTCTCATTCTTGCACCAGGTGGCTCATTCATCTGCCCAAAGCATAAGGCGACTTTTGATTGAGTTAAATCTTCTGCATTGATAACTCCTGATTCTTTAAATTCTTCATACAAATCGTTCCCTTCCCTTGTTCTTTCTCCTACACCTCCAAAAACAGAAACTCCGCCATGTTCCTTAGCAATGTTATTAATTAACTCTTGAATAAGAACAGTCTTTCCAACACCAGCGCCTCCAAATAAACCGACTTTTCCTCCTTGTCTATAGGGAGCTAAAAGATCGATAACTTTGATGCCTGTTTCAAAAACTTTTGGCTTAGTTTCTAGGTCAGTTAATTTTGGAGCAGCTCTATGAATTGGTGCAGTATTTTCAGTTTTTACTGGCCCTTGTTCGTCAACTGGTTCTCCTAAAACATTAAATATTCTTCCTAAAGTTGCTTCTCCTACAGGTACAGATATTGGTGCTCCAGTATCAATTGCCTCCATGCCTCTTACAAGGCCGTCTGTGCCACTCATTGCCACTGCTCTGACTCTATGGTCACCAAGTAGCTGTTGAACCTCTGCAGTCAGCGCTATTTCTTGTCCTGCAGGATTTTTTGCTTCAATTCTTAAAGCATTTAATATTTTCGGCAATTTACCGGCTGGAAATTCTACATCTAGAACTGGACCAATTACCTGACGTACTACGCCTTTTGTTTGTGAAGAAGTTGATGGAGTTGCTACCATTTTTTATAGATTGGTGATGATTAGCTGATTTAAACAGCTCATAATCCGAAAATACTACCATCTAATGGGTAGATTCGTTAAATGGGTTCGGCCACCCGCACAAGTTAAGTATGGTTTAATTGCCGCTTTGCAGATTATGTTGTTGATGATACGAATGGAGAATTTCTCTTTCCATTTTTATGACGTAAAGCGTCTCACTCATGATCCTCCGTTAATCTATGGCAGCTGTTTCACTTACAGTCTCTACAGTAAAACCACTGGGAGATAGAATATTTATTAAAGTTTCCGCATCTGAGGAAAAAACTGCTGGGGGCATTCTTTTGCCTGATTCAGCTAAAGAAAAACCACAGGTTGGAGAAGTTGCTCAGGTGGGCCCTGGCAAACTTAATGACGATGGTTCTCGACAAACTCCAGAAGTGAGTATTGGCGATAAAGTTTTGTACAGCAAATATGCTGGCACAGACATTAAATTGGGAGGAGATGAATATGTCTTGCTCTCAGAAAAGGATATTTTAGCTGTAGTAAGCTAAAATATTTGTTTCAAAAATTATTAAAACTTATTACTAAATCACTGCCTAAACATGGCTAAAAGAATTATTTACAATGAGCAAGCTCGTAGAGCGCTCGAGAGAGGAATTGATATCCTTGCTGAGTCTGTAGCTGTAACGCTTGGACCAAAAGGAAGAAATGTTGTACTAGAGAAAAAATTTGGTGCTCCACAAATCATTAATGATGGTGTCACAATCGCTAAAGAAATCGAATTAGAGGACCACATTGAAAATACAGGTGTTGCTTTAATTAGACAAGCTGCATCAAAAACTAATGATGCAGCTGGCGATGGTACCACAACAGCCACTGTTTTAGCTCATGCAATGGTTAAAGCAGGGTTGAGAAACGTTGCTGCAGGGGCTAATGCAATTACCTTGAAAAAGGGAATTGACAAAGCGACTGATTTTCTAGTTGGTAAAATTCAAGAGAATTCCAAGCCTATTAGCGATAGCAATGCTATAGCTCAATGTGGCACTATTGCTGCTGGAAATGACGAAGAAGTTGGTCAAATGATTGCCAATGCTATGGATAAAGTTGGTAAAGAAGGTGTTATCTCCTTAGAAGAAGGAAAATCAATGACTACTGAATTAGAAGTTACTGAGGGGATGCGCTTTGATAAAGGCTATATTTCACCTTACTTCGCAACAGATACAGAGAGAATGGAGGCTGTTTTAGATGAACCCTATATCCTTCTGACTGATAAAAAAATTGCTTTAGTTCAAGATTTAGTACCCGTTCTGGAACAAATAGCTAAAACTGGTAAACCACTAGTCATTATTGCAGAAGATATCGAAAAAGAGGCCTTAGCAACTCTTGTCGTTAACCGATTACGAGGTGTGTTAAATGTTGCTGCAGTAAAAGCTCCTGGTTTTGGAGATAGAAGAAAAGCAATGCTTGAAGATATGGCCGTTTTAACCAATGGTCAACTTATTACTGAAGATGCCGGCTTGAAATTGGAGAGTGCCACCATAGATATGCTCGGAACTGGTAGAAGAATAACTATCAATAAAGAAACTACAACTATTGTGGCTGAAGGTAATGAGCAAGCAGTTAAAGCTAGATGTGATCAAATTAAGAAGCAAATGGATGAAACAGATTCCTCATATGATAAAGAAAAGCTTCAAGAACGTCTTGCTAAATTAGCTGGAGGTGTAGCTGTGATTAAGGTTGGGGCTGCTACTGAGACTGAGATGAAGGATAAAAAGCTTCGTCTTGAGGATGCTATTAATGCAACAAAAGCAGCTGTTGAGGAAGGAATTGTACCTGGAGGAGGAACAACTCTAGCTCATTTATCTCCTATTCTAAAAGAATGGGCAGATAAAAATTTAGAAGGAGAGGAATTAATTGGAGCTAATATTGTTGAAGCTTCACTTACTGCTCCTCTTATGAGAATCGCTGAGAATGCAGGTTCTAATGGAGCTGTGATTGCTGAAAATGTAAAAACTAAACCATTTAATGATGGCTTCAATGCTGCTACTGGAGAATATGTAGATATGTCATCAGCTGGTATAGTTGATCCTGCAAAAGTTACACGTTCAGGATTACAAAATGCAGCTTCAATCGCAGGGATGGTTCTAACCACCGAATGCATAGTTGCAGATTTACCTGAGAAAAAAGATTCAGCTGCTCCAGCAGGAGCTCCTGGTATGGGCGGCGACTTTGATTACTAATCTAAACAATAGTTTTCAATAAATCTTTTTAAGGGATCATTCAAAATGGTCCCTTTTTTTTAACTTTTATGAAATCCAACCAGCGCTAAGAATAATTGCCAGAGACAAAAATATCACTAAAAAAGTCCAAGTTATTTTGTTTAGAGAGGCTTCTGCACTACTTGCGCTGTTGAACATAGAGCTTCCACTGGCCGCTATTCCTCCCATTCCATCACCTTTGGGACTATGAAGTAAAACTAATAAGATGAGAATAACTCCCGAAAATACCCAAATCCAACTAATAATTTGAATCATTGTTTAAAAAACTTTATTAACTTTAAACGTGTTGAACGACCTTATTATAACCCTTTAATTCAATTTCTTGAATAAGCGTTTTGCCTGTCATTTCTCTTGGTATTGGTAGATTTAATAATTGCAATAAAGTGGGGGCAATATCTGCTAAGCCAGCGTTTTCTCTTAAATTAATTTCATTTCCCATATTTGGTATTTTTCTTTTTTCACCTTCAATCAAAATTAATGGAACTTTATTTGTTGTGTGTGCTGTCCATGGTTCTCCTTCAGATCCTTTCATTACCTCTGCGTTACCATGATCGGCTGTAATAATAATGCTTCCTCCCATTTCTCCAGTAGCATTAACTATTTGACCTATACATTTATCTACTTTTTCTATAGCTTTAATTGTTGCATCCATGTTTCCTGTATGACCAACCATATCAGGATTGGCAAAATTGATTACAATAAAAGCATAATTTCCGCTTTTAATTGCTTTAGAGCAGCTATTAGTTAATTCCTCCGCAGACATTTCGGGTTCCATATCATAAGTTGCGACTCTTGGAGATGGAACCAAGTGTCTCTCTTCTCCAGGTAAAGGAATTTCAACTCCTCCATTGAAAAAGTATGTTACGTGAGGATATTTTTCAGTTTCCGCGGTTCTGTATTGTTTAAGCCCGTTTTCTGAAACTATTTGGCCTATGAAATTATTGAGTGATTCAGGAGGAAATGCAACTTTAACGGGAAAGTTTGGATCATATTGAGTAAAAGTAACAAAATCTAGATTTGGATAATTTTTTCTTTCAAACTCTGAGAATTCCTTGACCGCAAGGGATTTGACTATTTGTCTTGCTCTATCTGGACGAAAGTTAAAGCAAATCAAACTATCCCCATCTTTAAGATAGTTTTCAGACATTCGTATGGGCTCTATAAATTCATCGGTTATGTTTTTGGCATAACTTTTTTCTATGTAATCTTTGGGTGAAATATTTGTTATTTGAATATCAGGATCAGTCAAATTAGAATATGCTTTTTCTGTTCTATCCCATAAAAGATTTCTATCCATTATCCAGTATCTTCCGCATATGGAAGCTATTTCGCCTACGTTAAATTTTTTTATGCATGACTCTATTTGATTTAAATATTTTGAGGCACTTTTTGCAGGAGTGTCTCTTCCATCAGTAATGATGTGGATTGCAACTTTTTTAAGTTTATTATCATATGCCCATTTAATTAAGCCTAATAAATGATCGATATGACTATGAACTCCTCCATCGGAACATAATCCCGTGATATGCAAAGTAGAATTATTTTTCTTTAATGAATCAGCCAACTCTCTTAACTCATTTACCAAGCCTAATTGATTATTTTTTACAATATTTGAAATCCTTACAAGTTCTTGTTGTATTATTCTTCCCGAGCCAATGGTAAGGTGACCTACCTCTGAATTGCCCATTTGACCATCTGGGAGGCCTACATCAGATCCGCTAGCACCTATAAGGGTGTGAGGGTAGGCATGCCACAATGAGTCCATGATTGGTGTATTGGCACTTTTTATAGCATTATCTGGTTTTTCTTTTCTATACCCCCATCCATCTAGTATTGCAAGAACTACAGGGCTCTGAGGAACACTTAATCTTTTTATATTTTTGCTGCTAATCTTTGACATATTTAGATCAAATTCATTGTTAACTGATCCAACCTTAAATTTAGCTTCAAACGTTACTCTTTAACAATTTATATTTAACATAGTTAGCTTTTGCTAATTTATGAAAATATTAGATTAATTTTATTTCTTGTTAAATTATGTCCAAGAAAACAAAAAAGATCGTAATACTAACTGAAGTTGAACTTAGAAAAACTATTTCGCGTTTAACTTGCGAAATTATTGAAAAAGTCAAAAACTTAGATAACCTTCTTTTGGTTGGTATTCCTACTAGAGGCATTAATCTGGCCGAAGTATTAGAAAAAGAATTATTTTGCATGACAGGTTTAAAAATAAAAAAAGGAATAATTGATCCAACTTTCTATAGAGATGATCAAAATAGAGTTGGGACTCGACTAATAAGAGCAACCGATATTCCAACTCCTATTGAGAAACAAGAAATTCTACTAATAGATGATGTTATTTATACAGGGAGAACAATTAGAGCTGCAATGGATTCTTTGTATTCATGGGGTAGACCTCAAAGAGTGATGTTGTTAGTAATGGTAGATAGAGGCCATAGAGAATTACCTATTCAACCGGATTTTTGTGGCAAAAAAGTTCCTACTAGTAAAAATGAAAGTATTAGTGTACGTCTAAAAAATATTGATAATGAAGAAGGAGTTTTTTTGGATTAGTTTTTATTTAGAAGATATTTCCTAAATTATATTCGCCTAAAAATTCATCACTAATATCGAAACACTTAACTAACAAATTAGCTTCTTTAGTAATCTTGAAGAAAAGTTTTAAGTTGTCTTCACCTAGATTGGATTTATTTTTAAGTTCGATTTTGTGTGGTTTTTTATCCCACTTTATAGTTTGCTCTTCACTTTGAAACTCTGATAATTTTGGTAATCCATTTTCAAAAACCACATCATATTCTCTTTCTTGTTTTGTTTCTCCAATAATTATTTCAAATATTTTCTGATTATTTTTACTTGCTTGAAGGATCAGTTTAAATGGGGTTTCAGTTGGCCATGTTTGGCCTTTGAAAAAGATAGGATGCCAAAAATGTTTTTGATCTCTTCTATTAAATAATCTTATAGATATTCCTCTATTTAAAATATCTTTAATTTTTACACCTGGCGTCATTGCTAAAGCTCCTAAAGCTATTGTTTCAATAGGAGGTGGCGATTTTATTTCGACTTTAGATATCTTTTTTGATATCCATTCTTTAATTAAAGGTATTTGAGTCCCCCCTCCAACCAAAATAATTGCACTTAAGTCGTTTACTGTGCAAAATTTGCCTCTCGCTTCATTTAATAAATCTTTCAGTAAGGAGTTAAGGTGATTAAGGAGATTATTCTCAATAATAATTTCTTCAAACATTTCTTTACTTAGGTAAAACTCTTTTTCTTGATACCCCTTAACTAATAATTTTGTTGGATACTTATTTTCATTTTTGATTGCAGATGAGCTGAGTTTACATTTTATTTCTTCTGCCTTTAAAAGATTAATTGCATATTCATTTTCTGGAATAAAATAATCAACAATCCATTGATCAATATCTTTCCCGCCAATTTTTGAGCCTGTTTTACTAATTATTTCAGCACATCTGATTTTTTGTTTTGATATTGAGCTGACATCACTACCTTTAAATTTTAAAAGTTCAGCTATTGGTGCAGACCTCCCTTCCCCTCCCTCTATTTTGACTATATTCATGTCTATTGTGCTTCCTCCAATATCTAAAGTCATGATTTTTGAGCCAAGTGGTAAATTAATCCCTAAGCTTGCCGCAGTAGGCTCATCAACTAGCGCTATTTCATCTACAGATATTTCACTACAAAGGTTAACTAACCATTCTCTATAACCCTTGTAAGTATCAATTGGAGCAGTTAAGACAAGTCTCTTAATTTCATATTTTTGAGGAATTTTTGCCCACAAAAATTTAAAAAATTTCTCGCCACATTCATTTGGGCCTAAGATATTTTTTTTGTTAGTTTTTTCAATAGGATTTCCAATTAATCTTTTAAAATTCGAATGAAAAAATAAATCCGAATTAGAGTTGTCTCTCATCTTTAAAGCACTAATTCCGATCTTCAAAGTTTTCGATGGTTCTTCGAACCAAACTGCTGTAGGTATAACTCCTGGAGATGATGTAATATTTGGTATTTCAATTAAAACAGCATTTATATCTTTTTGATCTTGAAAAGCAATTACAGTATTAGTATTTCCCAAATCAATAGCCAGCGTTCCAAATAAGATTTTTTCCATAAGAAATTTTTTTGACTTAATTTAAGTTTTTTTTAATTTATGTTTTGAATCTGCTAATTTAACTGTAGAATATAGTTTATAATAAAAAATTTTTTAATGAACATATCAAATAATGTAGGAATTGACTCAAATGATCTAGCAAAAAGAGGTGAGAGTTTAATAAGAAAATCAACTAATAGATACTTAACTACTGTGAGAATTGCTTTCAGAGCTAAACAAAGGCGTTTTGATGATTTTGACGGACTATTAGAAGAATCAACTATTAAACCTGTTCAAAGATCAATAATAGAACTAAGCGATGAACAAGACCAACCAGATTTAATTCCTGGTTAATTTTGGTAGAACACCAAAAAAAATGGAGATTACTAAAAGATTTTAAAAAAGGCAAATTTTGCTTTTTGATTGGTGTTGATAATTGGTCAATTGAATTACAAAAAAGTGAATTCCATTCACTTTATCTTTTACTGATAAAAATTCATAAACAACTATCAGATATCATGAATGAATTAATGGATGAGGAATGTATTTCTTTAGAATTAGAACAACTGCCCTGGTATATTGAGTTAGAAGGAAAAAAGAATGAGTGGAATTTAAGATTTGTTTTTGAAAGTCAAGATCAAACTAGATCTTTTGAAATGTATTGGCCGATACCAATAGCACAAAAATTATTCTATGAAATAAAAAAAATGTGGGAATCAATGGATTAAAAGATTAATAAAATTGGAAATTTTAGAAAATATTTCCCCCTCTAAAAAAAATTTTTTCACAACTTTTCCACATCATTTTTTTAAAAAATATCTAGAAATCTAAAGCTTGTGGAAAACTTCTGATTTTATATAAATCTTTATACTTCAGCATGATTAAATTTATAAAAATAAATTTCAGTGAACTCTCCTTTCATGACTGGATTCTCATTATTCTATGGCCTGAGACTGCTTCTTAATAATACTTGTTGACGATTTAGTGATTTTGAAGAAAACTGAACATTGTAGATTTAAATTCCAATCAAATTCTTTAATATGCAAGAGTTAAAGTATGAAGAAAATCCAATAGTCTTAAATCCAAAAGATGAAGTAATTAGTTTTAAATGTGAACTTCAAGAAAATCTTCAGAAGGCTATGCAAATATTTGTTGAGGAACATCCTAATTGGGATCAATATAGGATAATACAAGCAGCTATCGCGGGGTTTTTGATGCAAAAAGGTTTTCAAAATAGAGATTTAACGCGCCTCTATATTGGAAATATGTTTTCAATGAACTTTAAAGATTAAATTTTTTATATCTTTTCTAATAGTATTTGTGCTACTTGATTTTGGACAGGTACTATAGATAACCTATTTCCTTTTTTTACAACCAATAAATCCTCTTCATTAAATAAAATCTTTAATTCAGGTAAACTTAGAATCTTATTTGACTTAGATAAGTATTTTACTTTCACGCAATCCCATCTGGGATTATCAGGTTTCGATTTTGGATCAAAATACTTTGAATTTTTATCAAACTGGGTAGGATCTACAATATTAATTTCTATGACCTCCATAAGCCCAACAATGCCAGGGGGGTTGCAGTTTGAATGATAGAAAAAAACCTTATCTCCTTTAATCATTTTTCTCATGAAATTTCGAGCTTGGTAATTTCTTATCCCATCCCATAAAGTTACCCCTTCATTTTTTAAATTATCGATGCTGTAAGCATTAGGCTCACTTTTCATTAGCCAGTAGCTAGGTTCCTGTTGTGGCATAGGATCTCAGGGAAATTATGTAGTTCGAGTGAAGTTAGAATATCTATCCAGATATAAATTTATTATCCATCAAATTATCTATTTATGAAAGTGATGGGTGGTATCTGGTCATCTTCGTTGCTGCGTTTCTATCTAAACTACCAGAGATATTTATAATCGTTTTTTGGGAATTTATAGCGGTGCAAGTAGTAAGCGTTTTATCTCCTTTATTCATCCTCCATTATTTCAGCAGAATCAGAGCAGACATTAACGCTAAACCACTGCATGGCTGACCATTTTTTTTCGTGGAATGTACCAGCAGCAATACTTACAAAACAATCATTCTCATACCAACTTCGATAACTGGGATTTACTCCGGTTCCTTTTAATCTGTTTTCTAAACCTTTCCCATATTTTTTAATTACAAGATTTATAGCTTTATACTCAATTTCTCTTTGCCTTTCATCAGAAAATGCTTCAAAAGATATAAAAAAAAGGGATAATAATGCAATAAATAAATGTTTCATTGATTCTTTTCTTTTTATATATATCTAATTTTATATTGTTTAATTAATTTTTTAAAATTCTCAAATCTTTTTTGTCCATCGACTTTTCATTTTTGTTTTTATAAAAAAGTTTTTTCCAGAAAATGAGAATTTATTCCTATAAGTTTAGATCGATTGTAAGTGTAAACTTTACTCATTATTTTTTATTAATTAAATCTTAAATTGGATAGAGAATCTTATATGGCAGATAATTATATATAAGTTTTTCAAATGAAATTAAGTAGCCTTTATTACATATTAAATATAACTGTTTTTAAATGAAAATTTTTGTCCTTGAAAAGCTCCTAAAATATAATTTTTCTTGAAATAAATATAGACAAGACATTCATAAAAAAAACTTCTATAAATCATTAACTTCTTTTATGAATATGTTCCTAACAAACAAGACTCGTTTAAAAATTAAGGATATCGTTAAGAGGATTTCATTAGATGAGGCAGTTTCATTAGATGAAAGAATTTATGTTGAAAAGTATGCAAAACATAATTCAACTATTTGGACATGGCTCAAAAAAGCTAATAGCTTAAGGAGATATGGTAAGCAAAATTCAGACGGGATAAATGGACTTATACAGAATCTTGGGCTTGATGGTTTAGAAACTGAAAATCATTTTGATCCGCAAAATGATGATCTTGCTAATTGGTTTAGTGGATCACCTGATTGGATTAGGAGGAGCTAAATCCAAAACTAATAACTATAAAACTATAGTTTCAATTCTAGAATTTAGAGAAATCAAGTGAATTTAAAAATAAGGAGTGTATGGCACTTCTGTTTTTATTGAATCCCCATAGTAACTTTCAGCTGATTTTATTAGGATCCAATAAATGAAATTTAGAAATGATTTTCCCATAGGAACATTAATAAACTATCTTAATTCAAATCAGAATCTGAAATTAAAGCATCGTAGAAAATACTTAATAGAAGAGATTTAGATTTTCTTAGTTAGTTTTTGATGATTTGATAATTTTCCATGCCTCTGATGCAGTATCTGCATATTTGAAAAGATTTAAATGTTCATCTTCAATTAATCCAAGATCAGCTAAATATTCAAAGTTTATTATCTTATTCCAATACTCTCTACCAAAAAGTATGATTGGGATTTTAGTTTTCATTCCTGTTTGACAAAGTGTCAATAGTTCAAATAATTCATCTAGTGTTCCAAAACCTCCAGGAAAAAATACGGCTGCTACTGATCGCATAACAAAATGGATCTTTCTTAATGCAAAATAATTAAATTTAAAGCAAAGACCGGGAGTTATAAAAGCATTTGGTATTTGTTCATTAGGGAGATTGATATTTAACCCTATAGACTTACAATTTGCATCAAATGCACCTCTATTAGCAGCTTCCATAATTCCTGGCCCCCCACCTGTAACAATCACATGAGAATTACAGTTTTTATTTTGACTATTAATTGACGCAAGTTTAGAAAATTCCCTTGCAGATTGATAGTAATTACTCATTAGAAGCAAATTTTCTAATCTATTTAAATTTCGTTTCAGAAGTATCGATTTATGATTTTTTTTAATTAATTCTTTTATATTTTCAATTCTCTTTTTTGTATTTGATTCTTCTGCAATGCTTGCGCCTCCAAAAATAATTATGGTTGAAAGAATTTTATTTTCTTCAAGGATTAAATCTGGTTTAGTAATTTCAAGAAGCATTCTGACTCCACGCATTTCATTTCGGCTCAGCAGGCCAATATCTTCGTGAGCCAATTTATAAGTATCAGAATTAATAATTAAATTCATGTTTTTTAAATTATTACTATGGGATATATGTTTTTTCATTTCAAACAAGAGTTTTAACTTTTCTTTCTAGAGGATTAAAATGAAACCTTTTGATTTTGTTATTTTCGTAAATCCAATAAACAGGGGGACTTTTTCTTGCCTTAATTAAATTAATTTTGTCTAATTTTTGAGGGATAAATTCTTCAGCAGGATCAAAAGATTTATCTCTTTTAGATTGGTTTAAAACAATACTACCTTCTTTCCCCGAGATAGATCTGTGATAAGTTCCTATAGGAATTTCTAATGCTCCCATAGATCTATTTAAATAAATCACATGATGAGGTTCATCCCAGGAAGGATTTATTAAAACAAATTCCCTTTCTCCGGTGATAACTAAATTATGATCAATTTGATGATTGTGAACGTAATATTGCTCATCTTTTAAATCATCTGGAGGAGATATAGCTTCCCCAGAATGGATCACAACATCAGAACCATTAGAACTATCTATGCCTGCATCAAAGAATGTGACTTTTGGAGTCTCTCTAAAAATATTTATTGGGAAGAATCTTAATTCCATAGTGCTAACTCCCTTTTAGAAAATTTAAAAATACTAATAAAAATTTATTTAATTTTTAAAAACAGCTATTTTGTGATTTCTAATTGCAACAAACCAAGCAATCTTCTTGATTTGGATAATCTATACATTCGTTGTTTAAAGTTTCTTTAAAGAAATCTACTTTCTTAACATAATCAAGATCCTTTAATTCTTTTTTTGGAACCGTGAACTGAGTTTGTAGTTTCATTTTCTATTCTCCTAATTAATACTGTTTTTTGAATCCATTCCAAGTTTGAGAAAACCTTAATCCCAGATAAGCAATTAAAATTGTCCAAAATAAAATTTCTATACCTAAATTAGTCATTTGCTCTACCTCCTTTCTGTCTGATTATTCTTTAGTACGGGTATTATGTAAAAATCAAGCGTAAGAATACCTAAAAGTTAAAGTTTTAATCACAAAAAATCTTGCAATGGTTGTTACTCGGATGTTCTGCACATTCTTTATTCCAATAAGCTGCAATTTCTTTGAGCTTATTATCAAATAAAAGGTTTTTTTTATCCAAATTAATTTCTTGGATAGTAAATGTGTCATTTAGTGCCATAAGAATTACCTCTTGACTACACCTATTTTCTAGTTCATTTGAATAGCAAATTTCAAGTTTTATGTGTGCGGTTAGAGGAACAAAATTGTACGGATTAAGGATCAAAAAAAATCCTAAATTATGAATACTTCCAAGGAAAATATCCTCAAAAAATTAATTTAATCTTTAAAAATTTTGTGTAAATTTTGCTAGAAATTATATTCTCTTAATACCTTCTTAGGTCAGACAGTATCTATCATTCATCTAATCTATCTGCATATTCTCTTAAAATCTCAGCCATCTTCTGAGGTGGAATTTCTTGTTGATATTCTTTACATAAATCAAAAAATTTATCTAAGAAATCTTTCATTGAAGAGGACATAAAAATTAGCGTTTCATTTTAAAAGTAAAGTATGCAAATCCACCAAGCAATAAAAGGCTCACAACCCCATAAGTAATCGCTATGCCGTACATGTATGTAATTTATTTATAAATACATATGCAGAATATAAATAAAATAAGAAAACTCCAATAGCAATGGAACTTCCATAAATAAGAAAGTTCTAAAATCTATATAATTTAGTTTTTTTAAATACTTTTTCTTCTTCTTTAGTAATCATTTATTTTCTTTTTCTTTTTCTTTTTCTTTTCTGGCAGCATTACCTTTTGCTCTCAATACCAAAGTTATCGTTAGGGCAGAGCTCAAAATAACAGCATCAATTAATAGGTGCGGGGAAATATTCATCAGTTGAAAAGAGAAATAAAAAGAATAATTATTTTTTCATCAATAAATCTATTGAACATTAAAAAAGAGGGGTTTATCCCTCTAAGTGTAGATTGACTGTCAATCACTGTCTATTTTAGCTTTTTAGCTTCTCTAAAAATTAGTATTTTATTTAGCCAGAGCAAGAGAAGGCACCTGCAAGTATATTTTTAAAAATTGGGGCTTGACCCAAGGCATACAAAAAGAAAGTTGATGACGCGAGAGTAATAGCTATTTTAGAATTCCTATTAAATTTCAAATTTGAGATTTTTGCAAATGCAGAGTTCATTTGTCCCTTAATTTATTAATTTAATAATAGCTGTAAAAATTAAACATTCAGCATCAAAATTTACCAAAGAAAAATTTTATTGCTCCTTTTTCTTAGCTTGTATTTTTACTAGTTCAAATTCTTTTTTAGACACTATTCTGATTTTGTATAATGGATATCTTGTTTTCCACCATTTATTTATCGAAATAGCTACTCCATCTAAATCTTGGGCACAAATATTCACCCATAAAATTTTAGTTTCAACTTCTTTGTAGAATTCCCAACTTGTAGGTGAAGCCATTAAAAATCGCAAATGAAAAAAAATTATAATTGTCGAAAAAATTCTATAAATTTAGTTATATGGTCCATGAGCTAAAACTTTTGTTTTTTTAATAAGATGAATTATTTGAAGATATAGGGTTTTCATTAAGTGGTGATAAAAAACTCTAAACAAAAGATTTACGTCACTTTCGCCTTCTAGGAAAGTATTACTTTTATTTTAGAACGAGTTTCAATTAAAAAATATCTTTGCAAAGAAGGGGCCAAAAATTGGCCCCTCTTGGTGAAACTCTTCCAAAGAAACACCAATAAAATTTTACTCTGAAAGATGCAAAGTTAAACAAATTAACAAAATCAAGATTATCGATTTATGCGGCCCTTTTAAAAGGGTTCATATTCTTTAAAAAGTTGTTACTCTTGCGGGTACTCATTTTTCTATATCTTTGATTTATATCCAGGATATACTTCCTAGCTTTTTTATCAGTTTCAATTTTCTTTTTTCGAAGACGTAAAGCCCTTAAATCTTCTATTGACATGAGGCCATCATCTTCATTGAAATTTAAATGATCAAATTCCATCAGTTTAAGAAATTAAGTTTCTTCTTTAAGTGCAAGATTAACAACCTTATCTTTATTTGCAATAGAGATAATTAACCAACTTAACTCAAATTAGTTATTCAATATTCAGAAAGCTAAGAATTTAAGTATTAAAAACTTTCTAAAATCAAGAAAAACTTTTGATTGAATTAAATGGAACTTCTGCAGATACAAATGATTCTCCATAATAAGATTCGGCTGATCTTATTAGTAACAAATAAAATAAATTTACTAAAGCTTTCTCCACGAGGATTTAGTAACTAATTTAAGAAAACTCATAATTTTTGTAATAGCAATATACAAAATAAATTTATTAAGCAATCAAGATATTTTTCTCATAAAGAATAAATCTATATTGAGAGAGAAAAATTTGCACTCTCAGACTTTAGGCAGCGGACTTAATCCTCGTGGAGTATTGAACTTTAGACCGCTCTATTTTTTTGCAAAAGAAAAATAGTACAGAAAGGTAATTAGATCACTAATTATTCTAATTATTCTGAATAAGCATTTACGGGTTAATTGATTAAAAGTATCTGAGCATATGTTGGGGTTATTATTGTATAGGAATGCTACAAAAATTAAGTTATATCAATGGATTCAGTATTTTTGCTCATTGATATTTTGATTCTTAGAATAATATTATTATTGATGCCTAAAGAAGGTTTAATTTTGAAAAAAATAATTAAATTTTTTAAACTACTTAAGAGAAGAATTGACATTGTTAACGCAGAGACTGAATTAAAATTTATATTGGAAAATGAATAATGGGATTCCCACATTGCCCTATTTGTGTAGTTCTAGCATTTGTTTCAGTTTTTATGGGAGTTACTCGTAGTTATATGTTCTATATTCTTTTTCGGGAGTTTATGAGAGCCGAATCTACTTTTAAATTGAAGTTTAGTTTCTATTAATTGTTGACATCTAAGTATAAATACTTTATAAATAGATTGTAGTCAATACTACAAAATCGTCCGATCTACCATCTGATAGACCGCAGTACGACTCAAGCCATAGGACGGGGACTTGAGCAAGTTCAGGAGCTGCATCATGGTAAACATGTATTTCAATGGAAAGTCATTTGTATATTGTAGAAAACAAGAAGAAAAGATTGTAAAGCTTACTTATAGAGGATCTATTTACTTGAAATAATATTTCTAATTTCTTTTTTAAAAAAGTTTGGACATTTATTGACGTTTTTGGATTAAGTATTTATTAATACTTTATAAGAAGAACTTATAGTGAATATATTTTTTACCTATTTAAAAATTCATATATTCGTATATTTAGTAACGAGAAATTAATTCTAAAATCATTAATTTGTAATTAAATTCTTAAAAGGTTATGCAACCTATTTCTGAGGAACTTTACAAAAAAATAGTTGAGAGTTCTAAAAAATGAGTAAGTTACTTATTGCTTTATTGGCTTTAGATATAGGCGTTAGTCTGTCTAAAGTTTTTATTTTCACCTGAAAATCAAATTACTAAGCATAAAAGAAGCAATTGTTTTTTAAAAAAAAGAAATAGTTACTTGATATTCTTTATTTGATTTATTTATTTTATAAAAAATTAAAAATTAAACCAATAAAAGAACTACCTACAAGTAGTAGAGCTATTAACTTTGCTAATCCCATAAAGATAAATCGGAATTTACTGTAGATCTTTGTATCCAGTGAATTTTTCAAACATTATTTACTTTTTTAAAAATTGACGTAACTGTTGGCAAGTCATCATTAGGTGTCCCTTTATAAGTAAATTTTGAACCTAGTGTAAAAATGCACATTACTATATTTTCACTTAAAAATTCGAATCGGTGAATTCTGGTTATTTCTGCCTTTTCTTGAACTATATCACCAGCAATCATTTGTTCGAACCCTTTTGCATCTAGAGGATTACCACTGGGTCTTATGCATAAGAAATCTGGAGTCGAATTATTAACAAAAAATGAGGCCATTTTTTGGGGATTAGCGAACTCATTTAATAATGAAATGATTGTTTCTTTATCATTCATAAAAAAAGGGACGTAAACAATCTAGTTTAGATCTACTTTTTAAATGTACAAATCGAAATGGGATAATTTTAAAAAAAATTCGTTAGGATATCTGAAAAATTTAAATTTTTAATTTAAATCATGATCAATTCATTGAACAAATTATTGCCCGTTGGTAAAAAAGTCAAAAAATATTTACCTTTCTTTATTGGATTTAAATTACTCACATTTACTGGTTTCCTTACTTACTTAATGAATCGCTAATTTATAAAATCTTAAAAATAAATTTTAAATAAACTAAGATCTAGTGAATAAAAAAGAACGAATTAAAAGATTCAAGTCTATGTCAAGTATGCAAAGGCAAGAATTGATATTAAAGAAGATGAAAGAGAAAGGTATAGAGCCAGGAAGTGGGATTTCTAATAAAAAATACGATAGCAAAGAGGTTTATGAATTAATTCATATTGCGAATTGCTTCCCAGAATTAAGAGAGAAAAAATAAAAAATATTTAGGTTTCTTTAATTAAGTAAATTATTTTGGTTCCCTTATTGCAGCAATAATTAATCCACCTATCAATCCGAGATTCATAAATACTGCTCTTTGATGGAAAGGGAATACATGAAAAATTATTGTTGTCGGAATAAGAAATATTAATAAAAAAAATGAACCGATTTTTTGATTTTCTCCAAATATAAAAAATCCAGAACCAAAGATAAGACATATAATGGCTCCCACCAGAAGGACAGATGAAATTGGTTCAGGAATGCCTTTGGAAGAGATATATTCAACTGTTCTTTCAAAATCATTTATTTTGCTAGGTATGGATGAGATGAATATTGCTGAAATTGATAATCTTGAAAAAAAATCTAAAAAAGATTTGATACTTTTATTTTTCAAAATTGAATTTTTCATAATATTATTATAAGAAAAAAATTTTATGTATTTGATAAGTACTTAATTAGTCCAAAATGCTTTTATCGTTTTAAAAAAGAGTTATTCAATTGATAGAATTCTATTTAGTTGAAAGGAATCTTTTAAAGAAATTAAGAGTAATTTATGATTTTTCTTTTTATTTTTATGTAATAATTAATTCAAGTTAAATTAAAAATGCTTAATAAATTTATTTTAACTTCTTTTTTACTTTTTAGTTCCCTAATAACCATATATCCTTCAAAAAAAGAAAATACAAATTTTTTAGATTATTGTTATTCTCTTGAAAAAATAATTTCTAGAAATTCAGTAAAAAAGAATAAGAATTTATCAAGGCATTTTAAGTCTTTAGCAAAAGATATTACTCTATTTGGGATTAATAAAACCAAAGGTACTATCGCTAATAAGATAATTGATAAATACAAAAATTCCAAAAAATTATTTATTTTAACTTTTGTTCCAAACCAAATTTATTGTTTAGCAGGGTATTGGATTGAGGTAGCAAATCCAGGGAAATTTGAAATGATTTTTTTTGAGAAAAGTAAACAAAAAATAAATGAATATAAAAATATAAAAAAAGAAGCAGACGAATTTATTAAAAATATTAATCTCGAATATAATTCTATAAAAAAAGAAATTAAAGATTATTTCTAGAAAATTAAAATTCTTTTTCAAAAAAAATAGTTTATTTTTTAAGTTTTACTTATTGGTTTTTATAAGTTAGTTTGCCTAAAATTAATTATTTTGACTTTCTAGTTCCACCATAGGAATAGTTTTTATGTTTAGAAATTTGATTCCAACATTCTTTACAACAAAAAATCCATTTCTTATGAATTATGGATTTGCACCTATAGTGGATCTTATCTGGCTTATGACATAAATCACATTTTTTCATCTAATAAAACTGTTCCCAAAGAAATTCTTAATATAGAGTAATTTGTTAGGATAAATTCACGAAAAAGTTTTAATGATGTCATCATAAAGTAGCACTCCTCTTCTCCTGAGGCAAAGCAGTGGTAATGAAGAGTGCAAATTTTTTAAATTTGTCTTTGAATATTCTTGATATAATCTATCCATAATTTTTAATCTGATATTTTTTTTTCATACTTAAAAGTGCTTTTTAGATTATTTCCTTTATTTCGAAATAAGTAAAAGTTTTATAATACATTGAAATCAGTACTTTAAAAAGAAACTCACAGATATCTTTTTATAAAGTTTAGTATAAATCTAATGATTTTAAATCTATGAACATTTACTTATTTTGGGTACTATTTTTAGCCCTCTGGGCAATTGTTCCTTTGATGATTATTAAAGGAAGAACTGACGAGTCAACTAAGATTAAGACTTCTCCAGATGTCAAATCAAAGAAAAAAGGTTGGTTTAATTGAAGGTCAATTTTATTGACTAAATGATTACTTGCAGATTAATTCTTGGAGTTTTAGGCAAAATATAAATTTTTTTAGGAATTTATTAAGATGAATCTTTAGATTAAGAATAAAAAATTTTTATATGAATATTGAAAAAATAGATAAAATTCATCTTTTTTTGGTTGTTCTGGGAGGGAGAGCGAAAATGGCTAATATAGAGTTACATGATGTTAGATGGGTAGTAGGCTCCAAGATTGAAGATACATATGATGCACTAAGAAAGAATTGGTTTGGAACTTTTGAGGGATTACATATTGATAGCTATAAAAAAATAAAATATGTAAATGGCTATAAAGTAACACTCAAAAATATTGAAAATAAGAAATTAAAAAATAACGAATTAGTTAATGGAAAACATACCAATAAGAATTTATGGTTTGTTAATATCGGAGGATATAATCCAAGTTCTATGCAAGAAAAACATGAATTTGGTTTATTTGTTGCTTCAAGTAAATTAGAGGCAAAAAATTTAGCGAAGTCTAAATTGCTAATTGGATGTAAAAAAAAGCATAAAGATGATATAGCCTCTCTCAAAATAATAACTGGTTGTGATGATTGCCAAGTTATTAAAAAAGTAGGTAATTGGAAAATAGAATTAAATCTAGAAAATAATTTGATTGAAGAAAATAATTATCCTGATTGGTATGGTTATAAAAGAATAGATAAGATTTAAAAAATATGGATCTTCTTGATTAACTGAATATTGTGATAACTTTTCTAATAAACAAACAATTCTAATTAATTAAATAAAGCATTATACAGAACTTGATTTTCTTAAGAAATAAAATCCCCCAAATAGAGAAATTACTACTGGAAACCAAGCTGCGATTATTGGAGGAATTAATCCCTTAACGCCAAAAGAACTGCATATAAATGACATAACGTAATAAACTAAAATAAGAATCACACTTAATCCGAACCCCTGACTTTTTGAAGATCTTAAATTAGATTTAGATCCCAAGATACTACCTATTAATCCAAAAACCAAACATGCACAAGGTAAAGTAAATTTTTCTTGAATTCTTACTTGAATTTTTCTAATCTCCTTGAGATTTCCTATCTTTTTATATATTCTTTCAGCCTCAAAAGCTTCTTTTAAAGACATATCGCTTGCATCTTTTGGGACTTTTCCGAGATCTAATGGGCCTTCAACAAAAGGGTATATATATTGTTTAAATTCAATGTTTGTTGTTTGACCTGTTAAATTAGTTGAAACAATATTTCCATCTGAAAATATCCAGGAAGAATTATCTTTATCAAAAATTGCACTATTTGCTGTAAGAATCTGCTTTATATTTTCTCTGGAAAAGTCTAAAACTGTAACCTCTTTCATTATATTATTTTCAAACTTAGAGGCATAAAAAATATGCGTTAAGTATGTATTTACTTTTGTTGGTTTATTAGTGCTAGGAGCTATTCTTGATCCTTTTCTAGTAAAAATAATGTTATTCTTACCTTTGTTAAATGAACTTCCTATTCCAGATCTTAAAGTTGATTCGGCAAGTCTATTACTAGTGGGAACTAAATTATCATTGAAATAAAAAGTTAATCCTGTCATGAAGATTGAGACTGCAATAGCTGGAGCTATAATTCGAGATGTTTTAATTCCTAAAGATCTTAAAGCTAATAATTCAGAATTTGCTGATAGTTTTCCATAAGATAATAGTGTGGATAATAAAACAGCCATTGGAAATGACAAAACCAAAAAGCTTGGTAAGCTATACACTAAAGCTTGTAAAGCTTGCAATACAGGTAATCCATATTCAACTATTTTCCTTATGAGATCAAACATTACTCCAACAGATAATGAAATAACAGTAAAAGCAGAAATGGCAAAAATCATAGGAGGTATAAGTTGTCCTAATAACCATCTATCTATTAGAGGTATTACATACCAAGGAGTAATTATTTTTTTGATATTTTTTTTAAATTGTGATTGATTTGAAAGTTTCAAAAGTAATTTATTTGATTTTTGATATCTTTTTTAGCATTATAAAATATCAATGATTTAGAGACCAATTGAAAATTATTGGCTAAATAGACCGCTTTTGGTTATAAATTTCCAAAATAAAATAAAAAAAGAATTTTTTCTACTTGCAGTTATTTAAAAAATTTGGTTTCTTTAAAAAAAAGGCAATTAATGAAAAATAAACCTTTATTAGAAAAGTGTAAATGTTCACACTGCCAACAAAAATTAAATCAGATCAACAGTTCAGGAATATATTGGAGTAAATTAATTTTAAATAAAAACCTAACATAATTTCCCTTTTTAAATTTTCAATATTCAAAAACTATTTCTAAATAAGAAATTTTTTGGAATCTTTTTATAAGATAAAAAATTAATTTATTGAAGATTATTTTTAAAACCTCATGTAAAAATTTTTTGTTACTTAGGTTTTTTGATTTCTTTTGTAGATTCTATTTTCTCGATTTAGAAGAAGAAGAATAATAAAAATACAAGCGGGAATAAGAATAAAATCTATGGACATAAATATTATTTACTCTATTTTTCTATAGCAATAGAATTATATTTTGACAATGGCTTTATTTCCCTTCAAAGCTTTTTCAGTAACAAAAAACTTCTTGCTTTTAAAAATAAAAGAGCTTGCAAGTACCCCACCGGCAAGCTCATGACGACCAAGTTAGCTTCAGTTTACCTGATGTTAACCAGCCAAGCACTTCCTAAATGCTAATTTTATTCTACTAAGTAAAATTACTTACTGTGAGTATAAATGCTTATTAAAAAGATTTTTTTGTAAATACGATTAAGTAAAAAAATAAAAAAAATTTTTTAAGAAATAAATTGCGTCTAACAAAACTGCCACAGATTTATTGTCAATTACTCCCAAAAGAATATTTCTCATGTACTAGGTTTACAAAAGTTAATATTTATGTTACTTTAGTTAACAATTACAAACGTTTAAATGTCAAACTCTGGAGTAACAACGGAATCAGGTGGAAGACAAAATATGTTTCCTTCCGAGACAAGGCCTTACATAGATGAATCTGTTTCTTATGAAGGATATCCTCAAAATGCAGAAAAAGTAAATGGCAGATGGGCAATGGTTGGATTTGTTGCACTACTGGGTGCTTACGTAACAACAGGGCAGATAATACCAGGGATTTTTTAATACTAAACTTATTAGTTTTTACTTTATAAATTTTTTTAGTTTATATCAAATGATTAATAGAAAAATATTTAAATAATTATTTTCTTAAATTTAAATTAACTTTTTATAGATTTGAAAATAAAAAAAACCAAATAAAAGTTATAGCATTAAGACTAAAGATTATTCCGAGGAATAAGTAAGCAAATTTTTTCCCAATAAATGCTGTCTCTGGTTCAAGTTTTACTCTCATAAAATTCTATAATTATTTTTGACTAAGATAGCATTATTTTTTTTTAAATTAAAGAAGAAAAAGCATATAGTAAATTCTTTTATCTTCAGACTTCTTTATACGATAATTTTTAATTTTCCTAAACTTCTTTTTTGGGAAAATTTCTCTTTTAATATTTAATATTGTTGTTTATAATTTTTCTTGATTTGTGTGATTCTTGCGCCAATGTAAATCAGTAAAATTAGCCAAAATAATATTTCTAAGAGAAGATTTGACATTTAATCAACTTTGAATTTATCACATAACTTTAATTGTATTCTTATTATCGCGGTAGAGTTTTTATACTGATTTCTTTTTATAGTTTATGTTTGGTATTTGAATATTAAAAACTAAACTATTTCTATGTATTTATGTGAATTAAAAAAACCAAATTTAACTAGTAAATTCGGTTATTTGATTAAATTTTGGGATGTTTTCTTAGATAAAGCCAGGGATTATTTGACCTGTAGTTAGATAAGCGCCTAATAGTGCTACGAATCCAATCATAGCAAACCTCCCGTTAAGCTTTTCAGCTACAACTTTTTCTTTTTCAACAATTTTTGGTTCTGTATTATCCATTAGAACCAACCTGGAATAATCTGGCCTGTTGTTACATAAGCACCAACTGCTGCAACGAAACCTAACATTGCTGCCCAACCATTAAAACGTTCTGCTTCAGGAGTCATTTTTTTGAAAATAATTTGTAAACAAATATAACATATTTATTTATTTATGTAAAGAAAGCTATGAAAAAATATCCTATTCGACTCTTAAATAGCCCATTTTGTAACGATTCTGTATCTTAATATACTCTTTTGATAGAATTATTTTGGCGTTGATATTTATATTTTGAGAGATAAAATTTATGTCAGTAGTTTTTTTTGGTAAGTATATCAAATCCTCATTTAGGGATTATTTAAATTAATATAAATATCAGAGTCAGCTAGTAGGGATACAGGCTGACTCTTTTTTTGTCGAAATTTTTTATCTTAGAAAAAAAATAGTTTTTGATAGCCAAATAATTGCTATTAATTAAAAAGATTTACAGATATTTCAATGTCGTTTGAAACTTTTTACATGCATTTAATTTTTGCGAGAATTCCTTCTCTATTAAGTTCTGATTTAATATTATTTATCCTGCCTGCTCTTACAGTCACAATATTATTTTTTAGCTTAAAAATAATATTTTTTAAAACGCCAAAATTGAGAAAAATTAAATAGAAAGTTTTTTACTATACACATCACAAGGCATTCCCTTGTTCTTATAATTTTTCAGAATCATTGAAAATTTCTTGATTAGATTAAATTAAACATCAATGTTATGTAAATGTATTTTTAAATCATCAATTCGATAGTTTTCTGCTCCATTCTTTATGCTTTTCATCTAAATCTGATACTTTGTCTCCTAAACTCAATTGCCTCTCTAATAATTCAACTTTTGTGAGTGTTATTTTTTCCGAATAAAATTTAATAGGTTGTTTTCCATGTAAATTGTCGCC
Organism: Prochlorococcus marinus CUG1417; assembly: GCF_017695975.1. Lineage (NCBI taxonomy): Bacteria > Bacillati > Cyanobacteriota > Cyanophyceae > Synechococcales > Prochlorococcaceae > Prochlorococcus > Prochlorococcus marinus. Next base: position 307,289 of record NZ_JAAORN010000002.1, on the reverse strand, counting down.
ACTCATAAGAAATAAATAAAATCAATTATTTTTAAGATAGAAATTAAGAGATTGCTATTTTTTTTATATTCTTTTCAGATTTGCGTATATGAATGTTGTAAAAAATTTATAATTTTACAAACCTCTTTTATTGTATGAAGATTGCCAAAGATATCTTTCTTTTTTACTATCTGACTTAACAGCAACACAATGGCAAGCAATATTCCAAAGTGCTTTAGGTATAGGATCAGGATTAAAAAGATATGCCTTTTTAAAGTTTTTCTTTATTAAGACGGTAGCCTTTATAGCATGATAATGAGGAATGTTTGGACAGACATGATGAACTACATGACTTGAACCTATATTATGATGCAGAAAATTAAGGATTTTACCGTAAGGTCTGTCAATGGAGAGAAAGGCTCCTCTCATAAATGTAAATTCTGTATTTGAAAGATGGGGCACATCTGAATCTGTATGATGAAGCCATGTATAAACTACTAACCAACTATTAATAACTAATATAGGTCCAATATACATTGCAATTACTGAAAACAATCCATACTTAAAAACATAGAAAATAATACCCAATAACGTTAAAGCTATACCAATATCTGATATCCAAACTTTCTTAGTCCAAATTGATGGCCATAATACTTTGGAAAATGGTTTGGTTGGCCAAAAATGATTTGAAGTCCCATATTTAATACCTCCGGTACTTCCTGTAAGTAAATAAGCAGGCCAGCCAAATATTAGATGTAAAAAAAGTTGAAGAATTCCGTAATTTTTCTTACCTATGGAATTTGAAAAATGCAATTCTTTTTCTCCCCCTACCTTTTCCGTAACTCCATTTCCCTCAATAACTAAAGGAACGTGAGTTTCTCCATTGGTTACATTATTTGTGAATCGATGATGAACGGCATGAGAACGTTGCCAAGAGAAATAGGGAACTAGTAGTAATGAATGCAGTAAATATCCAATTATGGTTTCCAAAGTTTTGTTTTTAGAAAATGCTCCATGTCCGCATTCATGCGCAATTACCCAGAATCCCATCGCAGTTGTACCTGATAGTAATGAGTAAATGATCCAAATTGGGATCATTTCTGGAGTAAATGGAATATGTAGCCCGATTGCAACTACTAATAATTGAATTAAGATTGTTTGTAAAAGATACTTTAAAGAAGTTTTCGTATTACATTCAAAATAGTGATCTGGAATAACATCCTTAAATTCTTTTATGCTTGGAATATCTTTATTCTCAATTACAAGCGCTTGGCCTCTAAGACCTGAAAATTTTATTTTGCTCAAATTTTTTAGTGATAATTTAATTAAATAAAACCAATCTCCACATTATATTATCCATCACAGTGTCTTAATTATGAAAATAATGTATCAAATTGCATTTTTCAAAAATTTTTAGAAAACCATATTTAACTTTATTCAAATTAAATTAAGGCGTATATTTTTTTTGTGAGCGTATGTATGTGTGTGTTTGGAATATTTTTAAATTGATTGATGTAATTTTTTTAAAGTTTTTTTAGCACTTCTTTAAGGTTTATTTAATTCAAAGACCTCGTATGTACCTCTTGGTAAGACCTGATTGTTTACGAGGTTTTACTAAAATTGGTATAGCAATAACTCCTACTGTAAAAAGACAAATTGGGGCTATCACCATTAATATAGAT